>DATFPQ010000020.1:0-22914 GCA_035264765.1 Actinomycetales bacterium | reverse complement strand
GCCTCCGGGTGCGCATGCAGGTCCCGACGGATGGCGACGAGCTCGTCGCTCAGACCGGCAACGAGCTCAGCGAGGGTCGGGACGTCGGGAGGGGTCGGTTCGGCGCTCACGATCCAGCCACCCTAACGACTGGCGCCGCGCCCGGCCCGACGACGGGCCATGATCTGGGCGGCTCTCAGAAGGCGTCCCGCGGGACGTAGGTGCCCCACATATCCCGCAGGGCGTGGCAGACCTCGCCCACGGTGGCGCGCAGCCGCAGCGCCTCCCGGAGTGGGTACAGGACGTTGTCGGTGCCCCGCGCGGCCTGGCGGAGCGCGTCGAGCGCCGCCTCGACGGCCGGCTGGTTCCGCTCGGCCCGCAGCGCCCGGAGCCGCTCGGCCTGCTCGGCCTCGATCGCCGGGTCGACCCGCAGCGGCTCGTACGGCTCCTCCTCCTCGACGGCGAACCGGTTCAGCCCGACGACGACCCGCTCGCCGGTGTCGATCTGCTGGGCCACCCGGTAGGCGGACCGCTCGATCTCGGACTTCTGGAAGCCCTCCTCGATGGCGGCCACCGCCCCGCCCCGGTCCTCCACCGCCTGCATCAGCTCGCGCACCGCGTCCTCGAGGTCGTCGGTCATCGACTCGACGACGTACGAGCCGGCGAACGGGTCGACGGTCTTGGTGATGTCGGTCTCGTACGCGAGCACTTGCTGGGTCCGCAGCGCGAGCCGGGCCGCCTTTTGCGACGGCAGCGCGATCGCCTCGTCGTAGGAGTTGGTGTGCAGGCTCTGGGTGCCGCCGAGCACGGCCCCCAGGCCCTGCAGCGCCACCCGTACCAGGTTCACCTCCGGCTGCTGCGCGGTGAGCTGGACGCCGGCCGTCTGGGTGTGGAAGCGCAGCATCATGCTCTTGGGGTCACGGGCGCCGAACTCGTCCCGCATCATCGACGCCCACACCCGGCGGGCGGCGCGGAACTTGGCCACCTCCTCGAGGAGCGTCGTCCGGGCGACGAAGAAGAAGGACAGCCGGGGGGCGAAGTCGTCGACGGCAAGCCCGGCGTCCAAGGCGGCCCGCACGTACGCGCGGGCGTTGGCCAGCGTGAAGGCGATCTCCTGAGCGGGCGTGGCTCCGGCCTCCGCCATGTGGTAGCCGGAGATCGAGATGGTGTTCCAGCGGGGCAGCTCGCTGCGGCAGTAGGCGAAGGAGTCGGCGACCAGCCGAAGCGACTCCCGCGGCGGGTAGATGTACGTGCCGCGCGCGACGTACTCCTTGAGGACGTCGTTCTGGATCGTCCCGGTGAGCAGCTTGGGGTCGACCCCCTGCTCCTCGGCAACCAGCTGGTAGAGCAGGAGCAGCACGGCTCCGGGCGCGTTGATGGTCATCGACGTCGAGACCTCGCCGAGCGGGATGCCGTGGAACAGCAGCCGCATGTCGTCGATCGAGTCGATGGCGACGCCGACCTTGCCGACCTCCCCCGAGGCGATGGCCTCGTCGGAGTCGTACCCCATCTGCGTGGGGAGGTCGAAGGCGACGCTCAGCCCGCCGGTGCCCGCCGCCACCAGCTGGTGGTACCGCTCGTTGGACTCCCGCGCGGTCCCGAACCCGGCGTACTGCCGCATGGTCCACGGTCGGCCCGTGTACATGCTCGGGTACACCCCGCGGGTGTACGGGAAGGCCCCCGGCTCGCCCAGCCGCTGCGCAGGGTCCCAGCCCTCCAGCGCCTCCGGGCCGTAGACCGTCCGTATCGGCAGGCCGGACTCGGTGCTGCCCCGGGGGTCCTCGGCGGGCGCGCGCCCCGGGGTGGCGTCCGGCATGGCAGCTCCTTCGGTGCAGGCCCCGTCGGCGACGTTCGGCTCCCGTCGAGACTAGCGACGGCGCCCTCATCGGTGAATAAAGCCAGCGGGCGTCTCCGCGAGCACCGGGACGCCGTACTCGCCGAGCAGCGTGTCGGCCTCGACGGTGCCCTCCCACAGCTCGTCGCGCAGGTGGTAGCGCCGAGAGTGGACCTGACCGGCCAGCGCCACGTCGTCCAGCCAGAAGTCGGGCGATGGCAGCAGCGTCCCGTCGCCGGCGACGAGCACCGGATTGGGCCAGACGCGGGGAAGCACCGCGCTGGTGGCGAGCTCGCGCAGGACCTCCCCTTCGGGGATCGACCACGCCCCGGTGGCAACGTCGTCCGGCGCGGAACGGACGACCGCACTACCCCCCACCGGCCCGGCCTCGAGCTCGTGCCGCAGGTCGCTCTCGCGCACCAGCCGCTGCTGCGTGGCGGAGACGATCAGCTGGCGGACGGTGTCCGGCTCACGCAGCTCCCGAGCCGCGTCGACGAGGGCACGTGCCCGGGAGCACACCGTGACGGGGCCGCGCGCCCACGGGTGCGGGTCCAGTCGCGTCGTGCGGCGGCGCACCGCGAAGCCCTCCCGACGGTTGGTGCTGCCGACCGGCACCAGCAGCCGGACCACGCCGTCGTCCGGTACCTCGAACCCGTGCCACCGCGCGGCCGTCACCGAGCCGAGCTGCGCCGCAGGGCCGCCCCATAGCGGGGCCGCCACCAGTCGCTGGCCAGGGTCCACCCCGCCGGTGAACAGCGCGAGGACGCCGGGCAGAACGAGGCGCCAGGATCGCCCGAGGTTCCACCGCAAGGCGGCGCGGGACACACCGGCCTCGCTGAGCTGCGCCCTGGTCAGCAGGCCGCGCTGCTGCTCGGCGAGGGACAGCAGGTCAGGCGGGAGCCGCATCCCAGCAGGCTGGCGCCGTCGCAACGGCTGCCGACGCCTCCCGAAAGGATCTGTGGACGGTGGGAAGGCCCGCGATGAGGTGGATTCCACTGGCACCGAGTGTGGATGCGACCGTGGCTGCGACGGTTCGGCTGCGCGAGCGACCGATGCGTCGCAGCCACGCCCGCAGCCAGGCCGGCAGCCACATCGAGGGGGCGGCGGACGGCGGGACGCGGCGCCTCGCCGCTACACCAAGTCCACCCGGCCCTGCATGCGCAGCTCGTCGACCAGGTGCTTGACCTCCTGCGCCCGCGAGCGCGGCACCACGAGCACCGCGTCCTGCGTGTCCACCACGACGACGTCCTCCAGACCGAGCACCGCGACCAGCCGCCCGGACGACGGCACGACGACGCCGGTGGAGTCCCGTGAGATCACCCGGTGCTCGTCCCCCAGCACCTGCAGCCGGCCCTGCGCCGCCGGGAGCACCGCCGCGAGGGAGTGGAAGTCGCCGACGTCGTCCCAGCCGAAGCGGGCGGGCACCATGGCCACCCGATGGGCGGCGGCGGCGGGCTCGGCGACCGCGTAGTCGAAGGCGATCCGCGGCAGCCGCGGCCACACCTCGCGCAGCACCCGCTGCTGCTGTGGGCCGTCCCAGGCGGCGCCCAGGCGGCGCAGCCCCGCCCCGAGCGCCGGCTGGTACTCGTCCAGCAGGTCCAGGAGGGTGGCGGCCCGGGCCACGAACATGCCGGCGTTCCAGCGGTACTGCCCGCTCTCGACGTACTCCGCCGCGGTCTCCGCGTCCGGCTTCTCCCGGAAGTCCTCCACCTGCACCGCGCTCGGCGCGCCCGGGACGTCGAGGGGCTCCCCGGCCCGGATGTAGCCGAAGCCGGTGGCCGGGTGCGTCGGCTCGATGCCGACCGTCACCAGCCGCCCGCTGCGAGCCACCGCGACCGCCTCCCCCACGGCCGCGCGGAAGGCGGGCAGGTCGCCGATCACGTGGTCGGCCGCGAACGAGCCCAGCACCGCCTCCGGGTCGCGCGCGTGCAGGACGGCGGCCGCCAGGCCGATCGCGGCGGCCGACTCGCGCGGCGAGGGCTCGACCAGCAGGTCGGACTCCGGCAGCAGGGGCAGCTGCTCGGCGACCGCGTGGGCGTGCGGGAAACCGGTCACCACGAAGACCCCGGAGCTCAGCGGCGCCAGACGCTGCCACGTCCCCTGCAGCAGCGAGCGGCCCTCGCCGGTCAGGTCGTGCAGGAACTTGGGGTGGTCCGACCGAGACAGCGGCCACAGGCGGGTGCCGGCGCCTCCGGCGGGCACCACGGCGTAGAAACCCTCGAGTCGTCTGGTCGTGTCGCTGGGCACGGCCCGAACGTACCGGAGCGGCCCGCGCCGGGGACGCCCGTTCGTCCGATCGGCCAGGCTCGTGAGGAGTTGCTTACACCGGGCGCGCCCGGTGCGCCCCCGGGACGGTGACCTCACTACAGTGACGACGTCGTGGACGAAGCCGTCCGTCCGGTGCAGCTGCGGGCGGTGGCGGGTCCTCCGTCGCCTGGCGAAAGGTCTTCCCGTGCCGCAGGCACCCGCAGGCACCCTCTACCGGGGGCGCGAGGGGATGTGGTCGTGGGTCGCGCACCGCGTGACCGGCGTCCTCATCTTCTTCTTCCTCTTCGCGCACGTCATGGACACGGCTCTGGTGCGCGTCTCGCCCGAGGCCTACAACGAGGTCATCGGCACCTACAAGAACCCCATCGTCGGGCTCGGTGAGGCCGGGCTGGTCGCGGCGGTGATCTTCCACGCGTTCAACGGCGTGCGGATCATCCTGGTGGACTTCTGGGCGAAGGGGACGCGCTACCAGCGGCAGATGCTCTGGGGCGTGCTCGCCCTGTTCGTGCTGGTGTTCGCGCCGTTCGCCGTCCGCCACCTGATGCACGTCTTCGCCTGAGGAGCGACTGGCATGACAACCATCGACGCTCCTCGCGCCAAGTACCGACGCAGCCGCGCCACGCGCAGCAACTTCGAGCTCTACTCGTGGCTGTTCATGCGCGCCTCCGGCGTGCTGCTCATCGCCCTCGTCTTCGGGCACCTGTTCGTCAACCTGGTGACCGGCGAGGGCATCAAGCAGGTGGACTTCGCCTTCATCGCCGGCAAGTGGTCGAGCCCCTTCTGGCAGACGTGGGACCTGCTGATGCTGTGGCTGGCCGAGCTGCACGGTGTCAACGGCGTCCGGACGATCATCAACGACTACGCGGAGAAGGACACCACCCGGATCGTCCTGAAGACCCTGCTGCTCCTCAGCGCCGCGCTGGTGATGTTCCTCGGCACCCTCGTCATCTTCACCTTCGACCCGTGCCCGGCGGGTGCGGCGTCCGACCTGGTGCCGTCCGTGTGCACCACCAAGTGAGGAAGGTCGGCTGATGCAGACCCACACCTACGACGTCGTCATCGTCGGTGCCGGTGGCGCCGGCATGCGCGCGGCCCTGGAGTCCGGCCAGCGGGCCCGGACGGCGGTCCTGACCAAGCTGTACCCGACCCGGTCCCACACCGGCGCGGCCCAGGGGGGCATGTGCGCCGCGCTGGCGAACGTCGAGGAGGACAACTGGGAGTGGCACACGTTCGACACCGTCAAGGGCGGTGACTACCTGGTCGACCAGGACGCCGCCGAGGTGATGTGCAAGGAGGCCATCGACGCGGTGCTCGACCTGGAGCGGATGGGACTGCCGTTCAACCGGACGCCCGAGGGCCGGATCGACCAGCGCCGGTTCGGTGGCCACACCCGCAACCACGGCGAGGCGGCCGTCCGCCGGTCCTGCTTCGCCGCGGACCGCACCGGGCACATGATCCTGCAGACGCTCTACCAGAACTGCATCAAGCACGAGGTGGAGTTCTTCAACGAGTTCTACGTCCTCGACCTGCTCCTCACCGGTGCGGGCGACGACGTCCGCACGTCCGGCGTCGTGGCCTACGAGCTGGCGACCGGCGAGATCCACGTCTTCCGGGCCAAGGCCGTCGTGCTCGCCACCGGTGGCGCCGGCAAGGTGTACAAGACGACGTCGAACGCGCACACCCTGACCGGGGACGGCATGGGCATCGCCTACCGCCACGGGCTCCCGCTGGAGGACATGGAGTTCTTCCAGTTCCATCCGACCGGCCTGGCCGGCTTGGGCATCCTGCTGTCCGAGGCGGCGCGCGGCGAGGGCGCGATCCTGCGCAACAGTGACGGGGAGCGCTTCATGGAACGCTACGCCCCGACCATCAAGGACCTCGCGCCCCGCGACATCGTCGCCCGCTCGATGGCGAACGAGGTCCGCGAGGGACGCGGCTGCGGGCCGAACAAGGACTACGTGCTGCTCGACCTCACCCATCTGGAGCCGGCCCACATCGACGCCAAGCTGCCGGACATCACCGAGTTCGCGCGGACGTACCTCGGCGTCGAGCCGTACACCGAGCCGGTACCCGTGTACCCGACGGCGCACTACGCGATGGGCGGCGTGCCGACGAACATCCAGGCAGAGGTTCTGCGCGACAACACTCACGTCGTCCCCGGCTTGTACGCCGCGGGTGAGGTGGCGTGCGTGTCCGTGCACGGCTCGAACCGGCTGGGCACGAACTCGCTGCTCGACATCAACGTTTTCGGACGCCGGGCCGGCATCGCGGCCGCCGAGTTCACCCGGACCGCCCCGCTGGTGGAGCTGCCGGACACGCCCGCGGCCGCCACCGTGGACCTGCTGGAGCGGATGCGCGGACGCCCCGAGGGCGAGCGGGTGGCAGCGGTCCGCCGCGACCTGCAGGAGACCATGGACCGCAACGCGCAGGTCTTCCGCACCGAGGGCTCGCTGAAGCAGGCCCTGAGCGACATCGAGATGCTGCAGGAGCGCTACCGCAACGTCTCGGTGCAGGACAAGGGCAAGCGGTTCAACACCGACCTGCTCGAGGCCGTGGAGCTCGGCTTCCTGCTCGACCTCGCCGAGGTCATCGTGCTCGGCGCGCTGGAGCGAAAGGAGTCCCGCGGCGGGCACTTCCGCGAGGACTACGCGCACCGCGACGACGTCAACTACATGCGGCACACGATGGCCTACCGCGAGACCGACGAGGACGGTAGGCACAGGATCCGCCTGGACTTCAAGCCGGTCGTCCAGACCCGTTACGAGCCGATGGAGCGCAAGTACTGATGGCCAAGGACGACGAGCAGGCGTTCTCCGTGGAAGGTAGCGCGGGCACGCCGCCGATCGACCCCGAGACCGCCACCGGCCCGGACGGGAGGCCGCTGCAGGCCCGTGAGCCCGCGCAGCCCACGTCGGCCCCCCGCGACGAGGCGGCCGGCCGCGTGGCCGACGCGGTGCCAGCCGCGGCACCGGCCCAGCCGGACGCCGGCGAGGAGCGCCAGGCGCGCGAGCAGGTCCGGGAGGCGGAGAAGGGCGGCGCCGAGGCGGGCGCCGTGCCCAGCTTCGACGTCACGCTGCGGATGCGTCGGTACGACCCCGAGCGCGACGCCGAGCCGCACTGGGAGGACTACCGGGTCACCGTCCACGCCACCGACCGCCTGCTGGACGCCCTGCACACGATCAAGTGGGAGCAGGACGGCTCGTTGACGTTCCGGCGCTCGTGCGCACACGGCGTCTGCGGCTCGGACGCCATGCGGATCAACGGCAAGAACCGGCTCGCCTGCAAGACGCTGCTGAAGGACCTCAACCCGAATAAGCCGATCACGGTCGAGCCGATCCAGGGGCTGCCGGTCCAGAAGGACCTCGTCGTCGACATGGACCCCTTCTTCGCGGCTTACCGCGAGGTCATGCCGTTCCTCATCACGCGGGGCAACCAGCCCAGCCGTGAGCGGCTGCAGAGCCAGGCCCAGCGGGAGCGCTACGACGACACGACGAAGTGCATCCTGTGCGCCGCCTGCACCACGTCGTGCCCGGTGTTCTGGGGCGACGGTCAGTACTTCGGCCCCGCCTCCATCGTCAACGCGCACCGGTTCATCTTCGACAGCCGGGACGAGGGGTCCGACCTGCGGCTGGAGATCCTGAACGACAAGGAAGGCGTGTGGCGCTGCCGCACCACCTTCAACTGCACCGAGGCGTGCCCGCGGGGCATCGAGGTCACGAAGGCGATCCAAGAGGTCAAGCGCGCGCTGCTCACGCGCAAGGTGTGACGACGCTGCCGCGGCACCGCCGGTTCACCGACGTCGCCCTGCTTGCGGCGGCGGCCACGCTGCTGGGCACCGTCGCCGCGCCGCCCGGCGCTGCCGCGGCACCGAGCACCACGACGACGACCACCGGGCCCGAAGCCACGCGCGCAGCGACCACGACTCCCCCCGGCGCCACCGTCGTCGGGGGCCCGCGCTTGGCAGCCCCGGGCGTGGTGGTCGACCTGCCGCCCGGCGTACCCCGCCCACCCGCGATGAAGGCGGGCTCGTACGTGCTGGCCGACCTGGACCGGGGCACGGTGCTCGTGGCCAAGGCCGCGCACGCGCGCTGGCTGCCCGCGAGCGCCCTGAAGTCGCTGACCGCGCTCACCGTGCTCCCCCGGGTGCGCCCCGACGCCGTCGTCCGCGCGGAGCCGGGCGACGCGGTGGAGGGCAGCAAGGTCGGCCTCGCCCCAGGCTCCTCGTACACGGTGCGCCAGCTGCTGCAGGGGATGATGTTGTCTTCAGGCAATGACGCCGCCACCGCGCTGGCGCGTGCGGCCGGCGGAGTCCAGCTGACGGTGGCACGCATGCAGGCGGAGGCGATCGCGCTCGGCGCACGTGACACGGTGGTCCGCAACCCCAGCGGCCTGGACGCGCCGGGCCAGGTGACGAGCTCTTACGACCTCGCGCTGTTCGCACGCGCGGGGATGCGGGTTCCGGCCTTCCGACAGCTCGTCGCCACCCGATACGTCGACTTTCCCGGCAAGGAGGTGCGCGGCAAGCGACGCGGCCGCTACCAGATCCAGAACCACAACCGGCTGCTGGCCAACTACGACGGCGCCATCGGGGTCAAGAACGGCTACACGGTGGCCGCACGCTGGTCGGTCGTAGGCGCGGCGAGCCGCGGCGGCCGCACCTACCTCGTCGCGGCACTGCGCCGCGGGGACGGGAGCTGGCGGCCCACGGCCGCGCTGCTGGACTGGGCGTTCGCCCATGGCGCTCAGGCGCGTCCGGTGGGGCGCCTGGTGAACCGCGGGGAGGTGGCCGCGACCGCCCGCCCGGCGACGCCTACCCAGCCCACCCCGAGTCGCACGCCACCCGCCGTCCAGGCCGAAGCAACGGCCGGAGCAACCGGGGCCGGAACGCAGCCGTCAGCGGCTTCGGCCGACCCGCGGAAGGGGTCCGGCCTCCCGACGGGCGTGACGGTGGGCCTGGTTCTGGTGGCGCTCGCCGGAGCTATGGCTGCCGTCGTACGGCGTCGGCGGCTGATCGCAGCCCGTCGCGCGCGCCGCGCCAGCCGACCGCGAGGATGAGGCCGAGCACCGCACCGGCCACCACGGCGGTCCGGTCGGCGGACCGCTGGCCGAAGCTGGGCAAGGCGGCGGAGCCGGGCAACGCGGCGGAGCCGGGCAACGCGGCGGAGCCGGGCAACCCGGCGGAGCCGGGCAACGCGGCCTCCCGCGGCCCCGGCGGCACGGGAGAACCGGCCGCGGCGGCCGCCGCGACCCGGCTGCTCTCGGCGGCCCGGGTCGCCGCCCAGGCAGCGGACAGCAGCAGGATCCGGCTGATCAGGTTCAGCAGCACCAGCAGGCCGATGATGACGGCGAAGCTGCCGAGCACGGGCCGGCGCGCCGCCGCGGCCAGCAGCAGCCCGCTGACCTGCTTCAGCACTCCAAGGCCGACGGCGCCGAACAGCGAGCCCTGCAGCACGTCCGACCGCGGCAGGTCCAGGCCGCTCATCAGGCGCAGGACCACGACGACCAGCAGCGTGTCGGCCGCCAGGACCGCCAGCACGGCCCCGCCGCGCAGCACCACCTGACCGACGAGGGACCCCGGGTCGGCGCCGAGCTGGTCGAGGATCCAGGAGCCGGCCGAGCTGACGGCGAGCGAGAGCGCGCCACTCACGACGAACGCCAGACCGAGCGTCCCCAGCAGCAGCAGGTCCACGAGCTTGCCCTTGACCGGGTTGATGGCCAGCGTGGGCTGGCCGAAAACGGCTCGCACGCCCTCGCGGAGCGCGTCGACCCAGCCGGTTCCGGCCAGCAGGAGCGTGACCAGGCTGACCAGCCCAGTGATCGTGAGCGCGCTCGGCGCCGGGGGGTTGCTGGCGTCGATCAGCCCGTTCGGGTGCGCCTCGTCACGCACCACTCCCGGCAGCGTCTGCGAGATCGACTCGACCACCTGGTCGAACAGCGCGGGGTGCCCGGCCAGCACGAAGCCGAAGACGGTGAAGGCGAGGACCAGCGCCGGGATCACCGAGAAGAACCCCAGGTACGCCATCCCGCCGGCGAGCACGTTGCCGCGAGCGGTGGTGTACCGGTCCCAGGAACGGTACGGGCGCGTGGCCCGGAGCCGGTCCAGCAGCCGGGACGTGGCGCTCACTCGTCGCGGCCGAAGCCGAACGCCCGCCGAGTGCGCCAGACGCCGTCGTTCCCGTGCTCGTAGAGGTGGAACTCCTCCACCCGGAACCGGCACTCGAAGTCGGCCAGCTCGGTGAAGGCGCGGTCCAGCGCCTCGTCCGGCAGGTGGTGCGCGACCGTGACATGGGGGTGGTAGTAGAACTGCAGCGACCGCTTGAGCGGGCCATTCCGCACCGCGCGCTCCAGTCGCTCGCAGCCGCCGATGCCCTCCACCAGCTGCACGAAGACCACCGGCGACACCGGCCGGAAGGTCGCCGTCCCCCGCAGGTGGATATCGAACGGGCAGGCGGACTCCGCGACGGCGGCCAGGTGATTCTCGATGACGGCGTCCTCGGGCGGCGGAACCTGTGTCGGGGGTAGGAGCGTCACGTGCGTCGGGATGGAGGTTGCCGCGGGGTCGCCGAAGGACGCCCGGTGCGCGCGCAGCTGCTCGCCCCACGGCTCCGGGATCGACACCGCAACCCCGATCGTCCGCTGGGCGTCCGGGGCGGGGTCCGTCATCGACGCATCCAGCGGGCCGGCCGCAGGAACCCCACCCCGTCGTAGACCTGCTCCAGCGTTGCGGAGGCGACCGCGCGGGCCTTGTCCGCCCCGGCGGCCAGCACGTCGTCCAGCGTCGCGGTGTCGTCCAGGTAGCCGAGCGCACGCTCGCGGAACGGCGTCAGCACACCAGCCACGACACCGGCGAGGTCGCCCTTGAGGTCGCCGTAGCCCTTGCCGGCGTAGTCCTTCTCCAGCTCCTCGACCGAGCGCCCGGACAGTGCCGAGTAGATCGACAGCAGGTTCGAGACGCCGGGCTTGGCCTCGACGTCGTAGCGGACGTCGCGCTCGGTGTCCGTGACCGCAGACCGGATCTTCTTGGCCGTCACCTTGGGGTCGTCCAGCAGGTCGATGACGCCGGCCATCGTCGCCGCCGTCTTGCTCATCTTGGCGGTGGGCTCCTGCAGGTCGTAGATCTTGGCGGTCTCCCGGACGATGTGGGGCTCAGGAACGGTGAAGGTCGGGCCGAACCGGGTGTTGAACCGCTGGGCCAGGTCGCGGGTCAGCTCGAGGTGCTGGCGCTGGTCCTCGCCCACGGGAACCTGGTCGGTCTGGTAGAGCAGGATGTCGGCCGCCATGAGCACCGGGTACGTGAACAGGCCCACGGAGGCGCGGTCGGCCCCGTGCCGCAGGGACTTGTCCTTGAACTGGGTCATCCGCCCGGCCTCGCCAAAGCCGGTGATGCACCCCAGCACCCAAGCGAGCTCGGCGTGCTCGGGGATGTGGCTCTGCACGAACAGGGTGGACCGCTCGGGGTCCACGCCGCCCGCCAGGTACTGCGCTGCGGTGCGCCGGGTGCGGTCGCGCAGCAGGGCCGGGTCGACGTCCACGGTGATGGCGTGCAGGTCGACCACGCAGTAGAACGCGTCGTGGGTCTGCTGCAGTCGCACCCAGTGCATGAGCGCACCGAGGTAGTTCCCCAGGTGCAGGGAGTCGCTCGTGGGCTGCATCCCCGACAGCACCCTCGGCGGCCGGTGGTCGGGAGGAGTCTCGGGCATGCCCGGCATTGTGTCAGGAGACCTCCGCGCACGACGCTCAGGGCAGATCCGTCGCCTCCAGCAGGATTCCGGTGGCGGGGCGCAGCATCGGCGCCGCCGGACCGGGCGTGGCGAGAGCGGATCCGGGCAGCACCACCCCGTCCGTACGCAACGTCCACGGCGGCCCCGACGTCGGCCCCGAGCCGTTGGCGCCTGGGTCGTCCAGCTCGGTCCGGCGGCGCACCCGGTAGTGGCGCCCGCCATCCAGGCCGGGCAGCGGCAGGGGCCCGGGGTCCACGAGCTCGCCGGTGCGGGTCCGTACGCAGGCGTACACCGCGTGGGAGCGGTCCTGCGCGACCACGCCGTGCAGCAGCAGGCCGTCGTCCGCCAGGTCGGCCCGCACGGTGACGCCGGAGTGCAGCAGCGGCCGCAGCTCCCGGTAGAGCGCGGCCCAGGCGCGCAGCCGGTCCAGCTCCTGAGGGCTGCAGGTGGTGACGTCCCACTCGATGCCGGCGTGCCCGAACAGGCTGGTGAGCAGCCGCATGCCGAGGTCCACGACGCGGCCGGTGGTGTGCGCGCGCGGCGGGCCGACGTGCGCGCCGACCAGCTCGGGCGGCAGCAGCAGGCCGGTCCAGCGCTGGATCTGCTGGCGCTCCACGGCGTCGTTGGTGTCCGACGCCCACACCCGGTCGGTGCGGTCCAGGATGCCGAGGTCGACCCGCGCGCCGCCGGACGCGCAGGACTCGATCTCCAGGCCGGGGTGCCGCTCGCGCAGGGCGTCCAGCAGCCGGTACAGCGCATGGGTCTGGGCGTGGACGCCTGGCCTGCCCCCGTGGGCGGCGAGGTGGAGGTCGCGGTTGTGGTCCCACTTCAGGTAGTCCAGCCGGTACTCGGTGACCAGGGCGTCCAGCCGCTCCAGGAGGTACGCGAACGCCTCGGTCCTCGCCAGGTCCAGGACCTGCTGGCGACGCCAGGGCAGGGGCAGCCGCTCGGCCGCGGACAGCAGCCAGTCCGGGTGCCGACGGGCGAGGTCGGAGTCGAGGTTGACCATCTCGGGCTCCACCCAGAGGCCCACCTGCATGCCGAGCTCGCGGACCCGGTCGAAGAGTGGGTGCAGTCCCTTCGGCCAGACCTCCGGGTCGACGGTCCAGTCACCGAGGCCCGCCGAGTCGCTGCGTCGACCCCGGAACCAGCCGTCGTCCAGCACGAAGCGCTCCACCCCGATGCCGGCGGCGGTCTCGGCCAGGGCCAGCAGCCGGGCCAGGTCGTGGTCGAAGTAGACCGCCTCCCAGGTGTTGAGCACCAGCGGCCGCGGGGACGTCGGGTGGTTCGGACGAGCGCGTAGGAACGTGTGCAGCCGGGCACTCAGGCCGTCCAGCCCCTTGTCCGACCAGACGAAGACCGTCCACGGGCTCGTCCAGGACTGCCCCCGCGCCAGCTCGACCTCCCCCGGACGCAGCAGCTCGCCGCCACCGAGCAGCGTGTGACCCTCGGGCAGGCGCTCGAGCACGTGTACCTGGTCACCGCTCCAGGCCACGTGCGCCCCCCAGACCTCGCCGTGCCGGAAGCCGAAACCGGCGGTGCCGGCCACCAGCACCGTGGGCGCGTCGTGTCCGGTGCGGCCGCGGCGCGACTCGCGCGCCCGAGCGCCGTGCAGCACGGGGCCGCGTTGCGGCGAGCGCTCGCGGCACCATCGTCCGGTGGTGTCCAGGGCGTCGGCGGCGCGCGAGGGCACCGGCAGCAGGCTCAGGGCACCGGCGAGCGACCAGCCCTGGGCCGCCGTGGCGGTAACGACCTGCCGCATCCGCAGCACTCCGGACGCCTCCAACCGCAGCTGGACGACGATCCGCACGCCCGCCTCCTCGTCGGCGAGGCCCACGACCAGCTCGCAGCCGCCGTCCGGGCGCGCGTCGACCTCCACCGGCGCGGTCCTCAGCAGCCGCAGGGGCGGCCCGCCACCGGGTCGCTGGCCCGCCAGGCCGGGCCGGCCGGACCACCCCTCGGCCTCGCCGGGCACGATGCTGGGCCGGGTGACCTCGTCGAAGGCGCTCCCCGCGACGTCGGGGACCAGGGCGAGCGCCAGCTCGGCCAGCGCTTCGTCGTCCAGCGGCCCCGGGTCGGCGCCCCAGTGCAGCACCAACGGCGGTCCGTCGCCACGGGCGTCCAGCAGCAGAGCGGTACCGCCAGCGCGCAGCAGCCTGAGGTCACTCACCGGGTCGTCCCTTCGTCGCGGCGTCCAGCACCGGTCCGACGGCGTGCCCGGCTGCCGGACCGACCTCCGCTGCCTACCCAGGGCCGGGTGGCTCACGTCCAGGAGGACGCCGGAGCGCCGGTACGGCGGCGCCCGGGTCGCGGACCTGGTAGACCTCGTCGACGTGTCCGACATGACGGTGCGCCGCGCGCCTGGCAGGCTCACCTACCTGGCCGGTTCCGAGACCGGCATGGGTGCCTTCAGTTACGACACGACGCCGGAGCGGATCGCCGACCGGCTACGAGAGGCGGGCGCGTGAGCGGGCCGGACTGGTCGCCGTCGCAGGACCTCGGGGAGCGGGCCGCCGAGCTCGCGGAGCGCTTCGCCGCCGAGGTGGGACATCCACCCGACGGCGTGTGGGCCGCCCCCGGGCGGGTGAACCTGATCGGCGAGCACGTCGACTACGCCGACGGGCTCTGCCTGCCGTTCGCACTGCCGCACACGACGCTCGTGGCGGCGTCGCACCGTCGGGACGGGCACGTCGTCGCGCGCTCGGTGCAGCGTCCGCAGGAGCCGGTGCGGGTGGCCCTGGCCGAGGTCGGGCCAGGCACGCCGGGCGGCTGGGGGGCCTACGTCGCCGGCGTCGCGGCCGTGCTGACCGAGACCGAGGACCTGCCGGGAGAGGCGTTCTCGATCGACGCGCTCGTCGACAGCGAGGTTCCGGTGGGATCGGGGCTGTCGTCGTCCGCGGCGCTGTCGTGCGCCACGGCCCTGGCGCTGGACGACCTGGCCGGCCTGGGGCTAGCGGCCGACGATGCCGGGCGCGCACGGCTCGCCCAGGTGTGTGTGCGCGCGGAAAACGAGGTCGCGCAGGCTCCGACCGGCGGGATGGACCAGGCGGCGGTGCTGCGCTGCACCTCCGGCCACGCCCTGCTGCTCGACACCCGGGACGGGTCCACCCGGCAGGTGCCGCTGGATCCCCGTGGTGGCGGCATGGCCCTGCTGGTCATCGACACGCGGGCGGAGCACACGCACGCCGGGGGCGAGTACGCGCAGCGCCGGGCGGCCACCGAGGAGGCGGCCCGCGCGCTTGGCGTCGCCACCCTGCGCGAGGTCGCCGAAGAGCCGGTGGACAAGGTGCTCGGCCGGCTGACCGACCAGGCCCTGCACGCCGTGGCCCGGCACGTCCTGACCGAGATCGGCCGGGTCCGCGAGACGGTCGCGCTGCTGGACGCAGCGTCCTCCGGCAGTGGCCGGCTCGCGGACATCGGCCCGCTGCTCGACGCCTCGCACGCGTCCCTGCGGGACGACTACCGGGTCTCCTCGCGCGAGCTCGACGTCGCGGTCGAGGCAGCGCGCTCGGCCGGCGCGGTCGGCGCCCGGATGACCGGCGGCGGCTTCGGTGGCTCGGCCGTCGCGCTGGTGCCCGCCGACTCCGTGCAGGAGGTCGCCGCGGCGGTCGACGCCGCGTTCGGCAGCTCCGGGCTACACGCCCCGCGCTTCCTGCTCGCCGAGCCCTCGCCATCGGCCCGTCGGGTGGTCTGAGTGCCCGGGGAGGGCCTTGACTTCCCGCCCCATCCCGCTACGTTGGTATTGCCTTGACGCGCGGCAAGAATTGGATGCTGGGCACCCGAGAGGCAACCCTTCGGAGGGGTGCGCGACATGCGCCGGTTTACCATTGTCTTGTGCCTCATCTCGCTCCTGACGTCGCTGGGAATCGTCACCACGGCGCAGGAGGCGAGCGCAGCCTGCCACCCAAGGGCGCGGATCGTCGAGCGCGTCTTCGGCGGGATCGCCGCCGGGCTCAAGTACTCCAAACCGATGCGCCAGTGCAAGCCCCACAACGGCGACAAGCTGTGCCTGCAGAAGCAGTACGGCCGCGACAGCTGGCACTCGGTCGTCGCCTGCCGTAGCGACCTGCAGCTGCTCAACGGGACGGAGACCTTCCAGTACGGGTGCGCCCGCCCGTACGACGAGGACTACTACCGGGGCTGGTACCGCGCTCTGCTCGTATGGCACGGACGCGGGATCACGTCGCCGCGCTACTACTGTCCGGACGACCGGAAGTAGGCAGCCGAGCGGGGACGCCGCCCGCTACAGGTCGTAGTCCGCCACAACGGCGGCGTGGTCGCTCCACCGCTCGGCGTAGGTAGGCGCCCGTCCGGCCACGGCCTTGACGGCGCGCTCGGCCAGAGGCCGGGTCGCGAGCTGGTAGTCGATCCGCCAACCCGTGTCGCGGTCGAACGCCTGGCCGCGCCAGGACCACCACGTGTACGGGCCCGGGCCCTCGCCCGCGAGCGCGCGCTGCACGTCGACCCAGCCGCCGTCGTCAGAGAGCCACCGGTCCAGGTATGCGCGCTCGTCCGGCAGGGAACCAGACTTCTTCAGGTTGCCCTTCCAGTTCTTCAGGTCCGCCTCGCGGTGGGCCACGTTGAGGTCGCCCATCACCACGGCCAGGGCGTCGCCGGCGCCGCGTAGCGACCGCATCCGGGCGCCCATGGCGTCCAGGAAACGGTACTTGTGCTCCTGACGGGGCGTGTCCGTCTCGCCGGTGGGCACGTAGGCCGACACCACAGTGAGGGGTCCGGCCGCCGTCGCCAGGTCGACCTCGGCCCAGCGGCCGCTGCCCTCGAACTCGGCGTGCCCGAGGCCGTAGCGCGCCGCCAGCGGTCGGTCCCGGGTGAGGACCGCGACGCCGGCCCGGCCCTTGGCGGCGGCCTCGGTGTGGGCGACGGCCCAGTCCCCCAGCCCGGCGTCGTCGAGCACCTGCGCCAGCTGGTCGTCGCTCGCCCGGACCTCCTGCAGGCACAGGACGTCCGGCTCTTGGGCGGCCAGCCAGTCCAGCCCGCCGCGCCGGGCGGCCGCGCGGACGCCGTTGACGTTCGCGGTGATGATCCTCAGCACGGTGGTGTCTTTCGGGAGCCGCACCGACAGGAGCAACCAGGGGTGCGGGGGGTTCAGGACCCGTCAGGCCCGGTTGCTCCTGTCGGCGCGGTGCGCGCCGGCGTCAGGCCTGCGCGGCCGCGAGGTTCTCGTCCAGAGCCGCGAGGAACTCCTCGGTGGTGAGCCAGCCCTGGTCCGGCCCGACGAGCAGCGCCAGGTCCTTGGTCATCTTGCCGCTCTCGACCGTCTCCACGCAGACCCGCTCGAGCGTCTCGGCGAACTTCGTGACCTCGGGAGTGCCGTCGAGCTTGCCGCGGTGCTTCAGCCCGCCGGTCCAGGCGAAGATCGACGCGATCGGGTTGGTCGACGTCGGCTTGCCCTGCTGGTGCTGGCGGAAGTGCCGGGTGACGGTGCCGTGGGCGGCCTCGGCTTCCACCGTCCGGCCGTCCGGAGTCATCAGTACCGAGGTCATCAGGCCCAGCGAGCCGAAGCCCTGCGCCACGGTGTCCGACTGCACGTCGCCGTCGTAGTTCTTGCAGGCCCAGACGTAGCCGCCCTCCCACTTGAGCGCGGCGGCGACCATGTCGTCGATCAGCCGGTGCTCGTAGGTGAGCCCTGCGGTCTCGAACTCGGCCTTGAACTCCCGCTCGAAGACGTCGGCGAAGATGTCCTTGAAGGCGCCGTCGTAGCTCTTGAGGATCGTGTTCTTGGTGGAGAGGTACACCGGGTAGCCGCGTTGAAGGCCATAGGAGAACGAGGCCCGGGCGAAGTCCTCGATGGACCGGTTGTAGTTGTACATGCCCATCGCTACGCCGCCGTCCTCGCCGTAGTTGGCGACGACGTGCTGGATCGGCTCGGAGCCGTCCTCAGGCGTGAAGGTGATGGTCAGCTGGCCCGCGCCGGGCACCTTGAAGTTCGTGGCCTTGTACTGGTCGCCGTGGGCGTGGCGGCCGATGACGATCGGCTTGGTCCAGCCGGGCACCAGCCGGGGGATGTTGCTGATGATGATCGGCTCGCGGAAGACCACGCCGCCGAGGATGTTGCGGATCGTCCCGTTCGGCGACAGCCACATCTTCTTCAGGCCGAACTCCTCGACCCGCGCCTCGTCCGGCGTGATCGTGGCGCACTTGACGCCGACCCCGTGCTCCTTGATGGCGTTGGCGGCGTCGACCGTCACCTGGTCCTCGGTGCCGTCGCGGTGCTCGATGCTCAGGTCGTAGTAGCGCAGGTCCACGTCCAGGTAAGGGTGGATCAGCCGGTCCTTGATGAACTGCCAGATGATCCGGGTCATCTCGTCGCCGTCGAGCTCGACGACGGGGCCCGCCACCTTGATCTTCGCCATGGGTGTCCCACTCCTGTCCGCTGCGCTGCGTCTGACCTCTTGACGTCAAGATATCGTCCCGGCTGGACCGGTGCCAGCCGTGCGGCGATGAGTCGCGGCACCATCCTCGGTCCTACCCCCATGACCTCCGACACCGACCCCACCGCCGAGCTGGACGCCCGCTACAGCGAGGAGGGCGCGACACCCGCGACCTGGCAGGAGGCCAGGCAGGTGCTGCGCGAGGCGCCGACGTCCTGGCTCACCACCATCCGCCCGGACGGCCGCCCACACGTGACCCCGCTGCTCACCGTGTGGGAGCAGGAGGCGCCCTGGTTCTGCACCGGCGCCGACGAGCGGAAGGGCAGGAACCTGGCGGTGAACCGGCAGTGCGTCCTGACCACCGGCGGGAACGGCCTCGGCGACGGCCTCGATGTCGTGGTGGAAGGCGATGCCGAGCGGGTCGTGGACGAGGAGCGGCTGCGGCGGGTGGCCGAGGCGTACGTCGAGAAGTACGGCCACGAGTGGCACTTCGACGTGCGCGACGGCGTGTTCGTCGGTCCGGTCGGCAACCGGGCCCTGGTCTTCCGGATCGCGCCGACGACGGTGTTCGCGTTCCGCAAGGGGCACTACAGCCAGACCCGCTTTCGGCCCCGATAAGTCCGCGGGGCGCCCCTACTGCAATAGGTCCGTAGCGGGGGAACCCCGCGACACCGAACGGGTGTAGCAACGGCGCCCAGTGGACGCCGGGACGACGGGCAGGTGCGACCGGCCGAGACCTTGCTAGCGTCGGCAGCGCGTCGGCGCCGTCCGGGCCGACGCCGCCGCCGTCCCCCCAAGGAGCACGTCGTGAGCCCCACTCCCGTCAAGGTCGCCGTCACCGGAGCGGCCGGCCAGATCGGCTACAGCCTGCTGTTCCGCATCGCCAGCGGTGCGCTGCTCGGCCCGGACACCCCGGTCGAGCTGCGGCTGTTGGAGATCACGCCGGCGCTGAAGACGCTGGAGGGAGTGGTCATGGAGCTCGACGACTGCGCCTTCCCGCTGCTGTCGAAGGTGGAGATCGGTGACGACCCGACGAAGGTCTTCGACGGCATCAGCCTGGCGCTGCTCGTGGGCGCGCGGCCGCGGACCAAGGGCATGGAGCGCGGGGACCTGCTCGAGGCGAACGGCGCCATCTTCACCGGCCAGGGCCGCGCGATCAACGACGTGGCAGCGGACGACGTCAAGGTCCTGGTCACCGGCAACCCGGCCAACACCAACGCCCTGATCGCGCAGCGGAACGCACCGGACGTCCCCGCGGAGCGCTTCACCGCGCTGACCCGGCTGGATCACAACCGGGCCATCGCCCAGCTGGCGGCCAAGACCGGCGCCCCGGTGACCGACATCAAGAAGATGACGATCTGGGGCAACCACTCCGCGACGCAGTACCCCGACATCTTCCACGCCGAGGTGCGCGGCCAGAACGCCGCCGAGCTGGTCGGCGACCAGGCCTGGCTGGAGAACGAGTTCATCCCCAAGGTGCAGCAACGCGGCGCCGAGATCATCGCCGCGCGGGGCTCGTCCTCCGCGGCCAGCGCTGCCAACGCCACCATCGACCACGCCCGCGACTGGGTGCTCGGCACGCCCGAGGGCGACTGGGTGTCGATGGCTGTGCCGTCGGACGGGTCGTACGGCGTCGAGGAGGGCCTGATCTCCTCCTTCCCGGTGACCGTCCGGGACGGCCGCTACGAGATCGTGCAGCGCCTGGACATCGACGACTTCTCCCGGTCGCGGATCGACACGAGCGCGGCCGAGCTCGCCGACGAGCGGGACGCCGTCAAGACGCTGGGTCTGATCAAGTAAGACAACTGTTGCTGGCGGCCGCCGTCACGGGGTCGGGAGGGTGGCCGCCAGCACCAACGCCGCAACCGCGGCGGCAGAGAGCATGAGGACGTCGACGACGCGCGATCGCGCGGCGACGGCGCCGGCCAGCCGCAGCGGGAGCGCGGCCCGCAACAGTGCCGTGAGCGCGAGCGTCCCGCCGAGCACGTTGGCGCCGGCCTTGAGGTGCCCGGTGACGACGAGGGCCACCGCCACCGCCGTCCCCGTCGCCAGCAGCAGCCAGGGCCCCAGCAGGCGTGAGCCGAGGGGCGCTGGGCTCACGCGAGGGACCGCTCGGCCGCCTCGACGACGTTGGCCAGCAGCATGGCGCGGGTCATCGGCCCGACGCCGCCGGGGTTGGGGCTGACCCACCCGGCCACCTCCACGACGTCCGGTGCGACGTCGCCCGCGATCCGCGCCTTGCCGTCCTCGCCGGTCACCCGACTGACGCCGACGTCCAGGACCGCCGCCCCGGGTCGCACCATGTCCCCCCGGACGATGCCCGGCACGCCGGCCGCCGCCACCACGATGTCGGCCTGGCGCACATGCCCCGCGAGGTCGCGGGTCCCGGTGTGGCACAACGTGACCGTGGCGTTCTCGCTGCGCCGGGTCAGCATCAGGCCGAGTGGGCGTCCCACGGTCAGCCCGCGCCCGATCACGCAGACGTTCGCGCCCCGGATCTCGACGCCGTGCCTGCGCAGCAGCTCGATGACGCCGGCCGGCGTGCACGGCACCGGCGCCGGCTTGCCCAGCACCAGCCAGCCGAGGTTGGTGGGGTGCAGCCCGTCGACGTCCTTGACCGGGTCGACCCGGCCGAGGATCGCGAACTCGTCCAGGCCGGTGGGCTGCTGCACCAGGAAGGCGGTGCAGGCGGGGTCGGCGTTGAGCTCGTCGACGACCGCCTCGACCTCCGCCTGCGACGTGCCCGCCGGCAGCTCGCGCTGGATGCTCTCGATCCCGATCTCGGCGCAGTCCCGGTGCTTGGCCCGCACGTACCAGTGGCTGGCCGGGTCGTCGCCGACCAGGATCGTCCCCAGGCCGGGCACCACGCCGCGCTCGCGCAGGGCGGCCACGCGAACGGCGAGCTCGCCCTTGATCGTCGCGAGGGTGGCGGCGCCGTCCAGCAGCCGTGCGGTCATCAAAGAGCTCCTGTCGGTGGGTCGGTGCGTCAGTGGGCGAAGTGACGGGTACCGGTCAGGTAGAGCGTCGCCCCGGCGGCCTCCGCGGCGGCCACCACCTCGGCGTCGCGGATCGAGCCGCCGGGCTGGACGACCGCGCGGACGCCCGCGTCGAGCAGCACCTGCAGGCCGTCCGCGAACGGGAAGAAGGCGTCGGACGCCGCCACCGCGCCGCGCGCACGGTCCGCACCCGCCCGCTCGACGGCCAGCCGGCAGGAGTCGACCCGGTTCACCTGTCCCATGCCGACGCCCACGCTGGCGCCGTCCCGGGCGAGCAGGATGGCGTTGGAGCGGACCGCCCGCACCGTCCGCCACGCGAACGCCAGGTCCGCGAGCGTGGCCGCATCGGCGGCGGGACCTGCCGCGAGCGTCCAGGACGCCGGGTCGTCGCCCGGCGCGTCGATCCGGTCACCCGTCTGCACCAGCACGCCACCGCTGACCTGCCGCCACTCCACACTGTCGCGCGCGTAGCCGTCTGGCAGCTCCAGCAGCCGCACGTTCTTCTTCTGGGTCAGCAGAGCGTAGGCGTCGGGCTCGAAGGCCGGAGCGACGACGACCTCGGTGAAGACCTCCGCGACCTGCTGCGCCATGGCGAGTGTCACCGGGCGGTTCGCCGCGATGACGCCACCGAACGCTGACACCGGGTCGCAGGCGTGGGCCCGGGCGTGCGCCTCGGCGATGTCCGAGCCGACGGCGATGCCGCACGGGTTCGCGTGCTTGATGATGGCGACTGTGGGTCCGTCGAGGTCGAAGGCCGCGCGCAGTGCCGCGTCGGCGTCGACGTAGTTGTTGTACGACATCTCCTTGCCGTGCAACGGCGTCGCCTGCGCGATCCCCGGCGCGGCGTCGGGGTCGACGTACAGTGCTCCCCTCTGGTGCGGGTTCTCCCCGTAACGCAGCACGGCCGCGCGCTCGAGCGCGAGCCCGGCGTACGCCGGCCACCACTCGGGATCCGCGGCGAGCTCCATGGCGCACCACTCGGCGACGGCCTTGTCGTACGCCGCGGTGTGGGCGAAGGCCCGCGCCGCCAACCGGCGCCTGGCCTGCAGGTCGAACCCGCCCGCGCGCACCGCCTCCAGCACCAGCGGATAGTCCGCGGGGTCCGTGACGACGGCCACGCTCGCGTGGTTCTTGGCGGCGCCGCGCACCATCGACGGGCCGCCGATGTCGATCTGCTCCACCACCTCGTCCGGCGAGGCGCCGGAGGCCACCGTCTTCCGGAAGGGGTAAAGGTTGCCCACCACGAGGTCGAACGGCTCAACACCGAGCTCGTCGAGCTGGCGCTCGTGGTCGGCGTTGCGACGGTCGGCCAGGATGCCGGCGTGCACCTTCGGGTGCAGCGTCTTGACCCGGCCGTCCAGGCACTCCGGGAACCCGGTGAGCTCCTCCACCGCCGTGACCGGCACTCCTGCCGCGGCGATCCGGGCGGCGGTCGAGCCGGTGGAGACGATGGCCACGCCAGCCTCGTTCAGGCCGACGGCGAGCTCCTCCAGGCCGGTCTTGTCGTACACCGACACCAGGGCGCGGCGGATGGCTCGGCGCTGCTGGCCCATCTGCGGGGCAACCTGCTCGCTCACGGGATGGTGACCCTTCTGTCGCGGATGGTCCAACCGAGGCGGGCCATCCGGCCCACCACGTCGACGAGCATGGCCCGCTCGACGGTCTTGATGCGCTCGTGCAGGGACTCGACGTCGTCGTCGTCCGCCACCTCGACGGCGCGCTGG
>DATFPQ010000019.1:0-5853 GCA_035264765.1 Actinomycetales bacterium | reverse complement strand
GGGCCAGCAGCGCGACGTCCGCGCCCTCCTCGGCCAGCCGGTCGGCGATGGCCAGGCCCAGGCCGCGGCTGCCTCCGGTGACGACCGCCCGTGATCCCGCGAGCCCCAGATCCATGGCCCGACCCTACGGGCGCTCGTCGGGCTGCGGCATCGTGAGGGGTCCCACCTACGATGGCGCGGTGACGACGACCGCGGCCCGGCCCGCTCTCGACGCCGTAGCGCCCGCCGGGGGCTCCACCGCCCAGCGGCTGCGACGCCACCTCATCGGCCGGCAGCCCTCCGCGGACCTGTGGGGCTGGCTCGGCCCACTCCTGGTGACCCTCGTCGGTGGGGTGCTGCGCTTCTGGCACCTCGGGCGTCCGCACCAGCTGGTGTTCGACGAGACCTACTACGTCAAGCAGGGATCGTCGTTCCTCGACTACGGCTACGAGCGGTCGGTCGCGGCGAGCCTCGGAACCACGGCGGACCAGCGGTTCACCAGCGGCACCACGAACGTGTGGGGCACGGCGGCCGACTTCGTCGTCCACCCGCCGGTCGGCAAGTGGATGATCGCGGTCGGCGAGCTGCTGTTCGGGCAGACCAGCTCGTTCGGGTGGCGGTTCGCGTCCGCCCTGTGCGGCACCCTGTCGATCCTGATGGTGGCGCGGATCGGCCGCCGGCTCCTCGGGTCCACGCTGCTCGGCTCCACGGCCGGGCTGCTGCTGGCCTTCGACGGCCACCACTTCGTGCACAGCCGCACCGGGTTGCTGGACCTGTTCGTCATGTTCTGGGCGCTGGCCGCGTTCGGTGCGCTCTTGATCGACCGCGACGCCGCCCGCACTCGGTTGGCGGCGCTGGTGGCTGAGGGCGCCGCCGCAGATGACGCGGCCGGGGGCGGACCGGCGGCCAGCACGATCGCCGCAGCCAGGCGCCGGGTGCCGAGCATGCGCATCCCGGGAACTGGTCCGTCCCTGGGCTGGCGGCCGTGGCGGATCGTGGCCGGCGTCTGCCTCGGGCTGGCGGTGGGCACGAAGTGGTCCGGCCTGTACTTCGTCGCCGTGTTCGGACTGATGACGGTCCTCTGGGACGTCGGCGCCCGTCGCGCCGTGGGCCTGCGCGGCTGGCTGCCCGGCGGGCTGCTGCGGGACGGTGTTCCCGCCTTCCTCACGATCATCCCCGTGGCTGTGGTCACGTACCTCGCCACCTGGACGGGCTGGTTCCGCACCAGCGGCGGCTGGGACCGGCAGTGGGGCGAGCAACACCCCAGCGCCTCCTTCGGCTGGGTGCCCGACTCCCTGCGTGGCCTGTGGCACTACCACCAGGAGATGTGGCACTTCCACGTCACGCTGCACTCGCCGCACCCGTACAAGACGAACCCGTGGTCGTGGCTGGTCCAGGGCCGCCCGACGTCCTTCTTCTACGAGTCCCCCAAGCGCGGCGTCGACGGTTGCACCGTGGCCCAGTGCTCCAAGGCGATCACCTCGATCGGGACGCCGACGCTGTGGTGGGGCGCGACGGTTGCCGTCCTGGTGCTGCTGGTGATGTGGGCCGGACGCCGGGACTGGCGCGCGGGGGCCGTGCTGGCCGGGCTGGTCGCCGGGTACCTGCCCTGGTTCTTCTTCCAGGAGCGCACGATCTACACGTTCTACGCCGTGGCATTCGTACCGTGGGTCGTGCTGGCCGTCACGTACGTGCTGGGGCTGGTGCTGGGTCCGCCCGGCGCCTCGCCGCGGCGCAAGCTGGTCGGCTCGGTGGCCGCCGGTTCGTACGTCGTGGTCTGCGTCGGCCTGTTCTTGTACTTCTACCCGATCTACACCGCGCAGGTGATCCCGTACGCGCAGTGGAGCAGTCGGATGTGGTTCCCGAGCTGGATCTGACGCCTCGCCGCTCGGGGTCCTCTGTTCGGCCGGTCCTCGCTTCTTCGGTGGTCTCGCTTCTTCGGCGGTCCACGCTTCTTCGGCGGTCCTCGATTCGGCCGCGGCCCTCGCCTCGACGGCGGTCCTGTCCTCGGCCGGGCGGTCCTCCCCCCGGTCCCGCGACTTCGCTTCGCCCTCGGTTCGCCCCGCGCGTGGAGTCGCCGGGAACGTGACAGGCGGCCCGCTTCCGCGGACCGCCTGTCGGTGAGGGTGGAGCTGAGGGGACTCGAACCCCTGACCCCCTCGTTGCGAACGAGGTGCGCTACCAGCTGCGCCACAGCCCCTCGGGCGACGCCAAGATTAGCAGCAGGCCGAGTAGCGGTGTGACACCCGGCCCGCCCTCGCCCGGCGGCCACCCTGGTCCGGCGGCCACCCTCGCCCGGCGCCGCGTGCGCTTCGAGACCGCGCACGACAGCTTCGGAGACGCGGCTTCCCGCGCCGCGGTGACGGCACCCGTCGTCGCAGCGTTGTGATCGTGATGCACAGCCAACTGGCTGCGACCACGCCTGCAACCACGCGGCCAGTCAGCCGGACGTCAGCCGGACGTCAGCCGGACGCGGTTCAGCCGGACGAAGTTCAGCCCGACGACGGTCAGCCGCCAGCGGCGATGCGCCGCTCCAGGATCTGGTCGAGGTCGAAGCCCCCGTCCGGGCCCAGTGCCGCATCGTCGGACGCCCGCCCAGTCGCAGTGCCGGCCGCAGGACCGGATGGATCCGCGGCGGTCGCGACTCCCGCCGGCTGCCGCTCGGCTGCGCCACCCGAGACGACCGAGCGCTGCACCGGGGCCGGCGCCTTGGGCTTGAGCGTGTACGTCGGCGGGGGCACCGGCACCGGCTGCCAACCGGAGCCGGCCGCGGCCGCGATCGCTGAGCCGTCACCGGGAGCAGCCGCGCCGTCCGCTTCGGGCTCCACCGGTGCGGTTGCGTCAACCGGCTGCCCGGTCGACGCGGACGTTTCGCCGTCGCCCTCCGTCCCAGCAGGCCGCGGCTTGTCGGCGGAGTCGGCTGAGTGGCCCGAGTCGGCGGACTCGGCGCCCGCCGTCTTGCGCTCACCGGAGCCGGTGGAGGTCGTCCCATCCGCCAGCGAGTCGGGATGGCCGGCCGACGAGCCGCGCGGCCGAGGATGAGCCTGGTGCCGCACCGGCCTAGCCGTGGCCTCGTGCGACTCCGACCCCTGGTGTTCCGTGCGACGAGCAGGACGCCCGCCGGCCCGCCGCGAGGCCCGCATCCGCCGGCGCGCCAGCTCACGGCGGCGCATCGCGATCCGACGTAGGTGCGCGACGTGCACCACCAACGCCACGGTCAGCACTGCCGGCACCCAGGCAGGGAAGGACGTGACGGCGGTCGCCAACCAGCCGGCCGGTGCCAGCACGAGCAGCCCGAGAAGCACGAGTGCGCGGGCGCGGTTGGCCGCCGCGTCCGGGCGGCGCGATGCAGGACCCCCCGGCCGCCTAGCCGCAGAACGTCCAGGCGCGGCGGAACTGGGCCGAGCACCGGCCCCGGCGGAACGCGAAGAAGCCGATGCGCCGAGCTGTGGACCGGCGGCAGAACGGGAAGACGCGCCAGAACCGGGCCGCGAACCTGCCGACGCCGAAACCCCGACCGTGGCGAAGCCGGGCCGAGGACCGGCCGCTGCGGATGGCTCCGCGTCGGAGACCGGAGCGGCCCGCCTCGCGCTTGACGGGACGGACGCGTCGGCGTCGAACGCCACACGCCCGGTGACCCCCCGCGCAGGCAAGCGGCTCGGCGCGACGACGTACGAGCGCGACCGGGGCGCGCCGACCGGCTGTGGCACCCGCCGCTCGAGCACCCGCATGGCTTCGGAGAACCGGTCCACCGACCGGGCCGTGGCAAGCAGGTCGCGGCGGCGCACCCAGTGACCCAGCAGGTAGACAGCCCAGATCGCGACGATGACGACGAAGATCAGGCTGCTGGGGTCCACGGTCTCAAACCGTAGGCGGACGGCGACATGGAGTAGGACAGGCGCCCCGGTGTGTCGGCTGTGACTTGTGGGACATCGGCGACCGGACGCCGCCCGCCTCCGACGAGGGGTGAGACCGCCGCCCTACAGGGCACCCCACGGTTCGCGCGGCAATCGACGTCATCGTGGCAACAAGCACCGCCGGAACGGAAACAGTTGCCACAATCGCGCAGATCCGACGCGGACGCGGACCATCACCACCGCCCAGACCCGGCGCAGAGGCCGATCACCACAACCGCGCAGAACCGGCCGACAGGCGGATCAGCACCGTCGCGCAGAACCGGCGCAGGGCAGACAACGGCACGACCGCGCACACCCGGCGCAGAGGCGGACCAGACCGACCGCGAAGGTTTCAAGAACCGACGCTCAGGAGGGACGCCGCACCCGGTGCCAGCGGTCCAGCAGGCCCTCGGAGGCGAGGTCCTCGGTGGTGAGCGCGAAGCTCCGGTGGTCGCGCCAGGCACCGTCGATGTGCAGGTACCGTTCGCGCAGCCCCTCGTCGCGGAACCCCAGCTTCTCGACGACCCGCAGGCTCGCGACGTTCTCCGGCCGGATGTTGACCTCGACCCGGTGCAGCCCCAGGACCCACAGGCAGTGGTCGGTCACCAGCGCCACGGCGGTGGGCGTGATGCCGCGACCGGCGACGTCGCGGGCCACCCAGTAGCCGACGTGGCCGGAGCGCAGGGACCCCCAGCCGATGCCGGTGACCGAGAGCTGCCCGACCATCTCGCCGCCGTAGGTGATCGCGAACGGCAACGCCCGCCCGGCCCGGGCGTCTCGGCCGAGGGCGCGCACCAGCTGGCGGAAGGTCATCCCGGGTGTTCCCGGGTCCGGCGGCGTCGCCTCCCAGGGCAGCAGCCACTCCCGGTTGGCGGCCCGCAGCTCACGCCAGCGACTGGCGTCGCGCTGACGCAGCGGACGCAGGCCCACGTCGCCGTCCGCCAGTCGCACCGGCCAGCCGGCGGCCACGTCAGCCCTCCCGGGGGTGGTCACCGCCGCGCACCTGCTCGACGGCGTGCACCAGCACGGGCGACAGCACGGCCAGCCCGTCCCGGCAGCCCCCGGTCGAGCCGGGGAGGTTCACGACCAGCGTTCGGCCGGCCAGCCCGGCGATCCCGCGAGACAGCATCGCCGACGAGACGCCCTGCGCGACTCCAAAGGCCCGCAGCGCCTCCGCGATGCCCGGCACCTGCCGGTCGACGACGCGGCGGGTGGCCTCGGGCGTCAGGTCCCCCGGCGTGAGCCCCGTGCCGCCGGTGGTCAGCACCACGTCGTACCCGGCGTCGACGGCGTCCCGCAGCGCCCGCTCGACCGGGTCGCCGTCCGGGACGACCACCGGGCCGTCGACCTCGAAACCGAGGGCGCGCAGGCCGTCGACCAGCACCGGTCCGCCCCGGTCGGTGTAGACGCCGGCCGCCGCGCGGTTGGAGGCGGTCACCACGAGCGCCCTCATGGCACGGCTACCTGGTTGGTCACGGCGCGGTCCAGTCCCCCGACCGGCCGCCGGACTTGGCGACCACCCGGACGTCGGTGATGCGGGCGCGCTTGTCGACGGCCTTGACCATGTCGATCAGGGCGAGGGCCGCGACGGTCACGCTCGTGAGCGCCTCCATCTCGACGCCGGTCCGGTCCGCGGTGAGCACGGTGGCCGACAGGTCGACCCCGTCGTCCGCCACGGAGAGCTCGACCTCCACCCCGTGGACGGCGATCGGGTGCGCGAGCGGCACGAGGTCGGGCGTCCGCTTGGCCGCCTGCAGTCCGGCGATCCGGGCGACCGCCAGCGCGTCGCCCTTCGGCACGGTGCCGCCGCGGAGCGCCTGCACCGCCTCGGCCGACAGCAGCACCCGGCCGCGAGCGGTGGCCCGCCGGACGGTGACCGCCTTGGCCGACACGTCCACCATCCGGGCCTGACCCCGGTCGTCGACGTGGGTCAACCGCGGCTCCGGACCGCCGCCCGGCTCGCTCGCCGGCGGGTTCA
>DATFPQ010000018.1:0-6145 GCA_035264765.1 Actinomycetales bacterium | reverse complement strand
CCGCAGGCCTTGTCCACCGGGGTACGACGCGGCTCGACCACGACGACGTCCAGGCCGGCGCGCGCGGCGTACAGGGCGGTGGCCAGGCCCGCCGGGCCCCCGCCGGCCACCAGGACGTCGATCACCGGGGCGGTGCGGCCGGTGCCGCCACCGCGGCCGCCATCGCCGCCTCCTCGGCGCGGATCCGGACCGCGAGCAGCGGAAGGTTGAGCGCGGTGAAGACAACGGCGGTGACCCACGCGGTGTGCACCATCGGGAGCGCGAATCCCTCGACGACCACCGCCACGTAGTTGGGGTGGGGGAGCACCCGGTACGGGCCGCTGCGCACCAGCGGGAGGCCGGGGACCACCACCACCTGGGTGTTCCAGCGGGGGCCGAGCGTGCGGATGCACCACCAGCGCAGCGCCTGCGATGCCAGGACGAGCCCCAGCATCGGCCAGCCCAGCCACGGCAGGAACGGCCGGTCCGCGACGGCCACCTCGACCACCGCCCCGACCAACAGGCCCGTGTGCAGCACGACCATGAACGCCCAGTGCCCCGTGCCGTGTACGCTGCCACCCCGCGCCAGGCTCCAGGCCAGGTTGCGGCGGGAGACCACCAGCTCCACGAGGCGCTCGACGGCGACCGCGGCGACCAGCAGGAAGTACCACCTCATCGGCGGGTCACCAGCGCAGCAGGACGAGCTCGGCGCAGAAGCCGGGGCCCATCGCCATCAGGACGCCGGCCGACCCGGGCGGGTGGCTGCGCTCGGCGAGCGTGTCGTGCAGGACGTGCAGCACGGAGACGGAGGAGAGGTTGCCGACGTCGGCCAGCGAGCGCCAGGTGAGGGCGAGCGCCTCCTCGTCGAGGTCCAGCACGCTCTCGATCGCCTGGATCACCTTGGGACCGCCGGGGTGCGAGACCCAGCCGGTGACGTCGTCGAGGGTCAGCTCGTGCGCCGCCAGCAGGCCCTTGACGTCGTCCGCGAGGTACTGCTCGACCAGCGTCGGCACCTCGGGGCCGAGCACGATCTTCAGGCCCGAGCTGCCGATGTCCCAGCCCATCGCCCGCTCGGTTCCGGGGTAGAGATGGCTGCGTGAGTCGACGACCTCGGGTCCGTCCCAGGTCTGCCCCCGCGGCGGCTCCCGATCGGCGCCGGCCATGACCACCGCCGCGGCGCCGTCCCCGAACAGCCCGCTGGCGACCAGGTTGGCCGTCGAGTCGTCGTCGCGCTGCAGGGTCAGCGAGCAGAGCTCCACCGCCAGCAGCACGCCCACGTGGTCGGGGTGGCCGAGCAGGTAGTCATGCAGCCGCGCGATGCCGGCCGAGCCGCCGAGGCAGCCCACGCCCATCAGCGGCACCCGGCGGACGTCCGGACGCAGCCCGATGGCGGTGGCCACCCGCGCCTCGATGGACGGCACCGCGAACCCCGTCACCGTCGTCGAGACGATGACGTCGACGTCCTGCGGCGCCAGCCCGGCACGGTCCAGAGCCCCGAGCACGGCCTGCGACCCCAGCACGACGGACTGCTCCAGAAAGGCGTCGTTCGCGGCGCCGAAGTCGCCGAGGTCGCGGTACCGGTCGAGCGGCAGGGCCAGGTAGCGGCAGCCCACCTGTGCGCTGCCGTGCAGTCGCTGCAGCAGCTGCCGCCGTCCGTCCGGTCCGAGGCAGACCTCCGCGAACATCTCGGTGATCTCTCGCTGCTGGTACCGATGAGGCGGGAGGACCGGGTGCACCGCGGCGATACGGCTCATCGTCGGAGCATACGAGCGCCCGCAAGCGTCGGTCCTGCCAACGCGATCAGCGGCCGTACGATCGCCGACGTGCCGGACGACGCGACCGCGCCCCGAGGTCTCCTTGTGGCGCTCGCGCTCTCCTGTCACCCCGGTCCCGCACTGGCGGTCACCCTGGTCGCAACGCTGCTCGCCGTGGCAGCGGGCGCCCCCGCTGCAACGGTCGCTTTGGTCGCCGCAGCCTTCGGCGTGGGACAACTGTCAATCGGATGGTCGAACGATTGGCTGGACGCCGACCGCGACGTCGCGGTGGGACGGGAGGACAAGCCGGTGGCGACCGGTGCCGTGTCGCCCGCAACGGTCCAGCGGGCCGCTGTCGTGGCCGCTGTGCTCTCCGTGCCACTGTCGCTCGCGCTCGGCGTGCCGGCCGGCCTCGCGCACCTGGTCGGAGTGGCGTCCGGGTGGACGTACAACCTCGGGCTGAAGTCGACGTGGTGGTCGTGGGCGCCGTACGCGCTCACGTTCGGTCTGCTGCCCGCGGTAGTGACGCTGGCGCTGCCCGGCTCGCCGCTTCCTCCGGCCTGGGCCGTTGCGGCCGGAGCGCTGCTCGGGGTGGGCGCGCACCTGGTCAACGTCCTTCCGGACCTCGAGGACGACGCCGCCACGGGGGTCCGGGGCCTGCCGCACCGGCTCGGACGCCGGACGTCGAGCCTGCTGGCGCCGGCGGTGCTCACCGGGGCGTCGCTGCTCGTGGTGCTGGGTCCCGCGGGGGCACCCGGTCCGTGGGACTGGGTGGCACTCGCGGTGGTCGCGGTGCTGGCCGCGGTGGCGGCGGCGTCCGCGACGACGAGCGGGCGACGCCGGTTGCCGCTGCTTGCGACCGTGCTGGTGGCGGCCGTCGACATCGTGCTGCTCCTGGCGCACGGCTCCGCGCTGACCGGCTGAGCGGCGATCCTCGGCGCGTCGTCAGGCCATGTGGGCGTAGGCCTCCTCGGCCGCGGTGCCGAGCGCCTCGAGGGGGAAGGGCCAGCGGTCGCCGCCCTCGTCGTACGCCGCCTGCACCGGCACGCCTGCGGCGTGCAGGTCGAGCAGCAGGTCGGCCACTTGCTGCAGCTCGGCGGCCTGCGCCTCGGCGAAGTGCGCGTCGACCGGGCGACCGTGGCCCGGGACGACGACGTCGTCCGGGGCGAGCTGCTGCACCAGGGCCCGGGCCGTCGCGGGCCACTCCAGCGGGAAGCTCCCGGTGCCGTACATCGGCGGGCCGGACTCCTCGACGACGTCGCCGACCAACCAGACCGAGGCGGAGGGGACGTGCAGCAGCAGGTCGTTGTCGGTGTGCCCGCGCCCGAGGTGCACGAGCTCGACCGCGCGTCCGCCGACGTCCAGGACGTGCCGGTCGGTGACCAGGACGGTGGGTGGCGTGATGACCACCTCGGCCAGCTCGTCGGCCGGCTCCTCGCCGTCGACAAGCCACTGGGCGAGCATCGGCCGTTCGTAGCGCTCCAGGTGCTCCGGCACGAGGGCGTGCCCGTACACGTCCGGTCCAGCGCCCTGCTCGGGCCGGGTGAAGGCCTGGTTGCCGAACGTGTGGTCGAAGTGCGCGTGGGTGTTGACCACCCAGCGCACCGGCCGGTCGCCGAGCTCGCGGAGGTCCTCGCGGAGCTGCCCGCCCTGCCGCGGCGTGGCCCGGGTGTCGACGACGAGCAGCCCTTCGTCCCCGCGGACGACGCAGACGTTGACGTCCCAGGGCTGGTAGCGGCGCTGGAGCACGCCGTCCGCCACCTCGGTCCACCCGGGCACGAGCGAAGCGTAGTGCGGTCGCGACCATCCGTGCTGCGCCCCGACCCCTGCCCGGTCCGGGTGGCCCGGAGGCGCGGTGCGCGCCAGGATGCGTCCGTGGCTGACAGGGGGTCGGTGCCGCGGGTGGTCGTGGAGACCGATCCGGGTGCGTTCGTCGAGCGGGTGGGCGCGTTCCTTCGGAACCACCCGGTCGAGCACAGCGTGCTGCTCACGGTCTCCGCGCAGGCCGTGGCCGGCGAGCTGGCGCCGGCCGACGGCGGCGCCCTGTGGCTATGGGCCGAGGACCCGGACGGCACCGTGCGCTGCGCCGCGATGCAGACGCCGCCGCATCCCCTGCAGCTCTCGCTGGGGCCGGACGACGCCGTGCGCCAGCTCGCGGAGGCCGTCTGGCGGGTGCGCCCGCACCTGCCCGGTGTGGGCGGGGTGGTCCCGGCGCCGGAGGTGTTCGCGTCGCGGTGGCTGGCGCTCGGCGGGCCGGCCGCAGAGACCGGCATGCGGCAGGGGGTCTTCGTGGCCGACTCGGTCAGTCCGCCCCCCGGCGTACCGGGACGGCGGCGGCCGGCCGAGCCCTCTGACGGCGACCTGCTGCGGCGCTGGGCCGACGCCTTCGGCCACGAGACGGGCACGGGCGGGTCGGGGGAGGACTTGGTGGACCCGCGGCTGGCGGCCGGTCGGCTGCACATCTGGGAGGTCGACGAGACGGTGGTGTCGATGACCGCGGTGACGGCGGCCTTCGGCGGGGTCAGCCGGGTGCAGCTGGTCTACACGCCGCCCGAGCACCGTCGGCGCGGGTACGCGGCCGCCCTGGTGGCCGACGTCACCGCGCGCAAGCTGGCGGAGGGAAACCGCTGCGTGCTCTACACGGACCTGGCGAACGCGACGTCGAACGGCGTGTACCGCAGGATCGGCTACCGCTGGGTCGGCGAGGCGCGCTCGCTGGTCTTCGTCGCCTCCCCGACGTCGGTGCCGTCGCCGCGACGGACGAACGGACGCGGGGCGCTGGCCTAGGCTCCTGGGCTCGCGGTGCGTCTCGGACAGCGAGACGTCGTCAGCCGCCCACTGGACCGTCCGACGAGCCGCCGATATCGTCGCCGCAGGTCATGAGCGCCAGCGTCAAGCCCCGGCTCGCTGGCCGGCAACCCTCCTCCGCGGCGGGGTGCCCCGGGTGAGGACCTGGCGTCGACGAGGTGTCGGCGCAAGCGCGGACTCGCCACGGTGGGTCCCTGACCCTCCCGGAGCCCTTCGTGTCCGTCGCACCGCAGCTCACGAGCACGTCCGACACCCCGACGATCCTGCCGGCCGGCGAGCAGCGCTGGCCCGGTGCCGAGCCGCTGCTGCCGGTCGTCGGTGCGGACCTGCAGGCGCCGCTCGTCACCGGCGGGTCCCTGCGATACGCCAACCTCGACTACGCGGCGAGCGCCCCGGCCCTGGAGCGGGTGAGCGAGCGCGTCGCTCAGGTGCTGCCGTACTACGCGAGCGTCCACCGTGGCGCGGGCTATGCCTCCCAGGTCTCGACCGCGCTGCTGGAGCGGTCGCGGACGACGATCGGGCGGTTCGTCGGAGCGCGGAAGGACGACGTCGTCGTGCTCACCCGCAACACGACCGACGCGCTGAACCTGCTGGCAGGGTGCGTGCCGGCGTCCGGCGACGTCGTCTTCCTCGACGCCGAGCACCACGCCAACCTGCTGCCGTGGCAGCGCGGCCCCCACCGCTGTGTGCCGGTGCAGCGCTCGCTGGAGGCGACGCTGCAGGCGCTCGAGGAGACGCTCGCCGCACGGCCGGCCGCCCTCCTCGCCGTGACCGGGGCCTCGAACGTGACCGGGGAGGAGCTGCCGGTCGAGCGGCTCGCGCAGCTCGCGCACCGGTACGGCGCCCGGATCGTGGTCGACGCGGCCCAGCTGGCGCCGCACCGCCGCATCGACCTCGCATCCTGCGACGTGGACTACGTGGCGTTCAGTGGCCACAAGGTCTACGCCCCGTACGGTGCCGGCGCCCTCGTCGGCCGCCGCGACTGGCTCGACTCGGGAGCTCCGTACCTCGCAGGGGGCGGTGCGGTACAACGGGTCCAGCTGGACGGCACCGAGTGGGCGTGTGCGCCGCAGCGGCACGAGGGCGGCACCCCGAACGTGCTCGGGGCGGTGGCCCTGGCCACTGCCTGCGAGGCGCTGGCGGCGCTGCCGGACGCCGCCCTCGAGGTTCACGAGGCCGCGCTCCGCGAGCGGCTCGTGCACGGGCTGCAGGCCGTGCCCGGCGTCGAGGTGCACCGGGTCTTCGACGACGCCCCGGCGTCCATCGGCGTCGTCACCTTCACGGTCGCCGGGGTGGACGCCGGGCTGGTCGCCGCCTACCTGTCGGCCGAGCACGGCATCGGTGTGCGGGACGGCAAGTTCTGCGCCCACCCGCTGCTGGCGCGGCTCGGCCTGGACGGCGGCGCCGTGCGCGCGAGTGTCGGCGTCGGCTCGCGCACGGACGACATCGACCGGCTGGTGCAGGCCGTGGCGGCCCTCGTGGAGCACGGGCCCGCCTGGCGCTACGCGCGCCAGGACGGTCGCTGGGCGCCGACCCCCGACCCGCGCCCGCTGCCGGACTGGGCCGGCGACGACACGGAGATCGCGGGCGCCAGCCCCTGCGAG
>DATFPQ010000017.1:0-8992 GCA_035264765.1 Actinomycetales bacterium | reverse complement strand
TCTCCACGACCCGGCCGGCCACGACCATGTCGAAGACCGCGCGCTCCATCTGGGAGTGGTTCGGGAAGGCGACCCACTGGCCGTCGATGAGGGCGACGCGGACGCCGCCGATCGGGCCGCTGAACGGCAGCCCGGACAGCTGGGTCGACATCGACGCGGCGTTGATCGCCAGGACGTCGTACTGGTGGTCCGGGTTGAGCGCCAGCACGGTGATGACCACCTGCACCTCGTTGCGCACGCCCTTGACGAAGGACGGGCGCAGCGGGCGGTCGATCAGCCGGCAGGTGAGGATCGCGTCGGTGCTCGGGCGGCCCTCGCGGCGGAAGAACGAGCCGGGGATCTTGCCCGCGGCGTACATCCGCTCCTCCACGTCGATCGTTAGGGGGAAGAAGTCGAACTGGTCCTTCGGGTGCTTGCCGGCCGTGGTGGCCGACAGCAGCATCGTGTCGTCGTCCAGGTAGGCGACGGCCGATCCGGCCGCCTGCCGGGCCAGCCGGCCGGTCTCGAAGCGAATGGTGCGCTTGCCGTGCGTGCCGTTGTCGAGCACTGCCTCGGCGAACTGGGTGTCGGGACCCTCCATCGGGTACCTCTCCGTTCTCTCGTCGTCAGGTCGCCCGACGCGGGCGACCTGTGCTGCGACGGCGTGAGCGGCGCGTGGACCCGGTCTTCGATCGAGGCCCACGGCGACGCGCGACGGCGCTCCGGAGGCCACTACCGAGGACCGGCGCCCCGGACGGGCCGTCGTTCTCGCAGGGATCTTCAGTTGTGTCGAGCAGGTGGTGCTGGAACGACGGGGGAGCGGCCCCGAGGAACGGGGCCGCTCCCCCGTCGAAGGTTCAGCGGCGCAGGCCCAGGCGCTCGATCAGCGAGCGGTAGCGCTCGATGTCCTTGGACCGCAGGTAGTTCAGCAGCCGCCGGCGCTGGCCGACGAGGAGCAGCAGGCCACGACGGCTGTGGTGGTCGTGCTTGTGCTCCTTCAGGTGCTCGGTGAGGTCCTTGATCCGCTGGGTCAGCATCGCGACCTGGACCTCGGGCGAACCGGTGTCACCCTCGTGCGTCGCGTACTCGGTCATGATCTGCGCCTTGACGGTAGCCTGCAGGGGCACGGGCGGGTCTCCTTGGTTCGCTCGTTGCGCGGCGCTCCGGGGCTCGTCCACCCGGGCTCTCTTAATCCGCGGCCGATCTGACGGCCTGTCAAGAATACCAGCCACCGGACGTCGGCCCGACGACGGCGGCTGCGGTCTGCGCAGGGCGTCGACGAGGCGGCGGGTCCTAGGCGGGCTCGCCGTCCAGGCCACCCACGGGCTGCGTGCGGGGGACGATGCCCTGGCCGAGCAGCCGGCGGGACTCCTCGACGTCGAGGGCCATCTGGTCCACCAGCGACTGCACGTCGTCGAAGCGCAGCGTCGGCCGCAGCCGGGCGACCAGTTCCAGCGTGACCGTCTCGCCGTAGAGCTCCAGGTCGGTGCGGTCGAGGACGTACGCCTCGACGCGGCGTCCGGTGCCGTGGAACGTCGGGTTGGTGCCGATCGAGACGGCGGCGGGCAGCAGCCGGTCGGGATGGCTCTCCGGCAGCGCCGTGCGCAGCAGCCAGCCGGCGTAGACGCCGTCCGCGGGCACCAGGCCCTCGGCGTGCGGCGACAGGTTCGCCGTCGGGTAGCCGAGCTCGCGGCCGCGGTGGTCCCCGTGCACCACCTCGCCGGTCACCCGGTGCGGCCGGCCCAGCACCCCGGCCGCGCCGTCCACGTCGCCGTGCTGGAGCAGCTCGCGGACCCAGGACGACGACCAGCGGCGTCCCCCGGCGCTGGGCGCGAGGTCGGCGACGACGTCCACCGCGAAGCCGTACCGCTCGCCGAGGGCGCGCATCGTGTCGACGTCACCGGAGTTGTGGCGGCCGAACCTGCTGTCGCGGCCGACGACGACCGCCCGGGCGTGCAGGGCGTCGACGAAGACCCGGGAGACGAACTCCTCCGGCGTCCACTGCGCGAGCTCGTGGGTAAAGGTCATGACCAGCGTGGCGTCCACACCCACGGCGGCGAGCAGGTCCAGGCGCTGGTCGAGCCCGGTGATGAGCTCGGGGGCGCGGTCGGGGTGCAGCACCTGGAGCGGGTGCGGGTCGAAGGTGACCGCGACGGCGCGGGCGCCATGGGAGCTGGCGAGCTCGACCAGCCGGGCCAGGACCGCCCGGTGGCCGGCGTGGACGCCGTCGAAGTTGCCGAGCGTGACCACGCAGGGGCCGACGTCGAGCGGCACGGCGGCCAGGTCGTTCCAGCGCTCCACGCGCGTCCTTTCCTCGTGCCCGTCCGTGCCGGGCCCTGTTCGCCGCCCGCTGGTCCTGCCACAAGCGTGGACCACTGTTCCACGGCGGGCTCCAACATGCCCTGTCGCCTCGCCAGCCCTAGATTGGACCGCCAACTGCGGTGCCCACCTCTTCCTGGAGCCTGCCATGCGAAGGATCCGGCTCGTTTCGGCGGTCTCCTCGGGCGTCCTGCTTGCGACCGCCTCGGCGGCGTTCGGTCTGTCCTCCGCGGGGGCTTCGCCGGCGGCGGACATGGCAGCGACTCCGGCACGAGCCGCTTCGACACAGCAGGACTACCTGGTCCTGTACTCCTCGCCCGCCGCCGCTGCAAGCGCCCGCGCTGCCATCAAGGCGGCCGGCGGCTCGCTGCTGAAGGAGAACCGGCGGGTCGGCTACGCCCTGGTGCGGACCTCGCGGACGTCGTTCGCAACCACGGTGACCCGCTCCACCGCCGTCGACGGCACCGCCCGCAACCGGGTGATCGGCGTGGCGCCGCGCACCGTGCGGGCCCGGACGGACGACGTCGAGCGGCTGCCGCGGGAGCGGGAGGCGGTGCGTGGCACCGGAGGCCAGGCCGATGCCCCCACCGCCCGCAGGAGCAAGGCCGCCGCCGTCCCGGCGCCGGAGCCCCTGGCCAACCGGCAGTGGGACATGCGGCAGATCAGTGCGACGCCGACGGGGTCCTACGCACGCCAGCCCGGGAAGCGGACCGTGCTCGTCGGGGTCATCGACACCGGCATCGACGGCAGCCACCCCGACGTCGCGCCCAACTTCGACGACGCCGACTCGCACAACTTCGTGACCGACAACCCCGCGATCGACGGGCCGTGCGAGGTCGCCAGCTGCGTCGACCCGGCGAACGTCGACGACGGCGGCCACGGCACCCATGTGGCCAGCACCATCGCGTCCCCTCTCAACGGCCTCGGCATCGCGGGGGTTGCCCCGAACGTGCGGGTGGCCAACCTGCGGGCCGGTCAGGACTCCGGCTTCTTCTTCCTCCAGCCGACGCTCGAGGCGATCACCTACGCGGGCGACATCGGGGCCGACGTCATCAACATGAGCTTCTTCATCGACCCGTGGCTGTTCAACTGCGTGGACAACCCGGCGGACTCGCAGGCCGAGCGCACGGAGCAGCGGGTCGTCCGGCAGGCCACGCAGCGCGCGCTCAACTACGCGCGTCGGCACGGCGTCCTGCCGGTGTCGTCCCTCGGCAACGAGTTCATGAACCTCAACGCGCCGACGACCGACACGACCAGCCCCGACTTCCCCGCCGGAGCGGAGCGCACCCGGACGATCGACAACTCCTGCATCACCGTCCCGACGGAGAGCCGGGGCGTGATGTCGGTGGCGGCCACCGGGCCCTCGACCCGGATGGCCTTCTACTCGAACTACGGCACCGAGCAGAATGACGTGTCGGCCCCCGGCGGAGACTTCTGGGATTCTCCCGACAACACCGGTGACCCGCGCAACCTGGTGCTGGCGGCCTACCCCGAGCGGCTTGCCCGCGCTAACGGCGACCTGAACGCCGACGGCACCCCGAACACCCCGTTCGTGGTGCGGGACTGCAAGGGCAGCGTCTGCGGGTACTACCAGTACGCGCAGGGGACCTCGATGGCCTCACCGCACGCCGCCGGCGTCGCCGCGCTCGTCGTCAGCCAGTTCGGCGTCGCGGACCGCCGCCACCCGGGCCTGACGCTGGCTCCGACCCGCACGCAGCGGATCGTGCAGCGGACCGCGGTCGACCACCCGTGCCCGCAGCCCCGGACGTTCACCTGGACGCGCGTGCTGGCGAACGGCCAGGTGGCGACCCAGTCCGCGACCTGCACGGGCGGGACCGGCGACAACGGGTTCTACGGCAACGGCATCGTCAACGCGTTCACCGCGGTAGCCGGCGCGCGGTAGTCGTCGCACCGCGGGACTGGTCCCGGCACCGCGGGGGCGGTGAGAGGCTGCACCCGTGGACGACTACCGCGACCTGAACCGGGCCAGCTGGGACGAACGTGCGCCCGCGCACGCCGCCTCCCCCGACTACGGCGTGCAGCGCTTCGTCGACGACCCGACGTTCCTATCGGACGTCGTGCGGTTCGACCTGCCGCTGCTCGGGGACGTCCGTGGGCTGCGGGGTGTGCACCTGCAGTGCCACATCGGCACCGACACGGTCTCGCTGGCCCGGCTCGGCGCCCGGATGTCCGGGCTGGACTTCTCCCCCGCCGCGGTCGCCGAGGCGCGAGCACTGGCCGCCCGCACTGGAGCCGACGTCGATTTCGTGCAGGCCGACGTCTACGACGCCGTCGAAGTGCTCGGCGCCGGCGAGTTCGACCTGGTGTTCACGGGCATCGGGGCCCTGTGCTGGCTGCCGGACGTCCGGCGGTGGGCCGCGACCGTCTCGGCACTGCTGCGCCCGGGCGGCCGGCTGTTCCTGCGCGAGGGTCACCCGATGCTGTGGTCGCTGGCCGACTCACGCCCGGACGGCCTGCTCTGCGTCGAGTACCCCTACTTCGAGCAGGACGAGCCACAGGTGTGGGACGAGGGCGGCACGTACGTCGAGACCGACGTCGTCTTCACGGCGAACGTCACCCACGAGTGGAACCACGGGCTGGGCGAGATCTTCACCGCGCTCACGGACGCCGGAATTCGGGTCACCGGGCTGGTCGAGCACGACAGCGTCCCCTGGGACGCCCTGCCCGGCCAGATGACCCGGGACGACCGTGGCGAGTTCCGGCTCACCGACCGACCGGAGCGGCTCGCCGCGAGCTACACCCTGCAGGCGGTCAAAGCCGCTTGACCCTCACCCGACGTGAGGCTCCACGGTGGAGGGCGTCAGGAGGAGAAGCCGTGAGCTACTCGGTAGGGCAGGTGGCGTCGCTCGCCGGCGTCAGCGTCCGCACGCTGCACCACTACGACGAGGTGGGGCTGCTGCGCCCGGGCGCCCGGACGGCGAACGGCTACCGGCAGTACGACGACGCCGACCTGAGTCGGTTGCGGGACGTGCTGTCCTACCGCGAGCTCGGCTTCTCCCTGGAGCAGGTGAGGAGCATCCTCGACGATCCGCAGGCCGACCCGGCGTCGCACCTGCGCGAACAGCACCTGCTGGTGCGCGAGCGGATCGCGCGGCTCGAGCAGGTGCTCGCCCACCTCGAGAAGATGATGGAGGCACGACAGATGGGGATCGACCTCACGCCCGAGGAGCAGCTCGAGGTGTTCGGCGAGGGCTGGCCGGGCGATCAGTACGCCGCCGAGGCGGAGCACCGCTGGGGCGACACCGACGCCTGGCGGCAGAGCCGGCAGCGGACGTCCCGGATGTCGAAGGACGACTGGCTGGCGGTCAAGGCGGAGATGGACGCGCTGGAGACCGACCTGGCCGCCGCGTTCACCGCCGGCGTCGCACCGAGGGACGAGCGCGCGATGGACCTCGCCGAGCGGCACCGGCTGGGCATCGAGCGGTTCTACGACGTCTCGTACGAGATGCACCGTGGGCTGGCCCAGATGTACGTCACGGACCCGCGGTTCACCGAGCACTACGACGTCCGCGCACCCGGACTGGCGCAGTGGCTCCACGACGCGGTGGTCGCCAACGCGGAGCGGCACGGCGGCTGAGCCGGCGCCAGGAGGTATCGGTCGGGCAGGCAGAGCGGTTCGTCAGTCCGGCGGGACGACGAGCAGCGACCGGGCGCGGTCGCCGTGGTCCTCGACGAGGGCCACGAGCGACCCGTCCGGTGCGAAGCCGGCGACCGGACCCGCGGGTCCGCCCGTCGCCGGCAGCCGCTGGCCGTACCGCAGCATCCGCACCTGCTCGTCGGTCAGCTCGCGGGTCGGGAAGGCCGCCCGGGCGGCGTCCGCCATCGGTAGCACCACCAGGTCCGTGGCGAGCTGCTCCAGCGACCGCGCCTCGTCGACGCTGAAGGGGCCGACGCTGGTGCGGCGCAGCGCGGTGAGATGACCGCCGACGCCCAGTGCCGCGCCGACGTCCCGGGCGAGAGCCCGCACGTAGGTGCCGGAGCTCACGTCGAGCTCGACGTCGACGTCGAGCACCGCGGAGCCCGGCGCGCCGGACCGGCGCAGCCCGAGCACATCCAAGCGATGCACGGTGACCGGCCGTGCGGCCAGCTCCACCTGCTCGCCGGCTCGGACCCGGGCGTAGGAGCGGCGGCCGCCCACCTTGATGGCGCTGACCGCGCTGGGCACCTGCTGCAGCTCGCCGGTCAGCGCGTGGACGCCGGCGCGCACATCCGCGTCGGTCAGCCCGGACGTGTCGGCGGTGCCGGTGACCTCGCCCTCGGCGTCGTCCGTCACGGTGGACGCCCCCAGCCGGATGGTGGCCGTGTAGGTCTTGTCGGCCCCGACGACGTAGGTCAGCAGCCGGGTGGCCCGGTTCAGGCCGAGCACGAGCAGCCCGGTGGCCATCGGGTCGAGCGTGCCGGCGTGGCCGACGCGCCGGGTGCCGGCGAGCTTGCGGGTGCGGGCGACGACGTCGTGGCTGGTCCAGCCCTGCGGCTTGTCGACGAGCACGAGCCCGTCGAGCGAGCTCACCGGGCAGGGCCGCTCGGGGTCTCGCCGCGGACCTCGGCGACGTCCTCGTCGTCCCGGCTCCGGTACGGGTCCGGGTCGCCGGCGAAGCGGCTGGCGCTCGCACGGGCGGAGACCTCGGCGTCGCGCTCGGCGGCCTTGCGGAGCAGGTCGTCGATGTGCGAAGCGTTCTCCGGCATGGCGTCCGGCACCAGCTCGAGGGACGGCGTGAGCCGCAGGCCGACGCCCTTGCCGACCTGGCGGCGCAGCACGCCCTTGGCGCTGTCGAGGGCGGCGGCCGTTCCGGCGCGCTCCTCCTCGTTGCCGAAGACGGTGTAGAAGACCGTGGCGTGCTGGAGGTCGCCGGTGACGCGCACGTCGGTGACCGTGACGAAGCCCAGGCGCGGGTCCTTGATCCGGCGCTCCAGCGTCTCGGCGACGATCACCTTGATCAGGTCGGCGATCTTGCGGGTCCTCGGAGAGTCGGTCATGGCGTCGTCCTCGTCGTTCGTTGGGATGCTTGGGCTTACGGCGGCGCGCCGTGGCGGGACGCCGTCGCACCGGACGTGGTGCGACGGCGCCCCGCAGCAGGCGGCGGCGCGATCAGGCTCGCGGCTTCTCGCGCATCTCGTAGGTCTCGATCACGTCCTCGATCTGCAGGTCGTTGAACGAGCCCAGGTTGATGCCGCACTCGAAGCCCTCGCGAACCTCGGTGACGTCGTCCTTGAACCGGCGCAGGCCGGCAATCTCGACGTTCTCACCGATGACGACGCCTCGCCTGGTGATCCTGGCCCGGGCACCGCGCCGAATCTCGCCGGAGCGGACGAGAGAACCCGCCACGTTGCCGAACTTGCTCGACCGGAAGATCTCACGCACCTCGGCAGTACCCAGGCGCACCTCCTCGAACTCCGGCTTGAGCATGCCCTTGAGGGCGGCCTCGACCTCGTCGATGGCCTGGTAGATCACCGAGTAGTACCGGATCTCCACGCCCTCGCGCTCGGCGACGTCCGCGTTCTGACCCTCGGCCCGCACGTTGAAGCCGATGATGATCGCGTCCGACGCCATCGCCAGGTTGATGTTGTTCAGCGTGATGGCGCCGACACCCCGGTCGATGATCCGCAGGTCGACCTCGTCGCCGACGTCGATCTGCAGCAGCGCGTCCTCGAGCGCCTCGACCGAACCCGAGACGTCGCCCTTGAGAATCAGGTTCAGCGTCTGGACCTTGCCCGCGGCGAGCGCCTCGTTCAGGTCCTCCAGGCTGATCCGCTTGCGCGCCTTGGCGAGCGACGCCTGGCGGTCCGCAGCCTCGCGCTTCTCGGCGATCTGGCGGGCGGTGCGGTCGTCGGGAGCCACCAGGAAGGTGTCACCCGCACGGGGCACCGAGGCCAGGCCGAGCACCTGGACCGGCCGCGACGGCGTCGCCTCGGCCACGTTCTGGCCGTGCTCGTCGAGCATGGCCCGCACGCGTCCGTGGGCGCTGCCGGCGACGATGGCGTCGCCGACCCGCAGGGTGCCGGACTGGACGAGGACCGTGGCCACCGCGCCGCGACCCTTGTCGAGGTTGGCCTCGATCGCGACGCCGCGGGCGTCCTTGTCGGGGTTGGCCCGCAGGTCGAGGGCGGCGTCCGCCGTCAGCAGGATCGCCTCGAGCAGCTGGTCGATGTTCTGCCCGGCCTTGGCCGAGACGTCGACGAACATGGTGTCGCCGCCGTACTCCTCCGCGACCAGGTTGTACTCGGTCAGCTGCTGGCGGATCTTCTGCGGGTTGGCGCCCTCCTTGTCGATCTTGTTGACCGCCACCACGATCGGCACGTCCGCCGCCTGCGCGTGGTTGAGGGCCTCGATCGTCTGCGGCATGACGCCGTCGTCGGCCGCCACCACGAGCACGGCGATGTCGGTCACCTTGGCACCACGGGCACGCATGGCCGTGAAGGCCTCGTGACCCGGGGTGTCGATGAAGGTGATCGCCCGGTCTTCACCCTCGTGCTGGGTCCGGACCTGGTAGGCACCGATGTGCTGGGTGATGCCACCGGCCTCGCCCTCGGCGACGTCCGCGTGGCGGATCGCGTCCAGCAGGCGGGTCTTACCGTGGTCGACGTGACCCATGACGGTCACCACCGGCGGACGCGGAGCCAGGTCCTCGTCCTCCTCGCCGGCCAGCTCGGCCTCGAGGTCGATGTTGAACTG
>DATFPQ010000016.1:0-5430 GCA_035264765.1 Actinomycetales bacterium | reverse complement strand
TGCTGCCGGACGACGCCGAGCTGCTGATGGTCGACACGGCGTGCTCGTCGTCCCTGTACGCCATGGACATCGGGATGAAGAGCCTACTGCTCGGCACGGCGGACGTCGCGGTCTGCGGAGGCTCGTTCGCGCTCGGGCCCCGGGGCGCGGTCCTGTTCTCGAAGCTGCACGGGTTGTCGACCGGCGGGGCGGTCCGGTCCCTGGACCAGGCGGCCGACGGGGTCCTGTTCTCGGACGGCGCCGGCGTCGTGGTGCTCAAGCGGCTGCGCCGGGCCCTCGCCGACGGCGACCAGGTGCTCGGCCTGCTCGCGGGGCTCGGAGCCTCGTCGGACGGCAAGGGCAAGGCCATCTACGCGCCGAGCTCCGCGGGCCAGCAGCTGGCCGTGGAACGCGCGCTGTCGGCACCGGGGGTCGACCCGCACAGCGTCGACTGGGTGGTCGCCCATGCCACCGGGACGCCGGCCGGCGACCTCGCCGAGTTCACGACACTGCGGTCCAGCATGCCCAGGGACCACGCCGTGCAGGTCACGTCGAACAAGTCACTGATCGGGCACACCGGCTGGGCGGCTGGCGTCGTCTCCACCATCGAGGTCCTGCTCGCGCTGCGCCACGGCACCATCCCGAGGCAGCACCGTTTCGAGCGCGCCCCGACGTCCTTCGCCATCGAGGAGGGCACTCTCCAGATCCCCACCGCGCCGGTTCCCTGGCCGAGCCGTCCGGACCGCCCGCGGAGCGCATCCGTGTCCGGGTTCGGCTTTGGCGGCACCAACGCGCATCTAGTGGTGCAAGAGTTCCAGGGGCGCGGGCTGGCGCTGCCCCACGTCCGGCCGGAGGAACCGGTCGTTCTGGTGGGGTGGTCGTCGCACCTGCCCGGCCTCGGAACGCCGGACGACGTCCGGCGCTGGGTCCTGGGCGCAGATGCTGGACCTGTGGCCTCGTTCGGCGAGAGCTACCCCAGGCCGCCGTTCGACAAGGTTCGGATCCCACCGGGGACACTGCGGACGCTGGACCGGTGCCAGCTGATGATCCTGGAGGCGGTCTTCGGGCTGGGAGAGGGGTTGGCGGACTTCTGGCGCCAGCACCGGGACCGGACCGCGGTCTTCGCCGGCCACATGGGGCCGACACGCAACGGCACGCTGTACGCGTCGCGGTGCTACCTCGACGAGCTCGAGCGCCTGATGGCGGACGCCGAGCCGAAGGCCTGGAGGGACGGGCTCAGCGACGTCTTCGGGCGGTATGCCGCCCGGGTCCGCGAGCTCGTGCCCCGGTCCAACGAGGACTCCTTCCCCGGGATCATGCCCAACGTCATCCCGGCCCGCGTCGCCAACTACCTCGACTTCCACGGCCCGAACATGACCGTCGACACCGGTCTCTCCTCGACGCTGTCCGCCCTGGCTGTGGCAATGCGCTACCTGCATGCGGGCGACGTGGACCTCGCGATCGTGGCCGGCATCAACGGCAACAGCACTCCTGAGGCGCAGGCGACGCTCACCGCGCTCGCCGGCGGCACGGCGCCTCTCGTGGCCGAGGGCGTGGTGACGCTGGCGCTGGTCCGGGAGTCGACCGCCCGCGAGAACGGCCTCTCGGTTATCGCCCACCTGGAGGAGGTCCACGGGTGTCCGGAAGGCACCAGCGTCGGCACGGAGAGCCCATGGGCCGGCTACCTCGGCGCCGCCGGCGGCTTCGAGGTGCTGAAGGCCGCGCTGTCAGGCGAGCCCGTCACCACGGTGACATCCGGGGACCCCGACGTCCCGGTCGCGATCCGGGTCCGCACCGCCGTGCGGGGCACGGGAACGACGGTGCCGCTGGCGAAGCCGGTGCCGGCCGAGCCGCTGCGGGCCGAGGCGATGCCGGCCCAGCCGCTGCCGGCCGAGCCGCTGCCCGCCCAGCTGCTCCAGGCCGGGCAGGTCGCCCCTGGGACGCCGTCCGCCTTGCGGCGCCACGTGATCGCGCTGCAGCCGGCCCCGCTGTCCCCCAGTGCGGCGCCCGCGGAGGTGCTGGGCGAGGGAACCGTGGTCCTCACGGACAACCCGAGCCTGGCCGGCCAGTGCGACCTGCCTCCCGGGTGCCTCGTGCTGAGCACCGCGCATACTGCGGCACCGTCGTCCGGCGTGCACGTCCTCGACCGGGTCGAGCCCTCGACGGTCGCCGAGGCGCTCGCCCCGCTGCGCGGCCAGGTGCGACACGTCGTGGTGCTGACCGACCTCACCAGCACCACGGACCCGCGGGACACTGCGGGTGCCGATCCCAGCGCAGCCCTGCGGCTTCACGACCTGCTGTTCCTGGTCGCTCAGACCGCCCATCCGGTTCTGGCCGAAGGCGGGTCGCTCGTCGCCTGCCTGCTCGGAGCACTCCCCGGCGGGGAGCTGCATCCCTTCGCGGGGCTGTACACCGGGTTCGTCAAGTGCACGGCCATTGAGATGCCGGAGTCCTTCTCGCTGGCGCTGGCGACGTCGACCCGCGACCCCCAGGTGGCGCTCCGGCAGGCCGTCGCGGAGGCGGGCGCGGAGCAGCAGCTCCCGGTCGTTGTCTACGACGGTGACCTTCGCAAGACGCTGACCGCTTTCGAGGAGGACGCACCGCTGCACGACGGCGCCGTCGGCCGTCTCGGCCGAGAGTCCGTCGTGCTGGCCGTCGGCGGCTCTCGCGGCATCACCAGCACGCTCCTCGAGCAGCTGGCGCGCCGCCACCAGCCGGTGATCTACGTGGTCGGCACCACCGACCCGATCAGGTCCGGTGAACTGCCCGCACGACCCGACTACGTCCGGGAACAGCGCGCCGCCGACCCGTCCCGGTCGGTCGCCGAGGTCAACCGCGAGTACGACCGGATGGCCAACGCTGCGGTCGTGCGAGACAACCTCGCCAGGCTCGAGCAGCTGTCCGGTGCCGGTCGTGTGCACTACCTGCGCGCCGACGTCCGAGATGCCGACGCTGTGGCCGCGGCCGTAGGGACCGTCCTGCGCGATGCCGGGCGGATCGACCTCCTGCTCGACACCGCAGGCATCAACAAGTCCGCGGAGATCCCGAGGAAGGGGTTCGAGGACTTCCGTGCCGTGCGCGACGTGAAGGTGGTGGGCTACCAGAACCTCAAAAGGGCGCTGGGCGACCACGCTCCCGGCATGTGGTGCAGTTTCAGCTCATTCGTGGGTTTCACCGGACAGAGCGGTGAGGTCGACTACGCGGCTGGCAACGATTTCCTCGGCACGGCCGCCGAGTACGCCAACCGCGTGCTCGGTGCAGACGAGTTCGCGATCGGCTGGAGCCTCTGGGCCTCGGTCGGTCTGGGCGCCGACCCCGTCAAGCGGACGTTCCTGGAGAAGGGCGGCATGTACACGCGCATGAGCACCGAGGAGGGAGTGCACCACTTCCTGCGCGAGGTGCACCTGCCGACGCACCAGCCCTCGGTCGTGCTGATGGGCGACGCCGAGAAGTCCGCCCTCCTCGACTACCGGCCGAGCTTCCCGATCCGGTCGGCGGCCGCCAGGTCCGGCGAGTTCTTCGTCGACTCGGTCACCCCGCTTACGCCCGGGTCGGTCGAGGTGGAGCGGACGTTCGACCTCAGCCGCGACGCCTACCTGGCCGAGCACTCCGTGTACGGGCACGCGACCCTGCCGGGCACCTTCGTGACCGAGCTGGCGGCCGAGGCCGCCCGCGTGCTGGAGCCCGGCCGGCATGCCGTGACGTTCGAGAACCTCCAGTTCGTCAAGTTCCTTCGGGTGTACGACGCGACGCGGCCGGTCCGCAAGAAGGTCCGGGCCACGGTCATGTCGCGGTCAGCCCAGGAGACGGTCGTCGACGTGCAGGTCCTCACCGACGTCGTGTCACCGGGCGGTGTGGTCCTGCAGCGGGACAAGCCGCACTTCTCGCTCGTGGTGCGGATGCGGGAGGAGTTCCCCGACGCTCCGACGTGGGATCACTGGAGCGCGGCGGAGGACGGCCCGGCGACCCCCGACCCCTATCACCTCGAGAACCCGGCAGTGCTGCTGACCGGTGCGTTCGTGTCCACGCGGGGAACCCGGCAGCACGCGCTGGGCCGTCGCGCCGAGTACGACCTCCACGTCGCGGCCGGCGACAGGCGCTTCAGCCAGTTCCTGGTCCCGGCCCTCCTGCTCGACGGCCTGGTCCGGGTGTCGGTGCTGACCCCGGTGGACGACGGCTACCTGACCCTGGCCGCACCGGCCAGCATGCGCCGCATCGACCTGTACCAGCCGGCCAACGACCTGCAGCTGGCCGCCGCGTACCCGACCCTGTCGCTCTACTCCAGCCCCCGTGGCATCGACCTCGAGGACCCGACGTGCGGCAACCGTTGCGTGGCTGTTGCCCCGGACGGGCACGTGGTTACGCAGATCCACGACACCACGACGGCGCTGCTCGGCTACGTCCACCCGGACACCGGTCACTTCCGCAGCGTCGACGAGATGGCCGCCATCCGACGCGAGCGCGCCCTCCAGCGTGTCTCGCTGCTGTGACTCCGGGAGGAACGATGAGCACCCTGCTACCGGCCGAAGCCGCGACGTCCAACCATTCCGCACTGATGAGGCACCAGCGCTACGGGGGCAGCGCCACCACGGTCGCCGACCGGTTCGTGTGGCATCCCGTCGAGGTGGGACCGCCGGCCGAGAACCCAGGTGCGGTCGCCGGCCGCCACGTCCTCGTGATCGGCGGCAGCGAGTCCGAGCGGTCCCTCGTCGCGTCGTCGCTCAGCCTGCGCGACGCCGTGGTGAGCGTCCTGCCGGCCACTCCGGCCACGGCGGAGAGCACCCGGACCGCGCTGCGGGCGGCGGTGCTGTCGGTCGGCGAGGTCGACGGCATCGTGGACCTCGGTGTCGGCGGCGTCTTCGACGTCGCCGACGCCGCCCGGCACGACGCGTGGCGGGCGGCGCTGACCCGGTCCGTAGCCGTCCTGCAGGAGGTCTACGACGACTGGGCGGCGGAGACGGACGCCCGGCGCTGCTTCTACCTCGCGGTGACCCGGATGGGCGGGCGGATGGGCTACGACCGGCAGGGCGTGAGGCAGCCCCTCGGTGGGATCTGGGCCGGCCTCGCCAAGAGCCTCCCGCACGAGCTCCCGACCTGTCGGGTCAAGGTCCTCGACCTCGGTTCCGCCGACGAGCCGCAGCTGGGCTCGCTGGTGGCTCGCGAGATCGCGGACTTCGACTTCTACGAGGTGGGGTACCGGTCCGGGGTCCGCTACACACTCGGGGCCGAGACCGCGCCCTGCCGGCCCGCCCGGCTGCGGCTCGTTGCCGACGACGTCGTCCTGGTCTCGGGAGGCGGCAGGGGCGTGGGGTTCGCCTTCGCGCGCGAGCTGGCGCGCCGGGTCGGCTGCCGGGTGGTCGTCACCGGGCGCTCGGCCCTGCCCGAGGGCGAGCCTTGGCTGACGGTGAGCTCGGCCGAGTACGCCGCGCTCCGGCAGCAGCGGCTGCGGGA
>DATFPQ010000015.1:0-6885 GCA_035264765.1 Actinomycetales bacterium | reverse complement strand
CTGTCGATGTCGACGAGCCGCCGCGTGCCTACCGCGCTGCAGGGAATCCGCGTCGTCGACCTGTCGCGGACCCTGCCGGGCGCCCTGGCCGCCCTGGTCCTGGCCGACTTCGGCGCCGACGTCGTCATGGTCGAGCCGCCGGGCGGCTCCCCGTGCGGGCCCGGCCGGCGTTCCCGTGCTTGGCGCGGGGACGACGCAGCGTGGTCGCCGACCTGACCGACGGCCGACCTCGACCTGGTGCGGTCGATGGCCGGTGGCGCCGACATCCTGCTGGAGACCTGGCCGCCGGGCGCGGCGGACCGGCTCGGGCTCGGCTACGAGCAACTGTCGGGCGCCAACCCCGCCCTCGTCGTCACCTCGATCACCGGTTTCCCGGCGACCGGGCCGTACCGGGACGTGCAGGGGTACGAGGCGTTGGTGATGGCCCGGTCAGGGGCACTGGGGCAGTTCGGGTCCCTTGACGCGGCGACCGGGCCCCTCCTACCCCCTGCGCCCGCAGGACGGGTACGCGCTGTCGAAGTACGTGGGCGAGGTCGTCTGCGATGCGCTGGTGCGCCGCGCGGACGTGTCCGCCGTGTCGGTGCGCCCCTCGCTCGTCGTCAGCCCCGAGATGTACCCGACGTTCGTTGCCATGATGCAGCAGGCACCGCTGCGGCCCTTCCCCAACCAGTGGTCCTACGTCGACAGCGAGGACCTGGCCGACCTGATCGTCCTGGCTGCGGCGGCGGACACGACCGGCCACGAGGTGGTCTATGCGGCGCAGCCGGACAACCTGCTCGGCCGGCCGTTGGCCGAGCTCCTCGAGGCCGCCTACGGAGCGGCAGCTCCTTCGGACCCTCGACCGGCCCGATGCAGGGGGCATCTCGATCGCGCGGGCCCGGGAACTGTTCGGCTGGGACCCGCAGCGGTCATGGCGGGACCTCCTGCAGGCTTCCTGAGCCGGACCGCGCAGCACGGGTCAGCCGATGACCTTCCGCTCGCGCAGGTCGGCGATCTCCTCGTCGCTGTAGTCCAGTTCGTGCAGGATCGCGTCGGTGTGCGAGCCGAGCATGACGCCGCCCTCGGCCTTGGTCGCCGAGCGGGAGAACCGGGTGAGCGGGGCCAGCCGGCGGTGCTCCTCGAACACCGGGCTGTCGGCCAGGACGCTGTAGCCGGCGGCGAACCACTCGTCGCTCTGGAGGGTCAGCTCCCCGGACTGCTCGGCGACGGCCACCAGCCCGACGCCGGCCGCGGTGAGCTCGGACTCCCAGGCGGCCTTCGGCCGCTGCGCGAAGATCCCGGCCAGCGCCTCCGCCAGCTCGGCGTCGTGCTCGGCCCTGGACGCCGCCGTCGCGAACCGGTCGTCGCCCGCCAGGCCGGCGGAAGAGGACAGCGCGGACGCCAGGTCTGCCCAGTCGTCGTCGGACGGCGCGGCCAGCATCACCCAACCGTCCGCGGCGGGGTACATCCGGTAGAGCGCGGAGAAGCCGTGGCCGCCGGGATCGACGGTGGGCGTCGCCGGGCGGCCCTGGTACTGGGTGTTGACGTTGATGAGCGCGTGGGTCGCGCTGCCCATCATCGTCGTGGTCAGCTCACCCAGGGTCCGTCCGCGGCGACGCGCCAGCAGACCGAGCAGCAGCGCCGAACCCACCCCGAGCGCGGCGATACCGTCGGCCTGCAGCGGGACGACGGCGGTCGCGGAGTTCAGCCGCATGTGCCCGGCCTTCTTCTCGGCGATGGAGCCGGTCGCCGCGGCGGCCGCGTCGGGGGCGTCGGTCAGTGCGATGCCGGTGGCCGCGCCGATCGACGGCGCGTAGGCCGGGCGGCCGCCGTACGGGCCGTCGGTGCCGTAGCCGGGGGCGTTGAGGTAGATCAGGTCGGGGTTGACCGCTCGTAGGCTCGCTGCGTCGACACCGGCGCGTTCCGCGGCGCCGGCCCGGAAGGCCTGCAGCACGAGGTCGGCGCGGCCCGCCAGCCGGTGCACGATCGCCAGGCCCTCGGGCGTGCCCAGGTCGAGGGCGATGCTCTGCTTGCCCTGCATCACCTTGGCGCCGCCGGCCTCCGGGAAGGGGATGATGCTGCGGATGCCGTCTCCGACCAGCGACTCGACCTTGATCACCCGGGCGCCCAGGTCGGTCAGCAGCGACGAGCCGTACGGGGCAGCGAACATCAGCCCGAACTCGAGGACGGTGACGCCTTCGAGGGGGAGCCCGGCCGGGGCCGCGTCGCCGGCCGCCGACGCCGGGACGGGTACCGCCCCGTCAGGTCGACCGCCCTGGCGCGGGGCGGGTCGCAGCGCGGTCAGCGGGCGGCCGTCGTCGTGCACCAGCGTGGAGACCTGGGTGACCGGTCCGAGGTCGGGGTCGGTCACGGTGACGACCCGGCCGTCGTGCCGCAGCTGCGGGTGGTCGAAGGCTCCGCCCGGCGTCCGGAAGGGTTCGGCGCTGACATTCCGGTTGGTGACGAAGACCTGCTCCCACTCCGCGAGCGTCCGCTCACCGACGCGGGACTGCATGATCTCCCAGAGCTCTTCGCGACGCTCCAGGTCGGGGAAGATCGGGAAGCCCTCCCATTTCGGGTCGGCCAGCATCGGTGCGATCCCGAGCTCCACCAGGAGCGCCTGCAACAGTTTCGGATCGGTCTGGGCGAACTGCAGCCACGTGCCGTCCTTGGTCGGCGCCGCGAGCAGCGGATAGATGAGATACCCCTGCGGATGGCCGTCGTCCGAGAATGCGCGCATGGGCTCGAAGGCGCCGGGCCAGCGGACGCCGATGAGCTCGGTGAACCAGTTCCAGGTGTCGTGCGCCGCCGCGCCCCGCACCAGGTCGCTCTCGACGTGCTGGCCGACCCCGCTGTCCTCGCGCTCGTAGAGCGCGGCGAGGATGCCGTGGACCGCGGCCTGAGCCGCCCCCCACGACGCGAACGGCACCGAGATGAACGCCGGCCCGGGCCGCGTGGTGGCCTGTGCCTTGGAGTGGCACCAGCCCACCTTGGCCATGACGAGCGCCTCGTAGCCCTTGAGGTCGCGGAACGGGCCGCTGCTGCCCCAGCCGGTGATGGCCGCGCTGACCAGCCGGGGGTTGACGCGGGCGAACCGCTCCGCGGTCAGGTCAAGCTTCTCCGCAGCGGCGGGGCTGACCGTGGTCACGACCACGTCCGCGCCGCCGAGCAGGGCGTCGAGCCCCGCCCGCTCGGACGGGTCGGCGATGTCGAGCGTGGCGCTCCGTTTCCCGCGGCCGAGCGCCGGCCAGCCGGGCAGGGCGCGCAGTGGGCTGCCGGCCGGCGGCTCGACCAGGACCACGTGTGCACCGGCGTCGGCCAGGAACTGCGTGGCCATCGCCCCCGGGAGGGTGGTCGACAGATCCACCACGGTCAGCCCGGAGAGCGGTTCTGAGGACCGGGTCTGGGGGTCGGCGCCGATCTCTGCAGCCACGAACAGCCTCCACGCTGAGACGAATGAGTATCCTGTAGGGCGAGTGTGTCGACACCCGCGAGCATCCGTCAAGATTCGACGGTCGAACGCTCAGTAGTTCCCAGGACGGGGGGCGGCTGCGCGCTCAGGCTTGGCCACGCATTATTTCAGTACCCTCTATTGCCTGGAGTAGCGAAGGAGCCCCCGTGCAGTGGGGGCCGATCGAAATCAGGGGGTTCGACGTGCGCGACAGGGACCGGCTGTTCATCGATGGCGACTGGGTCCAGTCCACCGGCGACGCTGTGATCGACGTGGAGAACCCGGCGACCGAGGAGGTCGTCGCACGCGTGCCCGCAGGCACGGCCGAGGACGTCGACCGTGCCGTGAGCGCGGCACGGGCGGCGTTCGGTGGGTGGTCGACGACCTCCGTCGGGTAACGCGCGGAGTTGCTGCGCAGCCTGCGCGACCAGCTCGCCAAGCGCAAGGACGAGATCGCCGCGACGATCACCGCCGAGATGGGCTGCCCGACGCGGACAGCCACCAGGATCCAGGCCGCCTTGCCCCAGACCGTGGTCGGCTCGTACGCCGACCTCCTGGAGGAATACGAGTTCGACCACAGAGTGGGAAACAGTCTCGTCACCCGCGAGCCCGTCGGCGTCGTCGGCGCCATCACGCCGTGGAACTACCCGTTGCACCAGATCACCTGCAAGCTCGCCCCGGCGCTGGCGGCCGGGTGCACGGTGGTGATCAAGCCGAGCGAGCTCTCGCCGCTGGTCGCCTACCTGCTCATCGACGGGGTGGTCGAAGCCGGGTTCCCGGCAGGCGTGGTCAATCTGGTGCCGGGCCACGGCCACGACGTCGGGGAAGCACTCGGTGGTCACGACGGCATCGACGCGATCAGCTTCACCGGCTCCGTGCGGGCCGGCACCCGGGTGGCCGAACTGGCTGCCCGCAACGTCACGCGCGTGACCCTGGAGCTGGGTGGCAAGTCCGCGAACGTGCTGCTCGAGGACGCCGACCTGAGCACGGCGGTCAAGGTGGGGGTGGCCAACGCCTTCCTCAACGGTGGTCAGACCTGTACGGCCTGGACGCGCATGCTGGTCCACACCAGCCAGTACGACTTGGTCGTCGAGCAGGTTGCGCAGCTGGCGGAGACCTACGCCCCGGGAGACCCGACGGAACCGGGGACCAAGCTCGGGCCGATGGTCTCCGCTGCCCAGCGGGACCGGGTTCGGGGCCTCATCGAGACCGCGGTGCGCGAAGGGGCTCGCGTGGTCACGGGCGGCGTCGAGCCGCCCGAGGGGTGCGAGCGGGGATACTTCGTCCGCCCGACCGTCCTCGCCGACGTCGATCCGGATTCGACCGTTGCCCAGGAGGAGGTGTTCGGTCCGGTGCTGTCGGTGTTGCGCTACGACGACGAGGCGGAGGCGCTGGCGATCGCCAACAACTCGGTGTATGGGCTGGCAGGGGCGGTGTGGTCCGCCGACGCCGACCGCGCGCTCGCCTTTGCGCGGAAGGTCCGGACCGGTGCCGTCGACGTCAACGGTGGGCGGTACAACCCCATGGCACCGTTCGGTGGCTACAAGCGTTCGGGCATCGGACGCGAGTTGGGGTCGGCCGGCCTCGAGGAATTCCTCGAGCTCCAGTCCATCCAGCTGTGACCGACCGTCTGAGTCCGGAGGAGGACCTCGTTCTCGCCACGGTCCGCAGGTTCGTCGACGAGGAGGTACGGCCGGTCGCCCGGGAGCTCGTGCACGCCAACGAGTACCCGGCCGCCCTTATCGACCGGATGAAGGAGCTGGGCGTCTTCGGGCTGGCCATCCCCGAGCCGTGGGGCGAGGCGCCGGTGTCGATGCCCTGCTACGCACTGGTCACCGCGGAGCTCGCCCGCGGCTGGATGTCGCTGGCCGGCGGGATGGGCGGGCACACCGTCGTCGCCAAGCTGCTGCTGGCGTTCGGTACCCAGGAACAGAAGGACCGATATCTCCCGCTCATGGCGACCGGTGAGGTGCGCGCGACGATGGCGCTCACCGAGCCCAGCGGCGGGTCGGACGTGCAGGCCATGACGACGGTCGCCCGCGCCGATGGCGACGGCTACGTCGTGGACGGCGCCAAGACGTGGATCACCAACTCCCGGCGCTCGCAGCTGATCGCGCTGCTGTGCAAGACCGCCCGAGCGCGGAGCCCAAGCACCGCGGCATCTCGATCCTGCTCGTCGAGCACGGTCCGGGGCCTGACCGTCTCCCGCGACCTGCCCAAGCTTGGCTACAAGGGCGTGGAAACCTGCGAGCTGGTCTTCGACGGCTACCGTGCCCCGGCCGACGCCGTGCTCGGCGGGGTCGAGGGGCGGGGTTCGGTCAGATGATGTCGGGCCTGGAGACCGGCCGGATCCAGGTCGCCGCCCGGGCACTCGGCGTCGGGCAGGCGGCCTTCGACGACGCGTTCCGCTACGCCCAGGAGCGGCACACGTTCGGCAGGCCGATCTGGCAGCACCAGTCGATCGGCAACTACCTGGCCGACATGGCCACCACACTCACCGCCGCCCGGCACCTCGTGCTGCACGCCGCCGAATGCGCCGAGAGCGGCTGGCGCAGCGATCTCGAGGCCGGCATGGCGAAGCTGTTCGCCTCCGAGGCGGCGATGCGGATCGCCCTGGACGCCGTGCGCATCCACGGCGGCTACGGCTACTCCACCGAGTTCGACGTCGAGCGCTACTTCCGCGACGCGCCGCTGATGATTGTGGGGGAGGGCACCAACGAGATCCAGCGTGACGTCATCATCCGGCAGCTGATCCAGCGCGGTGGGCTGGATTGAGCGGAGGCTCGGGGCACGTCGGTGCTCCCGGCGCTCGATGCCGGCACCCAGGCTGCCTCCGGGCAGCGCCCGTTCGTCGTCGGCGGTCCGTGCGCATGACTGCACGTCGCCTGGTCCATTTGTGCATCCCTTATGCATCCAATACGGCTCAAAGCCATCGATGACAGCACTCGCTCGCCAATCTTCGACTTAGCGTTTGGCCTGCTCAACCGGTCTTGTTCAACCCGAGCCGACGCCTACAAGATCAAATCGCAGGGATATTGGTTCGAGTCCAATCGGGGGAGCACAGCTCCGGGTCCGAGGCCTGTTGTGCCATGTCGCGGTGATCAAATTGTCGCGGCGACGCATCACGAACTCCCCGTTACGAGCCTGCGACGTGGTCGGATCGGGTCGGCGTGGTGACGTCAGCGCACTTCAGTGAGCGTTCACGTGGGACGAGACCTCGAGCTCGCGCCGCCGCGCAGCCACGTCGACCACTCCCACACGGGCCCGGGTCGGGGCCAGCCCACGCTGCTCGGCATCCCCGTGATCCCGAGCAAGATCCGCGACGAGTCACCCCTGGCGGGCTTCGACCTCTCCTGAGCGGGGGCTGCTTCTGAGCGACGGGGGCCGGGCCTCCCCGTGGCGGCGCGCGGCCTGGATCGGGCCGGCTCGGCCCTGGGGGATAGGGGCCGGGCGCG
>DATFPQ010000014.1:0-17271 GCA_035264765.1 Actinomycetales bacterium | reverse complement strand
CTCGAGCTCGAGGCCGAAGGTGTTGCTCTCCTCGACGGTGATGACACCCTCCTTGCCGACCTTGTCCATGGCCTCGGCGATCATCTCGCCGATCTGGGGGTCAGCCGCCGAGATGGAGGCGGTGGAGGCGATCTGCTCCTTCGTCTCGACGTCCTTCGCCATGGCGAGCAGCTCGTTGGAGACGGCGTCGACGGCCTTCTCGATGCCGCGCTTGAGCGCCATCGGGTTCGCGCCGGCGGCGACGTTGCGCAGGCCCTCGCGCACGAGCGCCTGCGCCAGGACGGTCGCGGTGGTGGTGCCGTCGCCCGCGACGTCGTCGGTCTTCTTGGCGACCTCCTTCACGAGCTCCGCGCCGATCTTCTCGTACGGGTCGTCGAGCTCGATCTCCTTGGCGATGCTCACACCGTCGTTGGTGATCGTGGGGGCGCCCCACTTCTTCTCCAGGACGACGTTGCGGCCCTTGGGGCCGAGCGTGACGCGGACGGCGTCGGCGAGCACGTTCATGCCGCGCTCGAGACCGCGCCGGGCCTCCTCGTCGAAGGCGATGATCTTGGCCATGCTGTCGGGTTCCTCCCGTGATCGGGTGGTGACCCTCAGGCGCCCGCGACGGACGAGCCGGTCCGGCGCGCTCTGGTCACGCGGCGGTGCCGGCCCTCACCTGGGAGTCGACGTCTTCATTTGGCACTCAACGGGTCGAAGTGCCAGGTCCAATGATTAGCACTCGACCCTGCCGAGTGCAAATGCCTGTCCGGCTGTCGAGTAGCCCCCGGCGCCGCGGGGGAGGATGGCCGCGTGCGCACCCTCGACCTGCTCCGCCGAACCGTCAACGGCGTGACCCTGGCCACGCCGCTCGGGCTGGCGCTGGCGGCGACGGGCCGCGCTCGCCTGCGCCAGGGACCGCGCGGGACGGTGCTCGCCTACCGCTACCGGTCCCCGTTCCCGGCCCCGCGCGCCGCCGCCGTCACCATCGGCGACGTCGTCCTGCTGCGGATGGACGCCCCCGAGCTGGCCCTTCGGCCACGGCTGGTCGAGCACGAGGTGCGGCACGCCGTGCAGTGGGCGCAGCTGCTCGGCCTGGTCGGCTTCCCGGTCGCGTACGGACTGGCCAGCGCCTGGTCGTGGCTGCGGGTCGGCGACGCCGCCACGGCGAACGTGTTCGAGGTCCGGGCCGGGCTCGCGGACGGCGGTTATCCGCTGACCCTCGAGCGGCCTCCCCGCGCGCGTCGGGGGCCGAGGCCGCGGAGGGCTCAGCCGGAGTAGTCGGGCCCCAGCACGACGGTCACCGCGCCGTCGCCGAACTCCGTGGAGCGCTGCACCCGCTGGGTGCCGGGCAGGTCCTCGCTGACCGCGCGCGCCGTCGCTCGAAGGTCGGTGCCGGAGTAGTACACCGTGCTCGATGGCTGAGTCGGTAGCCGCGTCTGGGGGTAGTTCCCCGTGCTTGCGAGCGACCAGCCGGCCGAGCGCAGGGTGGCGGCCGCCCGGGTCGCGAGCCCGGCCCGGCCGGAGCCGTTCAGCACCGTGACGGCGGCCGAGCGGTCAACGGCGGCGGACCCGCTGGACAGGCTCGACGCGCTCAATGCCGGACTCGGCGATGGGTTGGGCGAGGGACTCACGGTGCGTGGGGACGACGGCGACGGGGAGCCCGGCGACCCGAGCTGCTGTGCACTGGCCGCCGGCCGAGCGGCGTCCGGAGCGGAGGTGGGCCCGGTCAGCAACCGCACGCCCACGACCACGGCCGCAACGACGGCGACCGTCCCCAGCAGCGCAAGCGCGACCGCACCGGGCCGCCGGCGCGGTCGGTGCGCGCCGCTGCGTTGACGGGAGGAGGAGCTCATCGGCTCGGACCTGGCCGCCGGGAGCGGTCTGGACGACCTGCCCGGCGCTGCCGGCGTCAGACCTTCAGACCCAGGCGACGGGCCGAGCGGGCCCGCTGGCGGGACTCGCGCATCCGGCGCAGCCGCTTGACCAGCATGGGGTCGAACGCCAGGGCGTCCGGCCGGTCGATCAGCGCGTTGAGCACCTGGTAGTAGCGGGTCGCCGACATGTCGAAGAGCTCGCGGACCGCCTGCTCCTTGGCGCCGGCGTACTTCCACCACTGCCGCTCGAACGCCAGGATCTCCCGCTCGCGGTCGCTCAGGTCGCCACCGGGCGCGGGAACGCCCGAGGTGGGCTGCTGCGCGGTGTCGGACGCGGCGTCCATGCGGGCCTCCTGCGGTGGTCGGTGCAGGCCCAGTGTAGGCACGAACCACACCGGTGTCATTTACCGTCGCCCCCTGCCTGTGCCCCTGCCTGACGGTTCAGGCCATGGTGTCCAGGATCCCCGAGATGTCGGCCTCGGTCGTGCGCGGGTTCACGATCGCGAACCGGGTGACGGTCTCGCCCTCGTGTGAGGTGGGGACGACGAACGCGTAGTTGGCCAGCAGCAGCCGGTCGGACCAGCGCTGGTACTGCTGCGGCGCAGCCGATCCGCCGGAACACCACCACCGAGGTGTCCGGCTCGCGCAGCAGCTCGACGTTAGCCGCGCCGCTCGATCTCGGCGGCGGCGTGCCGGGCCACCTCGAGCGTGCGCTCCACCGCGTCGGTGTAGGCGTCGGTGCCGTGCGTGGCCAGGCTGAACCAGAACGGCAGCCCGCGCGCCCGCCGGGTCAGGCCCAACGCATAGTCGGCCGGGTTGAACTCCACTGCGTCGGTCCGGACGTCGAGGTAGCCGGCTCTCTGAGTGTGCCGACCGGACGGCCTTCGGGTCGCGGTAGAGCAAGGCGCAGCAGTCGAACGGGGTAGCGGTGCACGAGGAGCGAGTCTAAGCAGCCGGGCCTCGCCAACCGGGCGCCCGACGGAGAACGCCAGAGGCCCCCGGCTCGACGACGCGAGCCGGGGGCCTCGGCACCCCAGAAGGGGAGGTGTCAGCGGGGCAGCACCAGGCGCTGACCGACGTAGATGCGGTTCGGGTTGCCGTGCAGGCGCGAGGCGTTCTTGCTGTACAGCGCACGCCAGCCGCCACGGACGTGCTTGCGCGCGGCGATCTTGCCCAGGGTGTCACCGCTGCGGACGGTGTACGTGCCCTTGCTGCCGCGCGAGACCGAGGCCGCGCGGGACGTGGCCTTCTTCTTCACGGACTTGCGCGTCGTGGAGCGGCTGACGCGGGGGGAGCCGCCCTTGTCGGCACGCGACAGGCCGAGCTTGCGCGAGCAGGAGGGCCAGGCGTTCCAGCCCTGCGCGTCCAGGACCTTCTCGGCGATCAGGATCTGCTGGGAGCGGCTGGCGCGGTCGGCGCGGCTGGCGTACTTGCGCCCGCCGAAGCCGGCCCAAGTCTGAGCGCTGAACTGCAGGCCGCCGTAGTAGCCGTTGCCGGTGTTGATGCCCCAGTTGCCACCGCTCTCGCAGGCGGCGAGGCGGTTCCAGGTGCTGCTACTGGCAGCCTGGGCCGGCGAGGCCATCACGAGCGGGGCGGCGAGCAGAGCGCCGGTGGCGGAGACGCCGACCAGGGCCCGGACAGTGCGCTTGCGGGGAGCCGGGGCGCGGTGCTGCCCGGCGTAGGACGTGCGGGGGAGAGCAGGGGACAGCGACATTTGGGGTGCCTCTCACGTCGAGCGCCGACGAGGTGAGCTGTCGGGTTCGGGTCGTGAGCACCCGGCCGTCCCGTTCGGGACGGCTTCACCCCAAGGCCACCGCGGTGGCCACGTGAGTGGGTCCCCCGCCTCCACCCTCAATCAGTCTCGGAGTGGCCGTCGTCGTGCCGGGTGGAGTTTGGCGCTGCCGGCGACGGTCGTCGCCTAGAGCGACCCGAGTACCGTAAAGGGCTTGCCGGGATAAGTTCAACACTCGGCGTGTCGCGGCCGACCGATAGGGTTTCCGGCGTGAATCCACGCCCCCTCGACGAGATCGTCGACGCTGGGTGGGCGCGCGTCCTCGCCCCGGTCGCGGACCGAATCGCCGAGCTCGGCGACTTCCTGCGCGGCGAGGTGTCGGCCGGGCGCGGCTATCTGCCGGCGGGCGACCACGTGCTGCGGGCCTTCACCCGCCCCTTCGCCGAGGTCAGGGTGCTGGTCGTGGGCCAGGACCCCTACCCCACGCCGGGTCACCCGGTCGGCCTGTCCTTCTCGGTGGCCCCGGGCGTGCGGCCGCTGCCGAGGAGCCTGCAGAACGTGTTCCGGGAGCTCGAGGCGGACGTCGGCTGCGAGCGTCCCGTGGACGGCGACCTGTCGGCGTGGTCGGACCAGGGAGTGCTGCTGCTGAACCGGGTACTCACCGTCCGCCCCGGCGTGCCGGGAAGCCACCGCGGGCGGGGCTGGGAGGCCGTGACCGACCAGGCCATCCGGGCCCTGGTGGCGCGCGACGCGCCGCTCGTCGCGGTGCTCTGGGGCCGGGACGCCCAGACGCTGCGGCCGCTGCTGGGCGACACCCCGCGGGTCGAGAGCGCGCACCCGAGCCCGATGTCCGCCGACCGCGGCTTCTTCGGCTCGCGCCCGTTCTCGCGGGTCAACGCCCTGCTCGCCGCGCAGGGCGCGGCACCGGTCGAGTGGGCGCTGGTGCGCGAGGCGCTGCCCGCTGAGCGGTGACTCTCTCAGTGGTGTCGCTCTGAGAGGTGGCGCTCTGAGCGGTGGCCCTGTCAACGGCGACCCTCCGAACGGTGGCCTTCCGAGCAGCGGTGGTCCGGGTCAGCCGCCGCGGCGGCGTCGCCGCAGCGAGCGGTCCGCGGGCGCGGCCAGGTAGTCCCCCAGCACGATGCCGGCGGCGATCGCCAGCGCGGTCGCCGTCGCGGCCAGCAGCGTGCTCAACGCCGGCCCGGTCTGCGACCCCTGCGCCAGCTGGCTCATCCCCCGGAAGATGGTGAGCCCGGGCAGCAGGGCAGACAGGGCGGGCACCGCGAGGACCAGCGAGGGCGCCTGCATCCGCTGGCCCAGGATCCGGGCCAGCACGCCGACGACCACGGCGGCGCAGGCAGTGGCCGCGGTGCTCCCACTGACTCCCCCGGCGCGCAGCAGGCCGTACGTCGCGTAGCCGGCCAGGCCGATCCCAGCGGCCGCCAGCGCGTGGTTCCACCGGTCGCGGTTGGCGACGCCGGAGGCCAGGGCCGCGATGCCGGCCGCCACGATGGCCCGGGTGATGTCGGCCGCCGACGTCCCGACGTCCGCGACCTGCAGGTCCAGGCCCAGCCGGCGTGCCGCGCCGAGGCCCAGGCCCACGCCGCTGATGATGGCCGCGGCATTGAGGGCCACCTGCAGGACCCGTCCGGAGGCCGTGACGGCGAACCCGCTGATGGCGTCCTCGACGGCGGCCACCAGCATCCGGCCGGGCAGCAGCACGACGATGCCGCCCGCGATGACCGGACCCGCGTCCGCCGCGGGCAGCAGGCCCCCCTCGACCGTCGCAACGGTGACCAGGCTGGCGACCGCCGCGCCGACGAACGTGACGAAGAAGGGCGGCAGCCCCCGCCGGCCGAGAACCCGCCCGAGCCGGTCGACGGCGAACGAGGTGAGGAACGCCACCAGCACCGCCAGCGGCCCGCCGCCGACCAGCGCGGTGACGCCCGCCGCCAGCAGGCCCCAGCCGGTGCCGACGACCCAGCGCGGCCAGGGCTTGGCGGCCTGCTCGATCTCGCGCAAGCGGGCGAGCGCGTCGCCGCGGGCAATGTTCCCGCGCACCATGTCGGCCACCAGCCGGTGCGCCTCCACCAACCGGGAGAAGTCCCGGCTCTCGCCCCGGGCCACTCGCACCAGGGTCAGCGGCGGGTGACCGGGAGCGGCGTGCTGCACCACCAAGGACTGGACGGTGATGTCGACCTCGACGTGCGTCAGCCCGAGAGCGGCCGTCGCGGCGATCAGCGTGGCCTCGACGTCCCGCGTCCCCGCACCGCTGCGGATCATCAGCTCGCCCAGCCGCAGCGCGAACTCGACGGCCTCGCGGGCCTGTCGGTCCTCGGGGGCGTCCATCCGCCGGGGGTCCCGGAACGGCGTGCCGCGAAGCCGGTCCACGAGCGGCATCGGACCGGTCGGCTGCTCGGCTCGCAGCAGCCGCTGCCAGGGCGGGCGGGGCCGGCGGCGCGTGTGGGCCGGACGGGGCAGGCCCGGCACCGGGATCGGACGGGTCTGCGGCTCGAGCTCGGCCTTGCGGGCCCGGCGCACCGCCCGGGACGCGCTCCTGGCGTCGGTCGGCAGGGCACCCTGCGGCCGGTCCTCCGCCCGCGGTGGGCCGTCCCGGCGCGCCCGCTGCGACGGCGGCGCGGGCCCGGACCTCCGCGGCCCCGTGCCCGGCCGACCGGGCTGCTGCGGATCGGTCACGACGTCCATGCTGGCACGGCCCCCGAGCGACGGGCCGTGGGCCGGACCTGGGCACGATAGGGCCATGGACGACCTCTCCGCGGGCCCGCTGGCGACCGGCCCGCTACCGACACGCACCGGCTGGAGCCGTTACGTGGCTCTCGGTGACTCCTTCTCCGAGGGCTTGGAGGACCTCGCCCCGGACGGCGGCTACCGCGGGTGGGCCGACCGGCTGGCCGAGGCGCTGGTGGCCGGGGCGGCGGGCGGCGACCTGCACTACGCCAACCTCGCGGTCCGCGGCAAGCTGCTGCCCGAGATCGTCGCCGAGCAGCTGCCGGCCGCGCTGGCGCTGCAGCCGGACCTGGTCAGCCTGGTGGGCGGGGGCAACGACGTCCTGCGGCCCGGCAGCGACCCCGACCGGCTCGCTGATCTGCTGGAGGACGCCGTCCGCACCCTGCGCCAGTCCGGGGCCGACGTCCTGATGGCGACCGGCGTCGACCCGGTGAAGTCCCCGATCATCAGCCTGACCCGCAGCAAGGTCGCCGTCTACAACAACCACATCTGGTCGATCGCCCGCCGGCAGGGTGCGTTCGTCGTCGACCTGTGGGGCATGCGGTCGCTGCAGGACCGGCGGATGTGGGCGGCGGACCGGATCCATCTCACCACCGAGGGCCACCAGCGGGTGGCCTGGCAGGCGGCCGAGGTGCTCGGCGCGGCGTCCGGGCAGGACTGGGCGACCCCGCTGCCCCCCGGACCCGCGGTGCAGCGGCTGCTGGCCGTGCGCCAGGACGCCCGGTGGGTGCGCGAGTACGTCGGCCCGTGGGTGGGCCGGCGGCTGCGCCGGCGCTCGTCCGGCGACGCCGTGACGGCGAAGCGGCCCCAGCCTGGCCCGGTGCAGCCGCCCCCGGCGTAGCCCCTTCTCCCGCTCGGCGCCTGCGTCAGCCGGCGAGCGCGCGGACGGCGCGGGACGGGCTCTCGCGTCCCATCACGCCGGCCAGCCACGAGCTCGTCGCGACCAGCGCCGGCAGGTCCACGCCGGTGCTCACGCCCAGCCCGTGCAGCTGCCAGACGAGGTCCTCGGTGGCCAGGTTGCCGGTCGCGGACAGCGCGAACGGGCAGCCGCCGAGCCCGCCTGCGGAGGCGTCCACCGTGGTGACGCCCTGCTGCAGCGCGACGAGCGTGTTCGACAGGGCCTGCCCGTAGGTGTCGTGGAAGTGCACCGCGAGCGCCGCGCGGGACACCCCGGCGCCGTCCAGCCAGTCCAGCAGGTCCACGACCTGGCCCGGGGTCGCGACGCCGATCGTGTCGCCGAGCGAGATCTCCGCGCAGCCCTGCCGCACCAGCTCGGCCACGACCTCGACGACCGCCGCCGGGTCGACGTTCCCCTCCCACGGGTCGCCGAAGCACATGGACACGTACCCACGCACGGCCAGCCCGGCGGCCACGGCGCCACGCGCCACGGCGGCGGAGGCGTCCAGGGCCTCGCGCCGCGAGCGGCCCAGGTTCTTGCGGGCGAACGACTCCGTCGCGCTGACGAAGACCGCGACCTCGCGAGCACCGACGGCGAGCGCGCGCTCCAGCCCGCGCTCGTTGGGCACGAGCACCGGCGCCCGGACGCCGGACAGCAGCGGGCCGTCGAACCCGCCGACGGCCGCGACCAGCTGCTCGGCGTCGGCCAGCTGCGGCACCCACCGCGGCGAGACGAAGCTGGTGAGCTCGACGGTGGGCAGCCCAGCCGTCACCAACCGGCGGACCAGCTCGGCCTTGACGTCGACCGGCACCACGACGGCCTCGTTCTGCAGGCCGTCGCGGGCGCCGACCTCGTACACCGTCACCCGCTCCGGCAGGCCGGCCAGGGGGGTGGTCTGCGGGCTGCGCACGAGGCGACCCTACGTCGGCAACCCGCGCGGCCGCGCCGGCCCGGCGGGGTACGCCGTCGTGCCGCTCATCCCGTCGTCCGGTCGACCGCATCCCTCACGCGGTCGTCCGGTCGACCGCATCGGCCACGACGTCTCCCAGCCGACCCGTCTTGGCCAGGACCGCCCGTTGCCGCACCGCGCCGCAGCCCCGGCCGAGTACCTGGTCGAGCAGCGCCCGGACGTACGGGAGGTCGCCGTTGACCTCCAGGGCCGGGCGGACGTGGTCCAGCAGCGCCTGGACGACGACACGCGCCGATCGGGGACGCTGGTCGAGGGGATGAACGAGGCGGTCGGCCAGGCTGGACCGGCTCGCCCGCCACGCCGCCAGCCGGAGCACCGACGTGGGGACGTCCAGCGGCGGAACACCGGCATGCCACTCGGCCGCAGCCGTGTCGACCAGGGCCCGGGCCAGCCCGGCCACGAGCACGGCGTCGTCGACGTCCAGGCAGACGTCGGCCACCCGCAGCTCCACCGTCGGGTAGCGCCAGGAGAGCCGGGCGTCGAAGTAGATCATGCCCTCGTCCAGCAGCGAGCCGGTGGAGACCATCCGGTGGACGACGTCGTGGTAGGCCCCGGCAGACCCGAACACGTCGGTCGGCCCGCTGCTGGGCCAGCGGCTCCAGGCCTGCGTGCGGTAGCTGGCGTAGCCGGTGTCGGCGCCGTTCCAGTACGGCGAGTTCGCCGCGAGCGCGGTGATGACGGGCAGCCAGGGACGGACCCGGTCCAGCACCGCGACGCCCTCCTCGTCGGAGTCGACCGCGACGTGGACGTGGCAGCCGCAGGTCAGCTGCTCGGCACAGGTCACGCCGAACTGCCGCCTCATCGCCAGGTAGCGGCGGGTCTGCGTCAGCCGTGGCGACACGGGGAACGGGGACGTCGCCAGCGCGGCGATCCGCGCCCCCGCCGAACGGGCCGCGTCGTCGGCCGTCCGGCGCAGCCGGCGCAGGTCGAGGGCGAGGTCGCCCAGCGTGACGCGCGGCGGGGTCGCCGTCTCCAGCTGCTCCTGCTGCAGCTCGGAATCGAGTCCGCCGAAGCGACCGGCCGCGGTCCCTACGGGCACCCGGCCGTGGCCCCGGCGCACCAGGGACCCGGCCACCGGCACCGGCCGTCCGCTGCTCGGGTCGACCAGGAGCAGCTCCTCCTCGACCCCGACGCTGCGCACGGGGGTCGGCGCGGGTGCGGGCCCGGCCTGCGCAGCTTCCTCGCGGAGCACCGCAGCCGGGACCCGCTCGAGCGGACTGAGGTCGGTCACGGTCTGCCCCCGATGCGGACCGCCGGCAGGGCGATCCCGCCGGGAGACGGTGCACGGCACGACATCGGTGTCGCAGCCGTTCTCGCCGGCCAAGCGTCGCACGTCGGAAGCCGCGAGGGAACCATCGCCAGGGCCGTGGGGCAACCATGACAAAGCGGACAGGCACCGCGCTCGTTACCGTGGGGCCAGACGAGGATGGACAATGGTCGGGCACGGGTCGACACGCGCCCGTGGTCCCAGCACCAGGAGCGACGTGAGCGGCGGACCCACCACCGAGGGACACCTGGGTTCGTCGCCTGCCGCCCTGGCCGCCGCCCGGTTGCTCGCCGAGGACGTCGAGCGCCTGGCCGCCGCGCGCCGGCTCTCCGCAGTCGTCGGCCGCAGTGCCACCCTGGACCGCCTCGCCGACATCGCGTGCCGGCTGCTCGGGACGGCGTCGTCCCATGTCTCCATGCTCACCGATGTGCACGTCGTGTCCGGCGGCACTGGCCTGCTGGGGCGGGGCATGGGCGACAGCGACCCGCTGCCCGAGTCGCTGTGCACGCTCGCCGCGGTCAGCGAGGACGGCCTCGCGGTGTCGGACAGCAGCCTGGACGAGCGGGTACGTGAGCTGCCGCCCGTGCTGGCCGGCGAGGTCGGTTCCTACCTCGGCGTCCCACTGCAGACCGAGGACGGCCACGTCGTCGGCGTCCTGTGCGTCTCCGACCCCCAACCGCGGACCTGGTCCGAGCTGGACCTGCGGATGATCCGCCAGCTCGCCGACTCGGCGATCGCCGAGCTGGAGCTCTCCGTCCTCACGGACGAGTACCAGGCCAACGAGGTCCGGTTCGCGCTCGCGGTCGAGGCGGCCGGCATCGGCAGCTTCGACTGGGACCTGACGACCGGTCGGCTCACCTGGGACCAGCGGCTGATCGAGCTCTTCGGCTACGAGGACGGGACCTTTCCCGAGACCATCGAGGCCTTCGAGGCCCGGGTGCACCCGGACGACCTGCCGAAGGTGACGCAGCTGCTGGACGAGGCGCGGGAGGCCGGCGGCAGCTTCGAGATGGAGTACCGGATTCGGCTACCCCGCGGCGACACCAGGTGGGTGCGGGCGCGCGGGCGCGCGCTCACGGACGAGACCGGGCGCTCGACCCGGCTGCTCGGCGCCGCGTACGACAGCACCAGCGTGCGCGAGAGCGACGCGCGCGTCGCGCGGGTGCTCGAGACGATGTCAGCGGCCTTCTTCTCGGTCGACCGCGACTGGCGGTTCACCTACGTGAACGCCGAGGCGGAGCGGCTGCTCGGCATCAGCCGGTCGCAGCTGCTGGGCCAGGACGTCTGGAAGGTGTTCCCGGCCACCATGAGCGGGGGGTTCGACCGGGGTTTCCGCCAGGCGCTGAGCTCAGGTGAGCCGGTGACCTTCGAGGCGTACTACCCGGCCCCGCTGGACCGCTGGTACGAGCTGCGGGCGTGGCCGAGCCCGGACGGCCTGTCGGTGTACTTCCTCGACGTCACCGAGCGCCGGGCGCTGCAGCTGCAGACCGAGCGGGTGGCCCAGCGGTCAGCCCTGCTGGCCCACGTGACGACGGACCTGACCGGCACGCTGGACGCCGAGGAGGCCGGAGCGCGGTTGGCCCAGCTGGTGGTGCCGACGCTGGCCGACTGGTGCCTGGTGACCCTGGTCCACCGTGAGCCCGGCCGCGAGGAGCTCCGCGACGTCGGCTGGTGGCACGTCGACCCGGCGCTGCGCGATACCACAGCCGAGTACGGCCAGCTGCGACTGGACGACCTCCTGGACACGTCCTACCTCGCGCAGGTGCTGCAGACGAGTGAGCCGGCCATGCTGGCCGACGGAGCCGCGGAGAAGATCGCGGCCGTGCTGAAGCCGGGCGGCCGGGCCCGTGACCTCTTGGACCGCCTGACACCGTCTGCGGGCCTGGTGCTGCCGCTCAGCGGGCGTGGGCGGATCACCGGGCTGATCAGCCTCTTCCGGGGATCCGGAAAAGCGCCCTTCAGCGACGACGACCTCGACACCGCGCGCGAGGTCGCCGCCCGCGCCGGGCTGGCCCTCGACAACGCCCGCCTGTACGCCGAGCAGGTGCGGCTCGCCGGGGACCTGCAGCGCAGCCTGCTCACCGCGCCGCCGGAGCCGGACCACGTGCAGATCGTGGTCCGCTACGAGCCGGCCGCGGAGACGGCGCAGGTCGGCGGTGACTGGTACGACGCGTTCCTCCAGCCGGGCGGCACCACCGTGCTTGTCATCGGCGACGTCGTCGGCCACGACAGCGCCGCCACCGCCGCCATGGGCCAGCTGCGGGGCCTGCTCCGCGGCATCGTCTACTCCAGCGGCGCCGGCCCGGCCGGTGCGCTGCGCGGCCTGGACGCCGCGATGCAGGGGCTGCAGGTCGGCACCTTCGCCACCGCAGTGGTCGCCCGGCTGGAGCAGACCGACGAGGACCGCGAGCGCGGTGTGAGCCGGGTGCGCTGGTCCAACGCCGGTCACCCGCCGCCCATGGTGATCACCGCCGAGGGACACGTCAGCGCGCTGGCCGACGGCACGGCCGACCTGCTGCTCGGCATCGACCCGGGCACCGAGCGGCACGAGGCGGAGGTCCTGCTGGAGCACGGGGCGACGCTCCTGCTCTACACCGACGGGCTGGTCGAGCGCCGCGGCCAGAACCTGGACGAGGGCCTGGCCCGGCTCCAGTCGCTGCTCGAAGAGCTCGGGCCGCGCCCGCTGGACGAGCTCTGCGACGAGCTGCTGACCCGGCTGCTGCCGGCCCGGTCCGAGGACGACGTCGCCCTGGTGGCGGTGCGGCTGCACCCGCAGGACCGGCCACGCCCGCCGGAGGCGGGGCCGAAGGTCGTCCCACCGGACATCCCCAACCCACTGGCCTGAACCCACTGGCCTGAACCCGCGGGTGGCCCGTCGGCCGCCTCGTGCGTCACTGCGGGTCGACGTCCCCGACCGACCGCCCGCGCACCGAGCGCCAACGGACCAGGACCGCGGCCGCGATCGCCGCCCCCGTGGTGCCGAGCGTCTCGTCGCCCAGGGTGTCCTGGTAGGCGGTCGCGAGCTCGGTGCCGTGCCGGATGAAGGTGAACCACTCCCCCAGCTCCCACACCACGGCGAGCAGCGCGCCGCCGCCAGTGACCACCGCCGCGACGATCCACGTCGGCGCGACGACGTTCCGCAGCAGGACGACCCCGAGTCCGAGGCAGACCAGGAACCAGTTCACCAGGTGGTTCGCGTCGTCCCACCAGACCACCCGGTCGTACAGGTCCAGCGAGTTGCCGGTGACGTCGACCAGGAACGGCGCCATCAGCAGGGCGAAGCCCGCCCAGGGCGTCACTGCGCCGTTCTGACCAACTGCGCCGCCCTCATCAACTGCGCCGTCCTGACTCATTGCGCCGTCCTGACCCACTGGGCGCTCCAGGGCCGCAGCTGCGGCGGCCCGGCGTCGGTGCCATAGCCACCACAGGACAGGGACCAGCAACATCAGCACGGGGTACACCGCGAGCCTGGCCGCGAAGCCCTTGCCCTCGAACTGCGGTAGGCCCGGGATGAGGCTGGCCACCAGCAGCTGCACCACGGTGGCCACCAGGAGCACCCCGGTCAGCGCGCGCGCCCTGGCTGGAGTCACCGGCACATCGTGCCCTTTCCCGGCCGTCCCCGGCTGTTCGCGCTGCTGCCGGGTGGCGTGGGCGCAGGTCGAGGGGCACAGTGGGGCCTACCGAGATCATCAGGAGGCTGTTGTGGGCGCTGACGACAAGCTCGAGAACAAGGCCGAGGGGCTGTCCGGCAAGGCCAAGGAGCTCGAGGGCAAGGCCACCGGCGACGAGGCCCGCGAGTCCCAGGGCAAGGGGGAGCAGAGCAAGGCGGACCTCAAGCAGGCCGGCGAGAAGGTGAAGGACGCCTTCAAGGGCTGACCCGCCCGCGCACCAGGACGCCCCGCGACCGGCTCGGTCGCGGGGCGCCACTTCGCACGGTTCAGAACAGCGAGATGGTCTGGCCTCGCTGCACCACCCGCACCCGCGAGTCGAAGCCGGTGCCCCTGACCGCGGCCAGGAAGTCCGACAGCGGGGACAGGAAGCGGGTGTAGTCGTCATAGTGCACCGGGACGGCGTAGCCCGGGTTCACGGCCTCCAGCAGCTCCAGCCCGCCGCGGCCGTCGAGCGTGACGATCGCGCCGAGCACACGGGTGCCACCGAGGTGGACGACCGCGCCGTCGATGCCCGGGTGGCGCTGCCGGATCTCGTTCAGGTGAGGTCCGGTGAGGGTGTCGCCAGTGAGATAGAGCGTGCGCCGCACGTCGCCGCCCTCGCTCCAGCGCAGCAGGCTGCCCATCACCGGCGGCAGCGCCTTGCCGAGCACGCCGTACGCGTGGACGGCCGGGAGCGACTCCACGCTCAGCCGGTGGGCCCCCTGCTCGAGCACGTGCTCCTGCCAGGTGTCCAGGCCCACCGTCCGGAACCCCCAGGGCTTCAGCCGACGGGCCGCATGCCGGGTGGTGACCACCGGGGCGTCTCGGGACAGCCCTGCCTTGGCGACCCGGTCGAAGTGGTCGCCGTGCAGGTGCGAGAGGACCACGGCGTCCAGCGGCGGCAGCTCGTCGACCCCGAGCGCCGGTTCGGTCACCCGCCGGCTGACCAGGCCCTTGCCGAGGTAGGCCCACTGCCCGCGGTGCAGGAAGTTGGGGTCGGTGAGCACGGTGAACGGCCCCAGCCGCAGCAGCGTCGTGGCCGTGCCGATGAAGGTCAGCTCCGCGCGCCCCGACCCACCGGCCGACCCCCCAGGGCTGGTGGCTTCGCTCATCGGTCCCCTCCTTGAACGGTCGGGCAGGCGTCCTCACGTCTTGCGGCAGGGCCGCACAGAGCGACACCTCCGGGCGCGCAACTGGGCGGATTCTGAAACGTAACGCGACGGTGCCGCTGCCGCCCGTCGTCGCGGTCGACCTACCGCGCCTTGGCTCCGGGTGACATGGCTCCGGCTGAGCGGCACCGACGTGGAGGACCGGTCCGGGCCGCTCAGGCGTGCTGCACCCGGAGGTCCTGCACGACGTAGCTGTCGGCGCTGGACTCCGTCACGGCCCGGCAGGTGAGCAGCGCGGGGGGCCGCCGCGTGCGGGCGACGGTGGCGACCAGCCGGGCCGGCACCGGCCCGGCGCCGTCCAGGTAGACGTTCCAGCTGTCGTGGCCGATCGGCTGCAGGCCGGCGCCCCAGACCTGCCGGATGCCGGCCGGGCCGTACCGCCGCAGCGCCTCGACCACCGCGACCTGGACGACGGGCGGCTCGGTGCTGACGCCGCGCAGCGCGCTCGCCACGACCTCGTCGCGCAGGTGCGACCGGACCAGCTCGACGGCGTCGGCGGGCTCCACCTGTCCGTAGTAGGCGCCGTCGGGCAGCAGCACCAGGTTCGGCGCGAAGCGGTCCCCGCCGACGTGCGAGCACTCCCAGGTCCAGTCCGGCCACTCCCGGCTCAGCTCGGCCGCGAGCGGGCGCCCGCGGATTGCGCAGCAGGTGTCGTGCCGGCCGTGCGTGCAGACCAGCAGCACCGGGTCGCCCGGCGTGGTCGGCTGTCCCTCGAGCCGCGGGCCGTGCAGCAGGTCCACGGCGGCCAGCAGGTCGTCGTCCGCCTTCCAGCTGCCCCAGACCTGCCCGGCCAGCGGGGAGTGGTCGATGACCGCCCAGGCACGCGGACCGCTCTCGCGCGACTGACGTCCCGGACGGCGGACCAGCAGGATGCGCGCCGCCCCGGACCGGGCCGCCGTCTGCAGCCGCTCCTGCACCTGCGGGTCGATCCCCGAGCCGGCGAGCGCGTCGATGGCCCAGGGTCCGGGGTGCTCGATCAGCAGCCACCGGCGCGCCGGAGCCGCGGTGCCGGCCATGGGGTCGCGACGCTCCCGGGCGGTGTCCGCGCACCGGGGGGCGATCGACTGCGTCACCGGGACAGCCTGTCATGAGCACGCCCCGTGCTCCCGCGCGGTCCGCGGCGTTGGTCCCGCACCCGTCCGCTGGTCGCGACCCGTGCTCCTCAGCGACGCCGTTGCTCCCGAGGAAAGCCGGCAGCGGCGGCCGACACCGCGAAAAGTGGCGCCGCTCGGGAGTAACGGCGCTGCTGGGGAGTACGGGGGGTTCAGGCGGGTCACGGGGGTCAGGCGGGTCAGTCGGGGACGACGACGGCGGCGAGCAGCAGCCGGTGGGCGAGGTCCTCGCCGACGTCGGCCACGCTCAGCCGCTCCCCTGCCAACAGCCGGGCCACCATGGAGTCGTCGCCGGGCTGCAGGGAAAGCGAACCGGCCCGGCTGCGCAGCACGGGCCCCTGCGGACCGTCGACGAGCCGCGCCGCCAGGTGGTCGCGCAGCCGCACGGTGCCCGACGGGTCCGGTGCCGTAGCGGCGCGCAGCTGGGCGAGCGGCCCGACCGGCGCGGCGCGCTGCGCGGCCCGGGCGCGCACCGACATCCGGTCCGCGACCCGCTCGGCCGCCACGTCGCGCACCGCTCGCTCCAGCGCCGCGCGGACCCGGTCGAGGTCATTGGCCCAGCCGGCGGCGTCGTCGGCCACGGTCCCGAGTTGCAGTGACTCGCGCACCGCGACGTCGTCAGCGAGCCGGGCGAGCGCCACGGCCGCCAGCTCTTCGGCGAGCGCGTATCGCGTCCAGGTGTGGACGCCGATCGTCAGGTGGGTGCTCACACCGCCGAGCGCGGTCGCGGCGTGCAGGTAGCCGCGTGGCAGGTACAGGCAGTCGCTGGGCCGCAGCACGACGTCGATCAGCGGCTCCTTCCGGGCGGCGCCCTCGACCTCCGGTCGTCGGTCGGTCCAGGGCTGGTCGCGCAGCGGCGCGGGATGCACCGGCGGCCGGATCCGCCAGCGCTTCTCGCCCTCGACCTGCAGGACGAACACGTCGTGGACGTCGTAGTGGTCGTCGAACCCCTGGGACTGCGGTGGCGTGACGTAGGCGTTGGCCTGCACCGGGTGGCCCAGGTCGGCCGCGAGCTGCTGGGTGAAGCGCACGAGCGGCGGCCAGATCCGGTGCAGTCCCTGCAGCACCATGGTGGCGCCACCGCCGAAGAGCTGGACCAGCTTGTCGTCGCTCACCTGGTCGCCGATCGCCGCGCCGACCCCGCCCGGCGCCGTGAAGGACCGCTCGGCCAGCGTCGTGCCGTTCTTGGCGACGCGCAGGAATGGCGTGCGTAGGCCGCGCTCGCTGACCAGCTCGTCGACGGCCTGGGCACTCAGGAGGTCGCCGAAGCCCTGCGGGAGGCGCTCGGCCGGGCTGAGCAGGGGCGCGCGGCCCCACGTCCGGTCGGCGAAGTCCGCGATGTCGTCCGCGACCAGCCGACGCAGGGCGGGATGCCCGGACGTCTGCCCGGGCACCCGCGCCGGCGCGGGTGCGCTCACTCAGATCCTCGACTCGGAACCGGGGTCCGCACCGCCGTCCGCGCCACCGTCGGCACCGCCATCGGCACCGCCATCGCCACCTGCGCCACGGTCGGCACCGCCGTCCGCGCCACCATCGGCACCGCCGTCCGCGCCGCCATCCGCGCCGACGTCCGCGGCACCGCCTGCGCCGCCATCGGCACCGAAGCCCGCACCTGCGTCCGCACCGCCGTCCGCGCCACCGTCCTGCTGACCGGGACCACCGGTCGCGCCGCCGTCCGCGGGCCCGTGCCCCGAGCCGCCGGTGCCCAGTCCGCCGGTTCCCAGGCCCCCGCCGGTGCCGGCGTTCCCGTCCACGCCGCCGTCTGCCCCACTGTCTGCGCCGCCGTCCGCCCCACTGTCCGCGCCGCCGTCGGCCCCACTGTCCGCGCCACCGTCGGCCCCACTGTCCGCGCCGCCATCAGCACCGCCGTCA
>DATFPQ010000013.1:0-24596 GCA_035264765.1 Actinomycetales bacterium | reverse complement strand
CGCCGAGCTGGGTCGGCTGCGCCGGCGCCGACTGGTCGTGACCCTGCTGCTGCTTGGCCTCGCCGGGGTCCTCGTCGGCATGGCCGTGATCTTCGGCACTCACTCGACCGACGTGGCCGGCGCCCGCACAGAGGCGACACGGGCGGCACAGGAGCAGGCCGCCGCCAACCAGGAGTTCGAGCCGGGCTGCCGGCAGGATCCCAGCATCCCGGAGGCGGACAAGGACATCGCCTGCAGCGGCCCCACGGCGGACGACCTGTTCCAGGACCCGCGCTTCGTGGCCGAGCGCGGACTGCCGGAGATCGCGATCAGTGTCGCTGTCACCGGCGCACTCGTGGCCGCGCTCGTGGGCGCCACCGCTGTGGGCGCGGACTGGTCCAGCCGGGCGATGATCACCCTGCTGACCTGGGAACCGCGGCGGCTGCGGTTGCTGGGCACCCGGTTGGCGGCCGTCGCCCTGGTCTGCGCCGCGGCCGGGGTGGTCGCGCAGCTGCTCGCGCTCGGACTTGGTGCTCTCACCGCCCAGCTCCGCGGCACCTGGGCCGCGCCGGGCGCGGACGGGATCGCGGGGCTGGTCCCGCACGCGCACTTCTGGCGCGACCTGCTCTCGCTGCAGCTGCGCGGAGTCGTGCTGATGGTGCTAGCCGGCGTCCTGGCGGCGTCGGTGACGACGGTGACCCGGCACACCGGCGGGCTGCTCGGCCTGCTGTTCGCCTGGTTCGCCGTGGCAGAGAACGCCGTCCGCATCCTCGGGTCCGACCGCGGGTGGCCGCGCTGGCTGCTCACCGAGAACATCACGGCGTTCCTGCTGCCGGGTGGCCGGAGGCTGGAGAGCAGCACCGATGAGCCCACCGGCGCCCTCCAGCCGGAGACCCTGGTATCGAACCTGGACGCCCTGCTGTACCTGGGCGCGGTCACCGCGGGGGCCGCCGTGCTGGCGGGGGTGCTGCTGCGCCGGCGCGACCTGTAGGCAAGCGGACCCAGGGGGGGCGCTAGGGGCAGGGGCGCGTTGGAGCTGGGGCGCTACGAAGGTCAGCGCCCCGCGTTCCCCGGCGGCGCCTGGTCCGGCCCGTCCTCCGTCACGCCGAGGGCGGCGTCGATCTGCTCCTGGCTCAACGGGCCGTCGCTGCCGGTGGCGGCGACGACCAGCTCGCCGACAAGCTGGATCTCGGCGTCCAGCGTGGCATCGTGCAACGTGCCGGACGTCGACAGATGCGTATCGGTCATCAGCGCCGACCACCTCCCTCCGAGTACCACGGTACGCAGCCGAACGGTTCCTCGGTGCATTCGCACGAAGATTTCGGCCGGTCCGGTGGATCACCTCATGGCTGGCCGCCGGGAGCCCGGCCCGGCGCCGTGGAACCGGGTGTCGGAGGGGACGTCGCGGCCGGCCGCTGCGCCGGCACCGGCTCTGTCGCGGGCACGGCGGTGCGGTCGATGCTCACCGACGTCAGGCCGAGCCCGCCCACCGCCACCTCGTCGTACGCAAGCAGCCGGCCGGCGTCCGGACCGGAACGCCGGAAGTACAGCAGCGTGGCCTCCAGCGGCACCGGGTCGCCCTCGGTGAGCCGACGCAGGCCGGCAGAGGTCAGCCCGGCGCCACCGGTGGAGCCCTCCACCATCACCCGGGTGCCGTCCCGCTCGTCGACCGAGCGACGGTGCAGGTGGCCGGCGAGCACCAGCGGCACCCGCCCCAGCAGCGGCTCGAGCCGGGTGGGGTCGTGCACGACGGCGACCTGCGCGGGCGCGTCCGGGTGGGCCGTGTCGTGAGCGCCGACGACGTCCGCCAGTCGCTGGGTGTAGGCGGCGACGGCGTCCTTGCCGGCGGTGTCTGTCGGCCCCTCGTTGGGCGTGTTCCGCGGGTCAGCGATACCGGCGATGCGCAGGCCCGCCACGGTCCGGACCTGCCCGTCGAGGACGACCGCGCCCGGCTGGCGGGCAACGGCCCGGGCGATGGCCGCGGAGTCGTGGTTGCCGCGCACGAAGACGTAGGGGACGCCGAGGCTGCGGATCCGCCCGACGAAGGACGCCTCCGCGACGCTGCCCCACGTGCTCAGGTCGCCGGAGTCCACCACGGTGTCGACGCCGAACTGCCGGACCAGCCGGCCGGTGAGGTCGTAGCCGATGGGGTTCAGGTGCAGGTCGGACACGTGCAGCACCGTGGTCACGTCATCCGAGGAGGAGGGGTCGCCGCCGCTCAGGCCGGTGCCGACCGCATACAGCGTGGTGACCGACTGGACGACGTCGGACAGGCCGCTGCGGTAGGACTCCAGCCGCTCAGCCAGCGTCTCCGTCCGGCGCTGGACGTAGGGCGCAATGCTCAGCAGACCGGTGAAGCGTGGCTGGGCGAGCTGGCGGCTGTCGAAGGTCGCCAGGGTGAGCGACGACAGCACGAGCATCGCGGCCAGCGTCACCGTGAGCCCGGCGGCTACCCCGTGCCGGCTGCGGGTGCCGAGTGCGAGCAGCAGGGTCGATCCGAGGAGCGCACAGCCCCCGCTGAGCAGCGCCGCACGGATCGCCGCGCCGCGCAGCTCGTCGGGGGCGCGCGCCTGCAGCGCCTCCAGCCGTACGGAGGAGCTGAGCACCCGGCGGGCGAGCTCGAGGTCCACCGATGCCACGGTGGCTCGCCAGACGAACGGCGCCCGGTGGGTGTCGAAGTGCACCGTCCCCACCGGCGGCAGGGCGACGGCCACGCCGGGGTGCACGCTCGGGCGCACGGCCACCGCCACGTTCAGCGGTCCGATCTGCTCGTGGGCGCTCGGCGCGAGGGCGGCTCCGACGCCGGCACCCACGACGGCGAGCAGCACGAGGGCGAGCCACCTCAGCGCCTGCCGCCTCCCGACCCCTACGGCGCGCCGTCGGACGGCGATCACCGGTGGTCCCCGTGGCGGCGGTGTAGGCCGGCCGACCTGAGACGGCACCTGTCCGAAGGCCGGTCAGAAGGCCGGACTGAAGGGGAGGACGGGCGTCGGGCTGGGAGCGCCTCACGGCGCGCGGCCGCTCGTGGCGGCTTCAGTTGGGACCCGGGGCTACCGCAGCCCGACGCCCGGGCGGCCCTTGCGGGCCACCTCGATTGTGCCGGGTCGAGGGGGGTTCGTGCACATCCAGCCCGCAACAGGTGGACGACGGGCGCCGGGCTCACGTCAGGTTGCGGGCCCGCCAGGCAGAAGCCGCCGCCTCCAGGTCCTCGGCCGTCTGCTGCAAGGACGCGGCCCGACGGGTCAGCGTGGACGCCGCGCTTCCCGTGGCGTCGTCGGCGCGCAGGGCCCGCCCGGACGACACCACGCGGCAGAAGGCCGCCGCCCGCTCGAGCGCGACGTCGAGCTCGCCCGAGTACACGCCGGTGAGCACGGCGTCCGCGAGCGCACGCACCTCGTCCGGGCCGGGCGGCTGGGCCACGCCGGCCACCACGTGCGGCACCTGCGCGACGGGCTGGCCCGCCCGGTAGTCGAGTGAGGCGCCGACCGGGTCGCGGCGCACCCACTCGCGCACCACGTACAACCGCCATAACGCACCGGGCAGCGACCGGGCCGGCCGGTCCGACCACAGGTCGGCGATGGTGTCGAGCCCGTGGTCGTCGACCAGCCGGACCAGGCGGGCCGTGACCTCCGGGTCGTCGGAGCTGCGCCCGGCGTCGACGATCGCGGCCGCCGTCGCGTGCGCGGCCTCGGCCAGCTGGGCGGGGTCGGACGCACCGGCGAGGCTGTCCATCGCCGCGGGGCCGAACAGCGCGGGACGGCGTGGCCGGCCCGGGCGCTCGTCGCTCACCAAACCATGCTCGCATGCGGCCTGGCCGGCCGTGGTCGACTCGGCCCGGCCGCTTCGCGACCGACGTCTGCACGACCGCTCCGCTGTCGAGGTGCCGCGAGCTTGTCGCCGCCGAGCAGCCGACGCCGTAGCCTGCTCGATGTGACCGGAGCCACCGACGCCCCCAGCCTCAGCTCGCTCGCCGACGTCCTGCACGCGACCGTTGCGCGCGACCCCGCCGGCGTGCTGTTCCAGCGGCGCGGCCCGAGCGGCTTCGAGGACGTCCCCGCCAAGGTGTTCGCCGACCAGGTGCTCGAGCTGGCCAAGGGCTTCGTCGCCGCCGGCGTCCGGCCCGGCGACCGCGTCGGCATCATGTCGAAGACCCGGTACGAGTGGACCCAGCTCGACTTCGCGCTGTGGAGCGTGGGAGCCGTCCCGGTCCCCATCTACGAGACCTCGTCGGTCGAGCAGCTTGCCTGGATCCTGGCCGACGCATCCGCCGTGGGCTGCGTCGTCGAGACCCGCGGCCACGCGGCCCGGCTGCAGCAGGTGCGGGATCGGCTCTCGGAGCTGAAGCACGTGTGGCGGATCGACGCCGGGGACGGCCCGGGCCTCGACGACCTGGTCTCGTCCGGGCGCGGGGTGGCCGACGCCGAGATCGATGCGCGCATAGCGGCGCTGCAGCGCGACACCCCGGCAACGCTCATCTACACATCAGGCACCACCGGGCGCCCCAAGGGCTGTGTGTTGACGCATGGCAACTTCCTGGACGAGTGCTCGAGCGCGATCGAGATGCTGCCCGAGCTGTTCGAGCGCGAGGACGCGTCCACGCTGCTGTTCCTGCCGCTGGCCCACGTGTTCGGCCGGATGATCCAGGTGGCTGTTGTCATGCAGGGCGTGACCATGGCGCACAGCGACCCGGCGCGGCTGGTCAAGGACCTCGCCCAGGTGCGACCGACGTTCGTCCTGTCGGTGCCGCAGGTGTTCGAGAAGATCTACGAGACCGCACGGCGCAAGGCGGCCGCCGACGGCAAGGCCAAGATCTTCGAGGCCGCGGCGGCGACGGCCATCGCCTGGAGCCGGGCCACCGAGCGCGGTCGCGCCGGTCTGGTGCTGGCCGCCCGGCACGCGGTGTTCGAGCGGCTGGTGTACCGCAAGCTGCGGGCGGCGTTCGGCGGCCGGGCCGAGTGGGCGGTGTCCGGCGGCGCGGCGCTCGGCGAGCGGCTGGGGCACTTCTTCCGCGGCGTAGGGGTCACGGTGCTGGAGGGGTACGGGCTCACCGAGACCACCGCGGCCGCCGCGGTCAACAGCCGCAAGGGCATGCGGGTGGGCTCGGTCGGCCGCGCGCTTCCCGGCTTCGAGCTGCGGGTGGCGCCGGACGGCGAGGTCCTGGTGCGCGGTGGGCACGTGTTCAAGGGCTACTGGGGCGACGAGGACGCGACAGCCCGGGTGCTCGACGCGGACGGCTGGTTCCACACCGGCGACCTCGGCCGGTTGGACGACGAGGGCTTCCTCACCATCACCGGCCGGCTCAAGGAGATCCTGGTGACGGCCGGCGGCAAGAACGTGGCGCCCGCCCCGCTGGAGGACGTGCTGCGGGCGCACCCGCTGGTCGCGCAGGCGATGGTGGTCGGCGACGGGCGCCCGTTCGTGGGCGCCCTGGTGACCCTCGACCCCGAGGCCATTGGGCAGTGGCTGACCGACCACGGCCGCGAGCCGACGCCGCTCGAGGCCGTGGTCGACGACGCCGAGGTGCGCGCCGCCGTGCAGACGGCCGTCGACGCCGCCAACGCCACCGTGTCCGGGCCCGAGCAGATCCGTCGTTTCGCGATCCTGCCGACGGTCTGGACCGAGGAGTCCGGCCACCTGACGCCTACTCTGAAGCTGAAGCGGGCGAAGGTGCTGGCCGACTATGCGGCCGAGGTCGAGGCGCTGTACGCCCCGCGAACCTGATGGGAGAGGAGGGCCCGCCGTGAGGTTCTTCCTGCTGCTGGACATCGCCACCCTGGCGCTGCTGGTCTACTGCCTGATCGACTGCATCCAGACGAACTCCGCGCTCGTGCGGAGCCTGCCCAAGCCGTTCTGGCTGATCCTGATCGTCCTGTTGCCGCTCGTCGGCCCCATCGCCTGGCTGGTGGCCGGACGCCCGGAGCGCGGGGCTGCGGCGGCTACCGGGCGCGCCCCGTGGGCGGCCTCCCGCGAGCGGGGCGGGACCGGATACCGACCGCCTCGGCCGCCGCTCGGGCCGGACGACGACGAGGACTTCCTGCGCCAGATCAAGGCGATCGACGCCGAGCACAAGCGCACACTCGACCAATGGGAGCGCGACCTGAGCGAGCGTGAGCGCAGGCTGCGGGAGGGTGAGCCCCCGGCCGACGACGCGCCCCCGCCCGACGGGCCCACGCCCTCCGGCGGACCCACGCCTTCGGGCGGGCCCCACTGACGTCGGACGCCCCCGAACGCACGGCACTGGTGCTGGGCGTCGGGGGCATCACCGGCATCGCCTGGGAGCTCGGCCTGCTGGCCGGGCTGGCCGAGCGCGGTCTCGACCTCACGACGGCCGACGTGGTCATCGGGACCTCCGCGGGCTCCTTCGTCGGAGCGCAGATCCGCGGTGGCGTCGGCCTGGACGAGCTGTACGCGGGCCAGCTGCGAGCGCCGTCCGCAAGCTCGGCCGACCGGATCGGCCGGGGCGTCCTGCTCCGGCTTGCGGTCCCATACCTGTGGCCGCGGGACGAGCGCACAGCCCGGGCGCGCGTGGGCCGGCTGGCCCTGGCCGCGACCACGGTCCCCGAGGACGAGCGCCGCCGCGTCATCGCCGCGGGACTGCGCTCGACCTCCTGGCCGGACCGCACCCTGCTGGTGACCGCGGTGGACGCGCAGACCGGGGACGCGGTCGCCTTCAGCGGGGCCGAGCAGGCTCCGCTCGTCGACGCCGTCGCCGCCAGCTGCGCCGTCCCGCTGCTCTGGCCCCCGATCACCGTGAACGGGCGCCGGTACGTCGACGGCGGCGTCCGCTCACCGGTCAACGCGGACCTCGCCGCGGGGTGCGACCGCGTCGTCGTGGTGGCGCCGGTCACCATCGCGACCCGGCGGGCGGGCCGGATCCGCCGGCAGCTGGCGTCGCTCGGGACCGACGTCCGCTCGGTGGTGGTCAGCCCGGACGACCAGGCCCACGAGGCGATCGGCCGCAACGTGCTCGACGACACGCGGCGCGCGGTGGCGGCCCGCGCCGGCCGGGCCCAGGCCGCGACCGTGGCGTCCAGGGTGGCCGCCGTGTGGGACAGCCACTAGCGAACGACGAGGTCCGCCCGGTCGCGGTACCGCCGCACCAGCTCGGCATTCAGCTCGTCCGTGCCGTGCACCCACGCGTGCGCGGCGTCCGGGCTCTTGCCGAACTGCACGTGCCGCGCCACCAGCCGGCGCCGGCGCTCGGCGTCGTCGACGTCGCAGAACCACACCTCGTCGAAACAGGCGCGGACCCGCGGCCAGGGCGGGTCGTCCAGCAGCAGGTAGTTGCCCTCGGATACCACCAGCCGGCACGTGGGGTGGACGGGGATGCTCCCGGCCACGGGCTGCTCGATCTGGCGGTCGAACGCCGGCGCATACATGACGTCGTCGCCGCGGCTGTCCCGGAGCCGCTCCAGCAAGGTGGCGTACCCGGCGGCGTCGAAGGTGTCCTGCGCACCCTTGCGGTCGGTGCGGCGGAGCCGGCGCAGCTCCACGTCCGCGAGGTGGAAGCCGTCCATCGGGACGTGCGCCACCCACTCCCCCGCGACGCAACCCGGTGGCGGCGCGGCGGCCAGCGCGTCGACCAGCGCTTGGGCAAGCGTCGTCTTGCCGGCACCCGGAGCGCCGGTGATCCCGAGCAGCGCACGCCGCCCCGGTCGCACCAGCCCGGCCGCGCGCCGCACCAGCGCTCCGAGCGCGCCTTCCATGTCCGTCATGTCCGTCCTTGCCTGGAGACGTGCCGCGAGCGGAGTCCCATCTTGGCCGGACGACGGTCGCCGGGCGCTACCGGGCACGCGCCCGGGTACCTAGGATCCGGCGCGGACCGGCAGCACGCCGGCGCGGACAGGAGGAGACGTGAGCGAGCAACCGCACGTCCAGGACACCGACAGCGTCGAGCAGTTCGGGTACCGGCAGGAGCTCAAACGCTCGCTGACGTTCAGCGACCTGCTGGTGTACGGGCTCATCTTCATGGTGCCGATCGCGCCGTTCGGCATCTTCGGCAGCGTCTACAAGGGCTCGGGCGGCATGGTCGCCCTGGCCTACGCGATCGGCATGGTAGCGATGATGTTCACCGCCAACTCGTACGCCCAGATGTCCCGCGCGTTCCCGATGGCGGGGTCGGTCTACACGTACGCAGGCCGGGGCATCAACCCGCCGGTCGGCTTCCTCGCCGGCTGGGTGATCATCCTGGACTACGTGCTCGTCCCCGCCCTGCTCTACCTGATCGCCAGCGTGGCAATGCACTCGCTCGTGCCCGGCATCCCGGTCTGGCTGTGGCTGGTGGCGTTCGTCGTCCTGAACACGGTCGTCAACTACCTGGGCATCGAGATGACCGCGAAGGTGAACAAGGTCATGCTGGCCGCCGAGCTGGTCGTGCTCGCGATCTTCCTCGTCATCGGCTTGGTTGCCCTCGCTTCCGGCAAGGGCAACGGTTTCAGCCTGAGCCCGCTGTACAACAGCGCAACCTTCTCCTGGGCCGTGGTCTTCGGCGCGGTGTCCGTCGCGGTCCTGTCGTTCCTCGGCTTCGACGGCATCTCGATGCTCGCCGAGGAGAACCGGGAGTCCTCCCGGTCGATCGGGCGGGCCATGGTCGCCGCCCTGCTGGTCGCCGGGACGTTGTTCATCGTGCAGACGTGGGTGGCCTCGCTGCTCGTGCCGGACGCCGCCCGGCTCCTCAGCGAGGGAGACCTGGAGGGCACCGCCTTCTACGACGCGGCGCGGGTGGCGGGCGGTGGGTGGCTCGCGGCGCTCACCGCCCTGGCGACCGCGATCGCCTGGGGCTTCGCCAACTCGCTGGTGGCCCAGGCGGCGACCTCCCGGCTGCTGTACGCGATGGCGCGCGACCGGCAGCTGCCGTCCTTCCTGGCCCGGATCAGCCCCACCCACCAGGTGCCGGTCAACGCGACTTTCCTCGTGGCCGGGGTGTCGCTGGTGCTGGGGGTCTTCCTCACCACGCAGAAGAACGGCATCACGCTGATGACCACCCTGGTGAACTTCGGCGCCATGACGGCGTTCCTCGTCCTGCACGTGTCGGTCGTGATTCACTTCGTCGTGCGGCAGGGCAGCCGGGACTGGTGGCGGCACCTGATCTGCCCCGTGCTGGGCTTCGCGATCCTGGTCTACGTCGTCATCAACGCCAACGTCGCGGCCCAGCGCCTCGGCTTCGGCTGGCTGGCCATCGGCGTGGTCGTCCTCGTGTGGAGCACGCTGGCCGGCCGCCGTCCGACCTTGTCCGGCGTCAACGAGGGAGAAGCAGCATGAGCGTGCTCGTGGTGGCTCGGCTGGAGGCCACGCCCGACACCGTGTCCTACACGTTCGGCGGGGACAGCCCGGCTCTGCGGGTGCAACCGGGAACCGTCGTGGAGCTCACCACCGAGGACTGCTACGGCGGCCGGGTGCGCAGCGTCGACGACCTGCCCAGCCAGGTCTGCGAGTTCCCGTTCCTCAACCCGGTCACCGGGCCGGTGCACGTCGAAGGGGCGCGACCGGGTGACCTGCTCGCGGTGCACTTCGTCGACATCCGGCCGCGCCGGGAGTGGGCGGTGTCGTCGACGTTCCCGCACTTCGGCGCGCTCACCACGACGCACAGCACCGCGATGCTGCACGCGCCGCTGGAGGAGGTGGTCTGGATGTACGACGTCGACGTCGAGCGCGATGTGGTGCGCTACCGCGCCCGGCGCAGCGACCACGTGATCGAGCTGCCCCTCGACCCGATGCACGGCACCGTCGGTGTGGCGCCGGCCGCCGGCGAGGTGATGATGTCGATTACGCCGGCCGCCCATGGCGGGAACATGGACACCCCCGAGCTGCGCGCTGGCACCACGGTGTACTTCCCGGTCAACGTGGACGGTGCCCAGCTCGCCATCGGTGACGGGCACTGCCGCCAGGGCGAGGGCGAGGTCTGCGGCACAGCCGTCGAGGCGGCGATGGAGACCGTCGTGGTGGTCGACGTCGTCCCCGGCGCCGGGACGGCCTGGCCCCGGATGGAGAACGACGACTTCCTCATGTCGACCGGCTCGGTGCGCCCGCTCGAGGACGCCTTCCGGATCAGCCAGCACGACCTGGTCGGCTGGACCGGGGAGCTGATGGGCCTGGAGCAGCTCGACGCCCTTCAGCTGGTCAGCCAGGTCGGCCGCGCACCGGCCGGCAACGTCGTCGACACCAACTACACGATGCTGGCGAAGCTCCCGACCTGGGTGCTCGGCGACACGCGCCCGTACGACGGGCTGCACGCCCGGCTGCGGGAGGTGGGCGCGCGGTACCTCGCTGAGCGCTGAGCGCGCACGGCCGTCATCGTGGCAACCACCTTCGCTGCAGGGACGGCCGTTGCCACGATCACGCGGGATCGGGGGCGAGCGGGCGGGCGACCGGTCCCGCTCGCCGGCTGGTGCGCGCGCACGGCGGGCGGGCGGCAGGATGGGCCGGTGCCCCACACCCGGCTCGACGCCGCCGACGCCGTCTGGTTCGCCGTCGAGCGCCCGCAGAACCGGATGGTGATCACGGCGGTCCTGCGGCTGGACGGGCTGGTCGACGTCGACCGGTTGCGCCTGCTGGTGCAGGAGCGGTTGGTGGCCAGCTACCCGCGCCTGTCGCAGCGGGTCGTCCGCTCGCGGCTGCCGTTGGCGCCCCGGCGGTGGCAGGACGACCCCGCATTCGACCTCCGGCGGCACCTGCACGTCGACCTGCTCGACGCCACGCTCGGTGGGCAGGGACTGCAGGACCTGGTGGGCGACCTGCTCGGACGCCCGCTCGACGGCTCCCGGCCGCCGTGGGAGCTGCACGTCGTCGGCGGCGCGGACGACCGCGGCGCGCTCGTCGCGCGCTTCCACCACAGCCTGGCCGACGGGCGGGCGCTCGCCGAGGTGCTGCTGCGGCTGACCGACGATGCCGGTGACGCCGGTGGCGCGTCGACCGAGGACGCAGGTCCCGCCGCGACCGAGGACCCGGGTCGCGCGTCGACCGAGCACGCGGGTGGTGGGTCGACCGAGGACGCGGCCGCGTCGCGCGAGGCGCCGCGGCTGCGTCCGTGGCAGCTGCCGCGCGCGGTGGTCCACGTGGTTCTCACGCTGCTGCAGGTGGCGAGCTACGTCGGCGAGCCGCGGACGGCGCTGCGGGGCCGGCTCGGCACGGCCAAGCGGGCGGCCTGGACCGAGCCGCACGACCTGGACGACGTCCGGCGGGTGGCGGACGCCCGCGACGCCAGCATCAACGACGTGCTGCTGGCGGCGCTCGCCGGCGGCCTGCGCCGGCACGCCGAGCGATGCGGCGACCGCCCTCAGGACGTCCGCGTCGTCGTCCCGGCGGACCTGCGGGCCGGAGCCCCCGTCGGGCGCGGCCTCGGCAACCGGTTCGGAATGGTCCTCGTCCAGCTGCCGGTGAGCGAGCCCGACCGCGCGGCGCGCCTGCGTCGCGTCGTCGACCGCACCAGTGCCGTCAAGCGGTCGACGCAGGCCGTGTCGACCTACCTGCTGCTGCGCGTCGCGGGCTGGCTGCCTCGCCCGGTTCCGGACGCGGCCGCTGCCCTGCTCGGCGCCGCCGCGAGTGCCGTCGTCACGAATGTGCCGGGTCCCCGGCAACCGTTGTCTCTGCTGGGCAGACGGCTCCGTTCGCTGGTGTTCTGGGTACCGCAGGTGGGGCGGATCGGCGTCGGCATCAGCGTCTTCAGCTACTCGGGAACGGTGACCGTCGGCGTCGCCGCGGACGCCCGCCTCGCCGTCGACCCTGCCACCCTCGCCGCGGACGTCGACGCGGAGATCACCGCGCTGGCGGCGTCCGCCGGCTGCTGAGCGGAAACGGTGAGGCCACCCGCACCATCCGGTCGAGCAGCACGCCCAGCTCGCCGGCCGGGTCGGCGCTGAGTCCGGTGTGCACCGGCGACGCCTGCACCACCGTGCTCCGCGGCGCCGTCAGCCACCGAAACCGTTGTCCCGCGGGTAACCCCGCCGTCGCTGGATGCGTACCTGCGCACACGGCCGCCGCGGCGTCCAGGTGCCGTTGCACCACTGCGACGTCGAGGTCGGGAGCCAGCGCCAGCACCCGCGCTGCGTCGAGCTCGATGGCGGCGGTGAGCACCTCCCGCGACTGGCAGTAGACGACGACTCCGGCGTTCACCTGTTCCCCCCGCTCCACGCGGGGCACGACCCGCAGCAGGCACCACTCGTACGGCGAGAGCTCAGCGGGAGGCACGGGCCACCTCCAGCGGCTCCAGCCAGGACGTCCGCTCCCCCAGCCGGCGCACCAGCAGGTCGACGTACCCGGCGCGCGCCTGACCGGGCGAAGGGTGCACGCCGTCGACCAGCCAGTCGTCCGGCACCAGCCCCAGCAGGTCGTGCAGCAGCTCGGGCGTGACGCGCGGTGCGAGCTCGGCGTCCGCCACCTCGAGTGGACCGGCGACCGGGAGCAGCACGTGGTGGTCACCGTCGCGCAGCGGTCGGCTGACAGCAGCCTCGACGGCACGCCAGGTGTGGTGCCACCACAGCGCGGCGCCGTGGTCGATCAGCCAGGGACGGCCGTGCCAGACCAGCAGGTTCGGGTTCCGCCAGGTCCGGTCGATGTCGTCGACGAAGGCGTCGAGCCACATCACCCGAGCGGCGAAGGCAGGGTCGACGGCGTCGACCGTGGGGTCGAGAGTGATGGAGCCGGGCAGGTAGTCCATGCCGACGTTGCACCCCACGCTGGTACGCAACAGGTCCTGGATCTCCTGGTCGGGCTCAGCCGGCGCCAGGCCGGGGTCGAGCTGCAGCAGGACGAGCTCGGGCACCGGCAGCCCCAACGCCCGGGCCAGCTCGCCGACGAGGAGCTCCGCAACGAGGGCCTTCGTCCCCTGACCCGCGCCGCGGAACTTCACGACGTACGTGCCGTCGTCGTCCGCCTCCACCACCCCGGGCAGCGAGCCGCCCTCCCGCAAGGGCACCACGTACCGCAGCGCCCGCACGCTACGCAGCGGCTCGACCACCAGCGCAGGCTACCGGGACGTCGTCAGCCCTGGCCGACCAGCAGGACTAGCTTGCCGCGCACGTGACCGCCCTCGCTGACCCGGTGCGCCTCGGCGCCGTCGGCCAGCGGAAAGGTCCGTTCCACCTCGACGGCGTAGCGGCCCTCGCCGTGCAGGCGCACCGCCTCGCCCAGGGCGTACCCGGCCCGCTCCTTCCCGCCGGACGTCACCCGGGCTCCATGCTGCGGAGCATTGAAGTCGGCGATGGACACCACCTGGGCCGGCTCGTCGACCAGCTGCACCAGCTGTGGCACCGACCCCTTCCCGGCGGTGTCGAGCACCGCGTCGACGCCCTGCGGCGCCAGCTTCCGGACCCGTTCGACGAGCCCCTCGCCGTAGGTGGTCGGCACGGCGCCCAACCGGCGCAGGTACTCGTGGTTGCGCTCGCTTGCGGTGCCGATCACGTTGGCACCACGTGCCACGGCGAGCTGCACGGCTGCGCTCCCCACTCCCCCCGCGGCACCCTCGACCAGAAGCGTCGTGCCCACGCCCACGCCGAGGAGATCCAGCGCACGCGCGGCAGTCTCCGCAGCCAGCGGCAGGGCCGCAGCCTCCTCCCACGTCATCGACGCCGGCTTCGCCGTGAACAGGTCCAGCACCGCGAGCTCCGCGGCCGTCGCCGAGCCGACGCCGAGCACCTCGTCGCCCACGGCGACACTTTCCACGCCGGGGCCGACCTCGTCGACGACGCCGGCGCCGTCCAGGCCGGTGATGCGCGGAAGGGCGGCGGGGTCCCCACCCATCAGCCCGGAGCGGATCTTGTGGTCGGCCGGGTTGACGCTCGCCGCCCGCACCGCCACCCGGACCTGGCCGGGACCGGCGTGCGGCTCCGGCGCCTCACCCACCGACAGCACCTCGGGACCGCCGTACTCGGAGTACCTGAGAGCCCGCATGGGCCTCACTATCGCATCGCACCCGCCGCCTCAGCACCGGTGCTCAGGGCAGGAACAGCATCGAGTCGCCGTACTCGTGCCACAGGTAGCGCTCCCGCACTGCCTCGTCGTAGGCCGAGCGCACGAGCTCGGCGCCGGCGACCGCCTCGAGCAGCAGCAGGTGGCTGGCCTCGGGCGCGTGCAGCCCGGTCACCAGGCCGGTGACCGCGCGAGCCGGCCGGCGTGGCGAGACCACCAGGTCGGTCCATCCCCGCGCCGCCCGCACTCGGCCGTCCTCCCCCACCGCGGACTCCAGCGCGCGGACGACGGTGGTCCCCACCGCGATGACGCGCCGTCCCGCGCCGGTGGCACTGCGCACCAGCCGAGCGGTGTCGGCCGGGACCTCGAACTTCTCCGGGGTCGGCGGCTCGTGCGCCTCGGGGCTCGAGACGCCGCAGTGCAGCAGGACGGGCGCGAGCGTCACGCCCGCAGCCATCAGCCGCACGAGCAGCTCGGGGGTGAACGGCCGCCCGGCGCTCGGCATTTCCGCGCTGCCTGGCTGCATGGCGTACGCCGTCTGCCGGGACGCGAGGTCGTAGCTTGCGTCGAGGTAGGAGTACTGGATCGGCCGACCGTGCCGGCCGAGGTAGTCGACCAGGTCGGTCGCCGGTGTCACCTGGGCCCGCCACAGCCGCGCGCAGGTGCGCCCCGCCTCCGGGTAGGTGTCAGCGAGCACCGCGCGCACACCGTCCGGCAGCCGCAGGACGTCCCCACGCCGCCCCCGCAGGTCCGGACCGGTGGAGCCGGCCAGCCTGGGCTCCACCACCCAGCTGCCGTCGTCCAGGACCGCTGAGACATGCAGCGGCAGCGCCTGCCCGTGCGGCCCGCGGGCGGTGAGCGCGGCGGCCAGGGTGGCCGACGTGTTGACGACGAGCAGGTCGCCCGGATTCAGAAGTGCGGGCAGGTCGCGGAAGACACGGTGCGACGTGCCACTGGGCCGTACCGCCAGGAGCCGGACGCCGTCTCGGGCGACGCCGCGGTGCTCCGGTGGGCTCGGTGCGTCGCTGCCCGGCGGGAGGACAAAGGTCGTAGTCGGCGGCTCGGGAGCCGCGACCTCCGGTCGGCAGCTGGTCATCGACCCAGCGCCGTCGCGTCGAACGCCACGGCGGTAGGGCCGGCCGACGGCGTGAGATCTGCCGCGCGGTAGCGGCCGCTGGGCAGGCGCCTCGTCACGAGCTCCAGCAGGGCCGGAGCGACGGTCTCGGGGTCGGGCAGGTCCCCCAGGTCCTCGCCCGGGAAGGCCTGCTGGTGCAGGTCGGTCGCCATGTCTCCGGGGTCCACGGCATAGACCCCGAGCGCCGGGTGCTCGACGGCAAGCACTGCGCTGAGCTGGTCCAGCGCGGCCTTGGACGCCGCGTAAGCGCCCCAGCCCTCGTAGGCCTCGACGGCCGCGTCCGACGACACATTCAGCACGCATCCGCGCGAGCCGATCAGGTACGGCAGAGCGCGCCGCAGGAGGTCGAGGGGCGCAACGGTGTTGACCGCCAACACGTCGGTGAGGACGTCGGCGGGGAGGTCGGCGAGGCGGGGCTGCGGGCTGGCACCGAGGCTGCTCGCGTTGTTCACCAGCAGGTCGATACCTCCGCGGCCGGCGGCGGCCGCGACGAGGGCTGCGCGGTGGGCGACCTCCCGGAGGTCCCCGGGGACGACCGTGACGCCGTCTGCGGGGAACGCCGCGAATGCGGCGGCGAGCCGGTCACCGTCCCGTGCGTCGCCCACGACGTGCCAGCCCGCACCGACGAGCCGTCCGGTCAGTGCCAGGCCAAGGCCACGTGATGCGCCGGTCACGATGGCGGTGCGGGATCGGGATGCGAGGTCGTGGTGGTTCATGCGACGAGCATGTAAGTTGAAGTGAACTTCAAGTCAAGGCCTGGGAGGTTACCGTGCCGACGTCCGAGCTGCTGATGATCGGCGAGGTGGCGGCCCGGTCCGGCTTCGCCGCCTCGGCCCTGCGCTACTACGAGCACGAGGGGCTCATCACCTCGACCCGGACCGTCGGCGGCCGGCGGATGTACCCGCGTGCGGTGCTGCGCCGGCTGGCCTTCGTACGCGCCGCACGTAGCGTCGGACTGTCGCTGGAGGAGGTCCGGGCCGCGCTCGCGACGCTGCCCGAGTCACGCACGCCCACGAGGGCCGACTGGGCCCGGCTCTCGCGCACCTGGCGGGCGCGCCTGGACGAGCAGATCGCCGCGCTCCAGGCTCTTCGGGAGGGGCTGACGAGCTGCATCGGCTGCGGCTGCCTGTCGCTGCAGCGGTGCGCCCTGTCGAACCCCGGCGACCGGGCGGGCGAGGCCGGCCCAGGTGCCCGGTTCCTGCCACCGGCGCTGCGAGCTGGGCCCGCGAGCCCGACGCCGTAGCGCGGCGCACGGGTTACCGAGGACCCATACACATGGCGATGCTCCACGGCGACCGCGTCCTTGGCCAGAAGGAGCGGCCGCCGCGGAGCATCGCGGCCTGGGTGGAGCAACCGGTCAGAGCGTCACCTTCGTGGCGCACGTCTTGCTGCCTCGCGTAGCGCGCACCGTGATGGTGTCCTTGCCGGCCCGGTTGGCGATGCGCTTCTCGATCGAGAAGGAGCCGCTGGGCGCGTGGGTGGTGCGCTTGCCCTTGAAGACGGTGTGACCATTGTCCCGCAGCTGGACCGACCAGGTCTGGCCCTTGCGGTTGGTGTCGACCTCCGCCTCCACCTCGATCCGGCCGTCGTCGTGCTTGGCCTTGAGCTTGATCACACCGGTGCCACAGGCGTGGCTCGAGCTGACCCTGCTGGACTTGCCGCCACCGTGCCGGCCGTGGTCGTCACTACCGCCACTTGCATACGCCGGCCCCGAGGCCGCGAGAGCGGCGGAGGTGGCAACAGTTGCAACAAGAGCTAGGGCGCTGCGTCGCCGAGCGTTCATTTCGGTCTCCCCTGTACTTGGCGCCGTCATCAGCGCCTGCCGTTGTCAGTGAGACCACAGTGCGCCGCCCTCCACCAAGGGAACGCTAAGCCGAGGCACTACCTCGGCTAAGGCTCGGCCGGGACCGCCCGAGCTGTCCGGTTCACCCCCCTTCGTGCTTGGCGTACTCGTCGACCAGCGCCCTGGCGTGGTCGCCCGCGCCCTCCTCCTGCGCCAGGCCGGCACGCATGGTGTCGAGCTTGGCGCGGCCGGCGGGGAACGGCGGCAGCAGTGGGACGTCGGGGTCCACGACGGCCTCGACCACGGTGGGCCGGTCCGCCGACAGCGCGTCGTCCCAGGCGGCCGGCACGCTCGCCGGGTCGTCGACCCGGATGCCGCGCAGCCCGAGCAGCTCGGCGTAGCCGGCGTAGGGGAAGTCCGGGAGCCGCTGGCTGTCGTCGAACCTGGGGTCGCCCTCCGTCTCGCGCTGCTCCCAGGTCACCTCGGCCAGGTCGCCGTTGTGCAGAACCAGGACGACGAACCGGGGGTCGGCCCACGACCGCCACCGGTGCGCCACGGTGACCAGCTCGTTCAGCCCGTTCATCTGCATAGCGCCGTCGCCGGCGAGCGCCACCAGGGGCCGCTCCGGGTGCGCGAGCTTCGCCGCCAGCCCGTATGGAAGGGCGGACCCCATCGAGGCGAGCGTGCTCGACAGGTGCGCGGGCACCCCCCGGGGCAGCCGCAGCTGCCGGGCGTACCAGTAGACGACCGACCCGACGTCCACGCTGACCTGCGCATCCGAGGGGAGCCGGCCGTTGAGCTCGCGGAGCACCAGCTCGGGGTTCAGTGGCCGGGCCGGCGTCGCCGCGCGCGCAGCCGCGATGTCGTGCCACTGGCCCACGTGCGCCTGCACGTCCCGGCGCCACGCGTCGTCGGGACGCTTCTCCAGCAGCGGCAGCAGCGCCCCGAGCGTCTCCGCCGCGTCTCCGGTGAGGCCCACCTCGACGGGGTACCGGTTGCCCAGGTGCCGCCCGTCCAGGTCGACCTGCACGGCCCGCGCCTGCCCCGGGGCCGGGTAGAACTCGGTCCAGGGGTCGTTCGTGCCGACCAGGAGCAGCGTGTCGCACTCGGCGAGCACGAAGGCACTGGCCGTGGTGCCCAGGTGTCCCATCACACCGGCCGAGAACGGCAACGCCTCGTCGACGAAGGGCTTGCCGAGCAGGCTGCTGGTGATCCCGGCGCCGAGCCGTTCGGCCACCGCGACGACCTCATCCCACGCCGCGCGAGCGCCCTGGCCCACGAGCAGCGTGACCCGTCGTCCCGCGTTGAGCACTTCGGCGGCCGCCTGCAGGTCCTCGCCGTGCGGGACCACGCGCGGAGCTCGCCAGGTCGGTGCGGTGACGACCACGGCGTGCTCGTGCGCCCCCTCGTCCGGCGCCGGCAGCTGTTGGACGTCGTGTGGCAGCACCAGCACGGACGGCGAGCGCGTCGCGAGCGCCGTCCGGAAGGCCCGGTCGAGCAGCATCGGCACCTGCTCGGCCGACGTCGCCGTCTGCGAGAACTGCGCCGCGACATCCTTGACCAGGCTGTGCAGGTCGATCTCCTGCTGGTACTGCGACCCCAGCACCGTCGTCTCCTGCTGGCCCATCAGCGCGACGACCGGCACGCCGTCCAGCTTGGCGTCGTAGAGGCCATTGAGCAGATGCACCGCGCCGGGTCCCTGGGTCGAGGTCACGACCCCGACTCCGCCGGTGTACTTGGCGTGTCCCACTGCCATGAACGCCGCGTTCTCCTCGTGCCGGGCCTGCACGAACTGAGGGTCGCCGCCGGCCCGCCGCAGCGCTCCCATGAACGCGTTGATGCCGTCACCGGAGTACCCGAACACTCGGGGCACACCCCACGCGCGCAGTCGTTCCACCAGGACGTCGGCCACCAGCCGCTCGCTGCTCATGGTCGCCCAGTACCCCTGACCTGGAGCGCTTACGCACGCACCCCACGGTGGCGCGCCCACACCGGGGTCCCTATTGTCCACAAAGGTCCCGCACGGCATCCAGAGGTCCGAACCCGCACGGAAGGAGCTCGAGATGAACGTTCTCGCGGACGCCATCGTCCCCGCATCCGGCAACGCCCAGCTGGTCGCCGCCGCCCTGCTCGGCATCGCCGCGGTCGTGGTGCTGATCAGCGGCTTCAAGATGCACCCGTTCCTCGCCCTGATCCTCGGCACCGGTGTGCTCGGCGTGGTCGCCGGATTCGGTGTCACCAACACCATCGACAGCTTCACGAAGGGCGTCGGGTCGACGGTTGGCAGCGTCGGCCTGCTCATCGCCCTCGGCGCGATGATCGGCGGACTGCTTGCCGACTCCGGAGGCGCCGACCGCATCGTCGAGGCCGTGGTCGACCACGTGTCGGCCCACCGGCTGCCGTGGGCCATGGGCGGGGTCGCGGCGCTCATCGGGCTGCCGCTGTTCTTCGAGGTGGGTGTCGTCCTGCTCGTCCCCATCGTGGTGCTGGTCAGCATCCGCAGCCGGATCAACCTGCTGGTGATCGGCATCCCAGCACTGGCGGGACTCTCGGTCCTGCACGGACTGGTGCCGCCGCACCCCGGACCGCTGGTCGCGATCGACGCCCTCAAGGCGGACCTGGGGACGACCCTGGCGCTCGGGCTGATCATCGCGATCCCCACCGTGATCCTGGCCGGACCGGTGTTCGGCAGCATCATCAGCCGGTACGTCGTGATCGACGCGCCCCGTTCGGTGCTGCCCGAGCACGAGCTGGCAGGCGCGGGTGCGCCCGCGCGCGCCGACCTCGCCCCCGGTGACGACCTGGTCGAGCCCGGGACGCCCGCCGCCCGGTCCGGCCAGGGCGGCTCCCACGCCGGCGGCGGCTCGACCGGCGGCACCACCACCAGGGCGACCTCCAGTGGGGCGACCTCCAGTGGGGCGACCTCCAGTGGGGCCACGACCGGCGGGGCCACCGCGGGCACTGCGGCACCCGCCCGGCGTCGTCCGGACGTCGTGCCCACCGTCCTCACGATGCTGCTGCCGATCGTCCTGATGCTGCTGCGCGCCGTCGCCGAGGTCGCGCTCGACCCGGACAGCACCCTCGCCAAGGTGCTCATCGTCGCCGGCACGCCGGTCATCGCGCTGCTCGCGGGCGTGCTGGTCGCCATGTTCACCCTGGGCGCCCGGGTCGGCATGGACCGCGGCGAGATCTCGGCGTCCCTCGGCGGCGCGCTGCCCGGTATCGCCGGCATCCTGCTCATCGTCGCCGCCGGCGGCGGCTTCAAGCAGACCCTGATCGACGCCGGCGTCGGCGAGATGGTCGGCAAGGCCGCCCAGGGCGCCAGCCTGTCGCCGTTGGTGCTGGGCTGGCTGGTTGCCGTGGGCATCCGGCTGGCGACCGGTTCGGCCACGGTGGCGACGATCACGGCGGCGGGCATCGTCGCCCCGCTGGCGTCGACCCTGGACAAGCCGGGCGTCGCCTTGCTGGCCCTGGCCATCGGGTCCGGGTCGCTCTTCTTCTCACACGTGAACGACGCCGGCTTCTGGCTGGTGAAGGAGTACTTCGGGATGACCGTCGGGCAGACCCTGAAGACCTGGTCGGTCATGGAGACCATCATCGCGGTCTGCGGTCTCGTCTTTGTGCTGCTGCTCAACGTGGTGGTCTAGGTGGCCGCGTCCCCCGGCGAGCTTCCCACGCAGGCTGCCGGTGCCGACGCCGTCCTGATCGGCGTGGATGTCGGTACCACCAGCACCAAGGCGGTGGCCTTCACCACCGACGGTCGCGTCGTGTCGACCGGCGGGGCCGGGTACCCGCTGCTGGAGCCCCACCCCGGGCACGCCGTCCAGGACCCCGACCAGATCGTCGACGCGGTGCTGGAGTCGGTGCGCGAGGTGGTCGCCGGCCTGAACGGGGCGAAGGTCTCGGGACTGTCCTTCAGCGCCGCCATGCACAGCCTGCTCGGGCTGTCCCCCGGTGACGACCGGCCGGTGACCCCGCTGGTCACCTGGGCCGACACGCGCGCCACCGAGCAGGCCCAGCGGCTGCGGTCGGCGCCCGGCGGGCTGGCCCTGCACCAGCGCACGGGGACGCCGCTGCACCCGATGTCGCCGCTTCCCAAGCTGCTCTGGTTCCGGGAGCAGGAGCCCAAGCTGTTCGAGCACGTGGGCCACTGGGTCGGCATCAAGGAGTACGTGATGCTGCGCCTGTGCGGTGCCCTGGTGGTCGACCACTCGGTCGCCTCGGCCACCGGCCTGTTGAACCTGGCCCGGCTGGCGTGGGACGACGAGGCGCTCCAGCACGCCGGCATCGAGCCCGAGCAGCTCGCCGAGCTGGTGCCCACCACCGCGGTGCTTCCGGAGCTCACCGAGGAGGCGGCGGCGCGCACCGGCCTGCCGGTCGCCACGCCCGTCGTGGTCGGCGCCAGCGACGGGCCGCTGGCCAACCTGGGCCTCGGGGCGGTCGAGCCGGGCGTCGCTGCCTGCTCCATCGGGACCAGTGGGGCGCTGCGGGTCATGGTGGACCAGCCGGCCGTGGACCCGCTCGGCCGCGTGTTCTGCTACGCGCTGACCGAGAACCGCTGGGTGGTCGGGGGCGCCATCAACAACGGCGGCGTGGTGCTGGAGTGGGCCGGCGACGCGCTCGCGCCCGACCTGGGCCCGCAGCCCCAGGAGGAGCTGCTCGAGCTGGCCGCCTCCGTGCCGGCCGGCGCGGGCGGCCTGCTGATGCTGCCGTACCTGCTCAGCGAGCGGGCCCCGCAGTGGAGCGCCCTCCCGCAGGGGGCGTATGTCGGCCTGTCCCGCGCGCACCGGCGGGCGCACCTGGTGCGGGCCGCGCTCGAGGGTGTGTGCCTGCAGCTCGGCCTGGTCCTGCAGTCGATGCGGGCCGCCGGGCTGGACATCCACGAGCTGCGGGCCACCGGAGGCTTCGCACGCAGCCCGTTGTGGAAGCAGATGCTGGCCGACACGCTCGGGATGCCCATCTCGTTCCCCGAGGGGCACGAGGGTTCCAGCTTCGGCGCCGCCCTGCTGGGCATGCAGGCACTCGGCCTGGTGCGGAGCATCGACGTCGCGGCCGACCTCGTGAAGGTGCACAGCACGGTCCGTCCGAACGCGGCGGCCGCGGCGACCTACTCGGCGCTGCAACCGGTGTTCGGCGAGCTGTACCACGCGCTAGTCCCGACCTTCACGTCGCTGCGCCGGCTCGCACCCGGCCTACCCGTGGACCCCCCGGCGTAGCGAGCCCGCGCTCATTCGGAGCCCATCACCAGGCCCTCGATCGAGTGCCGCTGCGTGATGGGGACCAGCCGGTCGACGACCGGGCAGTCCAGGTGGTCGCGCACGTTCGCCGGCAGGGTGTCCCAGTAGTCCCGCGTCACTGCCATCGCGTGCTCGATCACGCTCCCCTCGTCGGCCGAGACGACACCCACGATCAGGACCGGCCGGGCCCGCTGCGACCGGTTCGCCGTACCGCGGTGGATGGTCAGGGCCGAGCGCGCCGACACGTCACCGCGCCGCGGCAGCTTGCGCTGCGCCAGCCCCTGGTAGCGGGGGTACCAGGAGCGCGCCGGGAACATCCCGTGCTCGAAGGAGGGGTCGTCGTCCCACTGGGTGCCCGGCGCGATCTCGAAGGGCCCCATGTCCTCGGTGGTGTCGACCAGCGTGAGGTTGAAGGCGAGTGACGTGAGCCGGCGGTCGTCGCGCGCGGAGGCGGGGATCGCGAAGTCCCGGTGCCAGGGCTGGTTCACCGCGCCGGGCAGCGGGACGTCGAAGCCGACCTCGACCACCTGGTAGTCCGGCCCCAGGACGGCGCGCGACAAGGCGGTGACCCACGGGTGCGTGACGAGGTCCACGAAGCCGCGCAGCTGCTCGGGGTGGACCTCGACGTACCAGCGCTGCGGGCCCCGCCCGGCCGCCCCGCCCGGCCGCGACCGCGCCTCGCGGAAGGCGGCCTCCACGTCCTCGGCCAGGTCGTCGACCCACGCCACCGAGAAGGCGCCCGGCCGTGCGACGATGCCGTCGCGGTACAGCGTCTCGACCTCGGCTCGGACGTCGTCGCCCTCCTCCAGCTGATTCGCGTCGACCGCCGTCTCGTGCTCCATCTTCGCCTCCGGGTCTCCGTGGTTCGCGGAAGTCTGCGCCCTCGTAGCCCTGGGCCGCAACGGCTTCCGGGGGGCCGGTCAGGAGGCCTCCTGCTCCCCTCGCCAGGGTCCCGGTGCACCCCGGGCGCCGTCCGAGGGGACGCAGTCGATGAGCAGCGCGCGGTGGTCCGACAGCGGCAGCCGCAGCGCCTGCGCCGGTCCGATGGCCGTGAGGTCGCCGCGCACCAGGACGTGGTCCAGCTGCCGGCAGGGATGGTCCTGCGGGAAGGTCAGCCCGGCCGCGAGCGGACGCAGCCCGCTGACCCGCGCGGGCCGGGGCGGCTCCATGTTGAGGTCGCCCATGACGACCAGTGGCTCCGGCGTTCCGTCCAGCGAGCGCACCAGCCGCCGCAGCTGCAGCGCGTTCCAGCCCGGCAAGAAGGACAGGTGCGTGTTGGCCACGGTGAGGGTGCCGAACGGCCCGTCGACGACGGCGGCCACGGCGACCCGCGGCTCGTCGTCGACGAGAATCGGCCGGCGTCGGCCGGGAAAGAGCATCGGCACCCGGACGGGCAGCGCGGGCAGCCGGACCACCCGCCAGGCGCGCACCGGGTGGCGCGACAGCAGCGCGATGCCGTACCCGGCCGAGCCGGGCTGCTCCTCGCCGGTGGCCGCCATCCAGGTGCCGCCGGGGGTGCCCGCCAGGGCGGCCACGAACTGGTGCTCGACGGCACCCATCGCCTCGGCCGCGACCGTGGTGAGGTCGGCACCCAGCGAGCGGGGCTGGTCCCGGTCTACCTCCTGCAGCCCGACGACGTCGGCGTCCAGGGCTCGGACCGAGTCGGCAAGGCGGTCGACGTCGACCTGCCCGTCCTCCAGCGACCGGCCGTTCAGGATGTTGAAGGTGGCGATCCGCACGGGTCCACTGTGCCCGGTCCGAGCGCGCCCTAACTGTGGCCGCGTAGTGACACGCTTGTCGGGGTAGCAGCGGGCGGTGACGACGGAATCGGACGGCATCCAGGACCTGATGAAGCGCACCGCCGTGGCCCTGAAGCGCGCGGGCGTCCCGTTCGCCCTGTGCGGCGGGTACGCGGCCTGGGCGCGCGGCGCGCCTGAGCCTGAGCACGACGCGGACTTCCTGGTGGCCGAGGAAGATGCCGGCCGCGCCGTCGAGGGGCTCGAAGCCGGTGGCCTCGAGGTGCAGGAGCCGCCGGAGGACTGGCTGATCAAGGTGGTGTCCGGCGACGCCTTCGTGGACGTGCTGTGGCGCGCGGGCGGCGCTCCGATCGGCCCCGAGCTGGTGGCACGGGCCGACGTCCTGCCGGTGCTGTCGGTCGAGATGCCGGTGCTTGCGGCCACCGACGTGCTCGTCACCAAGCTGACCGCCCTGGATGAGCACTACTGCGACTTCGCCCGGCTGCTGCCCACGGCGCGAGCGCTCCGCGAGCAGGTGGACTGGGAGCGCGTGCGCCGCGACGTGGCACACAACGACTTCGCCGTGGTGTTCCTGCTGCTGCTGGAGCGGCTGGGCATCCTCTGAGCGGACCCGACGGTGCTGGCCCGGGGACCGGCCGCTCTGCCAGGCTGGCCCGGTGGCCGTCGAGCAACCGGAGCTGATCGTCCCGGACGCCGCCGCGTGGCGGGACTGGCTCGGGGAGCACCATGCCGAACCCGCCGGGGTGTGGCTCGTCCTCGCCAAGAAGGGCACGACACGCCCCACCAGCCTCAGCTACGAC
>DATFPQ010000012.1:0-17334 GCA_035264765.1 Actinomycetales bacterium | reverse complement strand
CGGGTGGGCTGGTCGCGTGCCGCCGACCTGGTGTTCACCGCACGCCGGCTGGACGCCGCACAGGCGCTCGCGCACGGGTGCGTCGACCGCGTCGTCCCGGCCGGCGAGGCGCGCGCCGCCGCGCTCGAGCTGGCGGACACGATCGCGGCGAACTCGCCGGTGGGCCTGCGCCAGGCCAAGCGGGCGATGCGGCTCGGCCTCGACGTCGACCTGGCCACCGGCCTGGTGGTCGAGGAAGCCGCCTGGCGCGCGACCGCCTTCTCGCCGGACCGCGCCGAGGGCATCCGGGCGTTCGCCGAGCGACGCGCTCCGCGCTGGCCCGGAGACGCGGGCGCCTGAGTCGGTGAGCAGTCGGCGCCGGGCGAGCGGTCACCGCAGCCGCACGCGGTCCGCAGTGAGCTCGGCGACCGACGTCAGACCGGTGAGCTGCATCGTCGTGACCAGCTCACGGCGCAGGATCTCCAGCACCCGGTCGACTCCCGCCTCGCCGCCGGCCATCAGCCCGTAGAGGTACGCCCGGCCGACCAGGACGGCGCGAGCCCCGAGCGCCACCGCGGCAGCGATGTCCGACCCGGACAGCACGCCGCCGTCCACGAACACCTCCGCGCGGTCACCCACCGCCGCCGCGATGGCCGGCAGCACCTCCAGCGGGGTGGGGGACAGGTCCAGCTGGCGCCCGCCGTGGTTCGAGACCACGACCCCGTCGACGCCGGTGTCGACCGCGGCCACCGCGTCGTCCACGGTCACCACCCCCTTGACGACGAGCCGGCCGGGCCACTGGTCCCGCAGCCAGCGCAGGTCCGCGAGGGTGCTGCTCGGGTCGAAGACCTGGTTCGCCAGGTCGGTCACCGTGCCTGCGAAGGAGGTCAGCGTCGCAAACTCCAGCGGCTCCGTGGTCAGCAGGTTCAGCCACCAGGACGGGTGGCGGGCGCCTTCGAGAACGGTGCGCCCGGTGATCGCCGGCGGGATGGTCATGCCGTTGCGGACGTCCCGCAGGCGCAGGCCGCCGACCGGCGTGTCGACGGTCAGCACCAGCGCCTCGTACCCGGCGAGCGCGGCCCGGCGCACCAGCTGCGTGCTCGCCTCGCGGTCGCGCCAGAGGTACAGCTGGAACCAGCGCCGCCCGTCCGGTACGCGCTGCGCGAGGTCCTCCACGGACGTCGTCCCCATGGTCGACAGGGCGTACGGGACTCCAGCGCGTGCCGCGGCGCGCGCGACCGCGGTCTCGCCCTGGTGGTTCATCAACCGGGTGAACCCGGTGGGCGCCAGGACCAGCGGCAGAGCGCTGGGGCCGCCGAGCACGGTGGTCGACGTGTCGACGGACGACACGTCCCGCAGGGTGCTTGGGACGAGCTCGACCCGGTCGAAGGCGGCCCGAGACCGGCGCAGGGCAAGCTCTCGCCCGGCGCCGCCGTCGGTGTAGTCGAAGACGGCCCGTGGCACCCGCCGGCGGGCCTGCTCGCGCAGGTCCTCGACCGACGCCGCGCGCCGCAGCCGGCGGGCCGTCGCGTCCAGCGTTCTCGGCGGTCCCTGCAGCAGCGGTCGCAGCTCGGACCAGCGGGGCACTCGGCGCTGCGTCATCGGACCTCCTGGCGTCGCGGACCCGCCACGTCCGAGCGGCTCGGATCGGCATTCTGCCCCACTCGCCGCGAACCGTTGACCGGCCACAAGCGCGGGAGGAACGTGGCTCGGGGGACGGGCGGAAGGAGCTCATAGGTCCGGACGGCATTCGCGTGCCTGCCGCCTGGCGGGGGTCGTCGCAAGGGCATTCCGGAGGAGTTCAGATGCGTGCTCATATTCCGCGTGCGGTCCTGGTGGTGGCACTCGCCGCCGGCCTGCTCGCGCTTCCGTCAGCGCAGGGCAGCGCGACGGTCCGCCCGATGAAGCTCGACCACCTCAACACCGTGCAGAAGCGCCTGCTGTCGGGCTTCGCGAGCAGCGAGCTCAAGACGGTGACGGGGGCGAGCGGGGCCCGGCGGTCCGCGCAGGGTGCGCGGCCCCTCGCCCGGGCCGGCTCGGTTCTGCCCTTCTACCTGCCGACCGGGGCCGGATCCTGCGGCTACCGGCTCGGGTCCAACGTCAACATGGACCAGGACTGCCAGAACGTCTCGGACGCCGACCTGTCCGGACGCGGCCAGGCGCAGAACGAGACCTACATCTCCGAGGACCCGTTCCGACCCGGCGTCCTGCTGGGCAGCTCCAACGACTACCGCCGCGGTGACGGCGGCTGCTTCGGCTACGCCAGCCGCGACGGCGGCCGGCGCTTCCTCGACGTCGCCGTTCCGTTCGGGTTCACCCGGGGCGGCCCCCGCTACGCGAACGCGGCCCGGCAGTACTGGACCGCGGGTGGCGACACCTCCAGCGCCTTTGACACGCGAGGCAACGCGTACTTCAGCTGCCAGGTCTTCAACCGCGGCGTGCCGACGAGCGGGAACCCGGACCTGTCCAGCGCGCTTCTCGTCCTGCGATCGACGGCCAACGGCGGCGCGTCCTACACCTTCCCAGCACGCGTGGTGACCGAGGAGCCGAACCTGGCCGGGGGCGACACGGCGCCGTTCCTCGACAAGCAGCTGCTGACGGTCGACAACCACGTGGGGAGCCGGTTCCGTGACCGGGTCTACGTCACCTGGACGACCTTCGCCTCGGACGGCACGGCGTACATCTTCGCCAGCTCCTCCGCGAACTACGCCGAGACCTGGAGCGCCCCCGTCCTGGTGAGCCGCACCAGCCCGCTGTGCACGAACACCTTCGGCATTCCGACGCCGCGCGGGACGTGTAACGCGAACCAGTTCTCGCAGCCCTTCACGGCGCCGGACGGCACGCTCTACGTCGCCTGGGCGAACTACAACAACACGGTCACCGGAGCCGACAACCGCAACCGGATGCTCCTGGCCCGGTCGGACGACGGTGGCGCGACCTTCTCCGACCCGGTGAAGGTCGGGGACTTCTACGAGCTGCCGGACTGCCAGACGTACACCGGCCACGACGCCGGCCGGGCCTGCGTGCCGGACAAGCGGGACAACAACTCCTACTTCCGGGCGTCCAACTACCCGGTGGGCGTCGTCAACCCCCGCCGTCCGGCCGAGCTGGCCGTGACCTTCGGGTCGTTCATCAACAGCCACTCCCGCGAGGCCAACGGCTGCGTGCCGGCCGGGACGTCCCCGACGTCCGGCCAGAACCTCTACACGGGCACCCGCACGGTCGGCGCCTGCAACAACGACATCCTGGTCAGCGTCTCGCGGGACGGCGGTCGGACCTTCACCGGCGGGACCACCGACCCGCGCAACCTGACGTCGGTGACCCAGACCGGCCGGCAGGGCACGACCAGCCAGTGGTTCCAGTGGGCCGACTACACCCGCGACGGCCGGCTGGCGGTGGCGTACTACGACCGGCAGTACGGGACCTCGGAGCTGACCGGCTGGTCGGACTTCGCCCTGTCCGGTTCTCGGGACGTCGCCCGCTTCGCCACACGTCGGGTGACCTCGTCGTCGATGCCGGCGCCCACCCAGTTCGAGGGCGAGTTCTGGGGTGACTACACCGGCCTCGCCGCCCGCACCGGCGTCGCCCACCCGGCGTGGTCGGACACCCGGACGCCTCAGGTGGTGACCTGTCCGGGGACGCCCGCGGCCGGCGTGCCGCCGCGGCTGTGCCTGATGGCCGCACCGAACGCGCCGGTGGCCAATGACCAGGAGGCGTTCACCCGCGCCCTCGCGGTCCCGACGCCCTGACGCCAGACGTGCGCCGGCCACCACGGACCCGTGGTGGCCGGCGTCGCGCCGCTCTTCGTGCCTGCTGCTAGAGCTTGGGCGCGACGTCGCTCGCCACCAGCTCGAGGTGGTCGAGGTCCGACAGGTCCAGCACCTGCAGGTACATCCGGGTCGCCCCGGCCTCCCGGAACCGGCCGATCCTCTCCACGACCTGCTGCGGCGTACCCGCCAGCCCGTTCTCGCGCAGCTCGTCCGGCTCCCGGCCGATGGCCGCCGCCCGGCGCTGCACCTCGGCGTCGTCACGACCGAGGCAGAGCACCTGGGCGGCTGACAGCACCAGCGAGCGGCCGGCGGCGCGCGCCGCCTCCTGCACCCGGGCGAACTGCGCCGTGGTGTCCTCGACCGAGGCGAACGGCATGTTGAACTCCGTCGCGTACTCGGCCGCCAGCCGTGGCGTGCGCCGGGCGCCACCGCCCCCGATGATCACCGGGAGCGGGGACTGGATCGGCCGGGTCAGAGCCGGGTTGTCGTGCAGCCGGTAGTGCTTGCCCTCGAAGCTGAAGGGGCCCTCACTCGTCCACAGCCCGGACAGGATCTGCAGCTGCTCCTCGAGCCGCTCGAACCGCTCCGCCAGGGACGGGAAGGGCAGCCCGAACGCCCGGTGCTCCTCCTCGAACCAACCGGTGCCCAGCCCCAGCTCGACCCGGCCGCCACTCATCTGGTCGACCTGCGCGACTGCCACGGCGAGCCGGGCGGGCGCCCGGAAGGTGCCGGCGGTGACCAGGGTGCCGAGCCGTATCCGAGCGGTGTCCCGGGCGAGCCCGGCCAGGGTGATCCAGGCGTCGGTGGGACCGGGACGGCCGCTCACGTCGCCCATCGCCAGGTAGTGGTCGGAGCGGAAGAACGCGTCGAAGCCCAGGTCCTCGGTGGCCCGGGCGACGGTCAGCAGGTCGTCGTAGGTGGCGCCCTGCTGAGGCTCGGTGAAGATGCGCAGATCCATGGCGCAACGCTAGGACAGGTCGGCGGAACCGCCAGAGGCGAGGTCGCCCCGGACCAATGGGCGGGACTGTGCCCAGCCGACAGTCGGTTGCGCTTCGTGTTCATTGTGTCACGCTAGGAAACGAGCGAGGCGCCGCCGGAGCGTCCGCCGTGCCGGGAGGAGGCCGACACCATGGGATCCACACCGTCGTTGCCCCCGGGCGCGACCTTCCGCGAGGCCAGCGCCGCGGTGCTCGGCTACCTGCACGGGGAGCACTCGGGGTCGTGGGCGGTGACCCGCACGGTGGACGGTGACCACGAGGTCGTGCTGGCACTCGGCGAGGAGCAGGTACCGCAGGCCGGGGAGATCCTCACCGAGCCCGCCGCGCTCTACGTGCCGCTGCGCGACGCGAGCGGTGAGGTGATGGGCGGTCTGTGGCGGCTGCCCGCACCCGCCGGGTCCCTGGAGACGGCGGAGCGGGCCGTCGAGCCCACTGCGCCGCCCTGCCTGCTGGAGCTGCTGGCGCAGCTGCTGTCCGTGCTCCTCACGGCTGACCGCGCGCACGTCGCAACCGCCCGCCGCACCGAGCTGCTGCAACTGGAGGCCAACAGCGACGAGCTGACCGGCCTGCCGAACCGCCGCGGCTGGCGGACCGTCCTGGACCTGGAGGAGGCCCGGTACGCCCAGGGCGCCGGCCACGGCTCGGTCATCGTGATCGACCTGGACCGGCTCAAGGTCGTCAACGACGAGCAGGGACACGTGGCCGGCGACGAGCACCTGCAGCTGGCCGCGGTGACGCTGGCCGCCGCGCTGCGCGAGACCGACTTCGTGGCTCGCCTCGGCGGCGACGAGTTCGGCGTGCTGGTGAGTGGACCGACGACGCCGGAGGAGACCCAGCACCTGCTTCGCCGGATCCGCGCGGCGTTCGCGGCCGCGGGCGTCGGGGCGTCGATGGGGTACGCCACCTACACCGCGGAGGGCGGCCTGCACCGCACCTGGTGGCGGGCCGACCGGGAGATGTACCTGGAGAAGCAGCGGCATCGCGCGGTCCTGGACCTGCGGGGGACGTCCCGTGGCGCCGCGCAGGCACTGTCGACCACCCGCTGAATCGTCCCACGCGCCCCGCTTGTCACGTCCTACGATGACCAGGTGACCAGGGTGCTGCTCGCCGAGGACGACGCGGGTATCGCCGAGCCCCTGGCCCGGGCGTTGCGCCGCGAGGGCTACGAGGTCGACGTGCGCGCCGACGGCCGCGAGGCGCTCGCGGGCGCGATCGAGGGCGTCGACCTGCTCGTCCTGGACCTGGGCCTTCCAGGCATGGACGGGCTGGAGGTCTGCCGCGAGCTGCGCGCCCAGGGTCAGAGCGTCCCGGTGCTGGTGCTGACCGCCCGGGCGGACGAGGTCGACACCGTCGTCGGCCTGGACGCCGGCGCCGACGACTACGTGACCAAGCCGTTCCGGCTGGCCGAGCTCCTGGCGCGGGCCCGGGCGCTGCTGCGCCGGGGCGGCCACGACGCGGCGGTCTCGGCCCGCGTGCGGATCGACCCGGACGCCAGGCGCGCCTTCCTCGACGACGACGAGCTGCACCTGACCGCCAAGGAGTTCGACCTGCTCCGGTTGCTGGTGCGCGAGGCCGGCCGGGTGGTGCCGCGCGAGCAGATCATGCGAGAGGTGTGGGACGCCGACTGGTACGGCCCCACGAAGACGCTGGACATGCACGTGTCCTGGCTGCGCCGCAAGCTCGGCGACGACGCCGGGCAGCCCCGGTTCATCTCAACCGTCCGCGGCGTCGGCTTTCGCTTCGAGCGCGACGCCTGACCCGTGCGCGCCCGGCTGCTGCGCTCGTCCCTGCTGGCGGCTGCGGTTGCCGTGCTGCTCCTCGGCCTGCCGCTGGTGACGGCCGGCAGCTGGCTGCTGGAGCGCCAGGGTCACGAGGAGCTCGAGGAGCACGCCGCGGCGATCCACATGGTCGTCGCCGTTCACCCCGGCCAGCCGCTCGCGACCCTGCGTCACCGGATCGAGAGCACGCTGCACGAGCCGGGCTTCGCGCGCCAGATCCACGTCGTCGTGAGGGCCGGATCGGACACGCTGGAGGTCGGACCCGAACCGACCGGGGCGACGTGGGACGAGACCGTCGACGACAACGGGGTCACGGTCGTCGCCGAACTGCCGCAGTCCGCGGTGTGGCGGCAGGTGACGCTGCTGGCCCTCGTCGTGCTGGGGCTGGCCGTGGTGGCGTTCCTGGCGGCCACCGTGGCCGCTCTGGTGCAGGCCCGCCGGCTGATGACGCCGCTCGCCGCGCTCGCCGAGAACGCGGACCGGATCGGCCGCGGGTCCTCCCGGCTGCTCCCGGTGCCCAGCAAGGTGGCCGAGCTCGACCGGGTGGCGGCCGGGCTGCAGCGAAGCGCCGACTCCATGGCCGAGGCCCTCGCGGCCGAGCGGCAGTTCGCGAGCGACGCGAGCCACCAGCTCCGCACGCCGCTGACCGCGCTGTCCATGCGGCTGGAGGAGATCTCGACGAGCACGGACCTCGCGCAGGTGCGGGAGGAGGCGCGGGTCGCTCTGCACCAGGTGGAGCGGCTCACCTCGGTGGTGGACTCGCTGCTCAGCAAGGCCAGGCGCGGACGTGGCACCGCGGTGCCGGTCGAGCTGCAGACGCTGCTGGTGCAGCAGGTCGAGGAGTGGTCACCGGCGTTCGCCGGCCGCGGTCGCCGGCTGGTCCTGGCCCCGCACCAGCCGGTCGTCGTTCTCGCGACGCCGAGCGCACTGTCCCAGGTGCTGGCGACGCTGATCGAGAACAGCCTTCAGCACGGTGGCGGGACGGTGACCATCACCGCACGCCGGACCGGCGGCTCGGCCGTCGTCGAGGTGACCGACGAGGGACGCGGCGTCCCGGCGTCCATCGGCGCCCGGGTGTTCGAGCGCGAGGTCAGCAGCAGCGGCAGCACGGGCGTGGGGCTCGCGCTGGCGCGCGACCTGGCCGAGGCGGACGGCGGACGGCTGGAGCTGCTCCGGGCTCGACCGCCGGTGTTCGCGCTGTTCCTCAACGCGGCGGAGCTGCCGGCGTGACGTCGTCCTCGGCGGGCGCCGCGGGGTCCTCGTGGTGGTGGTCGGGCGCCGCGAGCACGGGGTCGTCGGCGAGCTCGGCGCGGAAGACGAACAGCCGGTAGGACCAGAAGCGGAACAGGGTCCCGAGCACCAGGCCGACGCCGTTGGCCGAGATGTTGTCGGCACGCGCGGAGCGCAGGTCGAGGACGTAGTGGCTGAACGCCAGGCAGGCCAGGGCGATCGCCATGCCGGCCACGTTGAACAGCACGAACAGGGCGAGCTCGTGGCCGGCCGAGGCCCGGCGGCGGTGCCGGAAGGTCCAGAGCCGGTTGCCGAGCCAGGCGACCACGGTGGCGACCGTGGCCGAGACGATCTTGGCGGTGATCGGCTTGTGCTCGAAGGGGCCGCCCCCGCCGAGGCCGAAGCGCAGCAGGTTGAACAGGCCGACGTCCACCAGGAAGGCAACCGCGCCGACCGCACCGAACTTGATCATCTCGCGGACGACGACGTCCAGGGCGGTACGGGCGCGGTCGAGCAGCGAGGGGGTCGTCACAGGCGTCGGCTCCAGGGTCCGGTGCAGCCCCGCGTCGGTCGCCCTCGAGGCGGGCGGCGCCGAGCGGCGGGGCGGGGGGGCTCCCCTCTACGGTAACCCGGCCCGTTCTCCGCGGCCGCATCGACGCGCATCCCGACGGGCGGCGCCACGCGCCCGAGGAGCGTCACCGTGGCAACGGCTGTCGCGCCAACGATGCTCGTTGCCACGATGACGCCCGCCACGATCACGCTGGCCAGGATCACGCCGGCAGGATCACGCCGGCGCGATCACCCCGGCGCGATCACCGGGCACGATCACCCGGCCACGGTCACGTCGCCTGCGCGCGGACCTCTAGGCTGGTGCGTCGTGACCAGACCGTCCGCGCACGCCGACCGCCTCGTCCCGCCGGCGCAGCACCCACCGGGCGGCTTCCCGCTCGTCGGGGTGGTCGGCGCCGGACAGCTGGCGCGGATGATGCACGCCCCGGCGACGGCGCTCGGCCTGGGGCTGCGGGTGCTGAGCGAGGCGCCGGACGCCAGCGCCGCCCTCGTGGTCCCGCAGTCACCACCCGGGCACCACACCGACCTCGACGCGCTGCGCCGCCTCGCCGCCGAGTGCGACGTCGTGACCTTCGACCACGAGCACGTCCCCCCGGAACACCTGCGTGCCCTCGAGGCCGCCGGCGCGGTCGTGCACCCGTCGTCGTCCGCGCTGCTGCACGCGCAGGACAAGGTGGTGATGCGCCGTCGGCTCACCGAGCTGGGCGTCCCCTGCCCGCGCTGGGCGGAGGTCGGCGACCGCGCCGCCCTCGAGCGGTTCGGCGCCGAGGTGGGGTGGCCGCTGGTGCTGAAGACGCCGCGCGGCGGGTATGACGGCAAGGGTGTACTCCTCGTGGGTTCCCCCGAGGAGGCCGGTGACTGGCTGGCCCGGCTCGGGCCGGACGACCTGCTGCTGGCCGAGGAGCGGGTGGCGTTCACGCGCGAGCTCGCGGTGCTCGTGGCCCGCAGCCCGATGGGACAGGCATCCGCGTGGCCGGTCGTCGAGACGGTGCAGGAGAACGGCATCTGCACCGAGGTGATCGCGCCCGCGCCGGACCTGTCCCCGGACCTGGCGGCCAATGTCACGGCCGCGGCGCTGCGGGTGGCCGGCGCGCTGGACGTCACCGGCGTGCTCGCGGTTGAGCTGTTCGAGCTGCCGGCGAGGCCCGGAGAAGCGCCGGCGTTCGTCGTCAACGAGCTCGCCATGCGGCCGCACAACAGCGGTCACTGGTCCATCGACGGCGCGGTGACCAGCCAGTTCGAGCAGCACCTGCGGGCGGTGCTCGACCTGCCGCTGGGCGACCCGCGGCCACGCGCCCGCTGGACCGTCATGGCCAACGTGCTGGGCGGGGACTACCCCGAGCTGTACTCGGCGTACCGGCACCTGCTGGCCCGCGACCCCGGCCTGAAGGTCCACATCTACGGCAAGACCGTGCGCCCCGGGCGCAAGATCGGCCACGTGACCGCGTGTGGTGACGACCTGGCGGACCTGCGCCGGCGGGCCCGGCACGCGGCGGACTTCCTGCGCGGGGTGGTGACCGAGTGATTCGCCCACGACGTCGCTCGCCGGCGCTCACGACGCCGCGGGGACCCAGATGAGCGGGCCGCTGGTAGGCGTGGTCATGGGCAGCGACTCCGACTGGCCGGTGATGCAGGCCGCGGCCCAGGCCCTGGCGGAGTTCGACGTGCCGCACGAGGTAGACGTCGTGTCGGCGCACCGGATGCCGCAGCAGATGCTGGCGTACGGCGAGCAGGCCGCGGGACGGGGGCTGCGGGTCCTGATCGCCGGCGCCGGTGGCGCGGCGCACCTGCCCGGCATGCTCGCGGCGGTGACCCCGCTCCCGGTCGTCGGCGTCCCGGTGCCGCTGCGCCACCTAGACGGGATGGACTCGCTGCTGTCCATCGTCCAGATGCCGGCGGGCGTCCCGGTGGCGACCGTGTCGGTGGGCGGGGCCCGCAACGCCGGGCTGCTGGCAGTCCGGATGCTGGCGGCCGGCGACGGCGAGCGGGCCGCCGGGCTGCGGTCGGCGATGACCCGGTTCCAGGCCGCACTGGGCGCGGAGGCGGCCGCCAAGGGGGAGCGGCTGCGTGCACAGCGCGCGAACAGCGGGGACTAGTAGGTTGCAGCCATGACGTGGCTGGTGACCGGCGGTGCGGGGTACATCGGCGCGCACGTGGTGCGCGCCCTGCGTGAGGACGGGGTCGACGTCGTCGTGATCGACGACCTGTCGACGGGGGACGCGAACCGGGTCGGTGACGTCCCGCTGGTCCGCGCCTCGCTGCTCGACCGGGATGCGATCGACCGCACGCTCGCCGAGCACCAGGTGACCGGCGTGGTGCACATCGCCGCCAAGAAGCAGGTGGGCGAGAGCGTCGCCGACCCCTACTACTACTACCGGCAGAACGTCCTCGGGCAGCTCACGCTGATGGAGGCGATGCGCGACGCCGACGTCCGCGCGTTTGTGTTCTCGTCGTCGGCCGCCACCTACGGCGCGCCGGAAACCGCGCTGGTCGAGGAGAAGAGCCACCTCGACCCGACGTCCCCCTACGGGCAGACCAAGGTCGTCGGTGAGTGGTTGAGCGTCGACGCCGAAGCCGCGTACGGCGTGCGGTCGGTGTGCCTGCGGTACTTCAACGTCGCGGGTGCGGCCACGCCCGAGCTCGGGGACCCCGAGGCGCTCAACCTGATCCCGATGGTCTTCAAGCGACTGACGGCGCACCAGAAGCCGCTCATCTTCGGCGACGACTACCCGACGCCGGACGGCACCTGCATCCGCGACTACATCCACGTCTCCGACATCGCCACCGCGCACGTCGCGGCGGCGCGGCACCTGCAGGAGGGCGGGGAGTCGCTGCGGCTGAACATCGGCCGGGGTGAGGGGTCGTCGGTGCGCGAGGTGATCTCGATGATCGGGGAGGTCACCGGCCTCGACGTCACCCCGGAGATCACCGAGCGCCGCCCCGGGGACCCGCCCCGCACCGTGGCGGCCGCCAACGCGATCCGCGACCGGCTGGGGTGGCGCGCCCAGTACGACCTGCGCGACATGGTGGAGTCCGCGTGGGCCGGCTGGCTGCACCTGCACCCCGAGGCGCGGGAACTGCGATGAGCGACGTCAACCGCGCGACCTGCCCTGATTGACGTCGGTGACGACAGCCGGTAGCTCTTGCGCTTCAGGGGCGGTAGACGTCCTTTCGGTGTGCGATTTTGATGACCGTGACGAGGGTCCGGTCGTCGTCGATGCGGTACAGGATGCGGTAGGCGCCGCGGCGTGCTCCGGAAAGGCCTTCGAGGCTGCCGGTGAGGGCCTTGCCGACGCGACGAGGGTTCTCCGCCAAGGGGCCCTCCAAGAAGTTAAGTACGGCAGCTGCGACGGCTTCTGGTAAGGCGTAGAGCTGCCTTCGGGCGGCCGGCCCGACCTCAAGCCGGTACGTCACGGGCGGCGCTGTTGAAGCTCCGCGCGTACCTGCTCCAGGGACACCGATGGGCCGGTGTGGGCCTCATGGATGTCGCTCAACGTGGTGGGGTCCGCGAGCCACTCGACGGTTTCTTCGAGAGCCTCGAAATCCTCGATGGCCAAGAGAATCGCGGCTGGCCGCCCGTTCTTGGTGATGATGGTTCGCTCGTGGGTGTCCTGGGCGGACTGGACGACCTCACTGAGCCGGTTTTTGGCATCCGCCAGCGGGATGGCGCTCATGGCCATGATTCTAGCCAGACGCCATCCGGACGTCGAGCCCCTAGGACGACGAAGGGCGAGCACTGGTCGGAACGGTGCTGCGGCGTCAGCCCTGTCGGCTGGCGGTCGCCGGGGGCGTCGAGGTGATCGTCCACCACGGGGAGCGTAGGCCGGTGCGGGAGGCCGGCCACGCGGCCGCGCGGTAGACCGCCTGGCCGGACGTGACCACCGAGCCACGCTCACCGCTGAGCCGCACTGTTTGCACGCGGCCGCCCCAGTCGCCACGGCCGTCCCGGGTGAGGACCTGCACCGACGTCAGCCGGCCGATTGTGGGGTACGCCTTCTCGAGCGCGGACGTGGGCAAGGACGCCGTCCACGCGTGCGACGCCGAGGGCACCGCGCCGTCGTAGGGGTCGGCCTTGGCCGGCAGGTACGGCACCCCGCCGCTCGTCGTCCAGCCGCCGTTGGACGCCGAGAACTCGGCCAGAATGGCCTTGCCGGCATAGGTCCGGACCACCCCGGCAGTGGTCGCCACGGCCCGGTCGGACTTCGGGTTGAAAACGTTGTCGCCGCCGTAGACCTGGCACGCGGTGGTGTCGCAGATGTCGTACGCCGTGGCGCCGGCGTGGTCGAGCTTGTAGAGCGTGTAGCTGCGCGCGGCGACCGACTGCGCCTGCAGCGCGGCCAGCGGCCAGGACGTCGGGGACTCCAGCGGGACCACCCCGCGCAGGTAGCTCTCCAGGGGGACGCGTGCGACCAGGGTCTGACGGGGCAGCCGCGCGCCGGAGGGGGAACGCTGCTGCAGCACCTGGATCGAGCTGCTGGTGTAACGCCGGTCCAGCGGCGCGAGGACGCGCGTGCTCGCGCTGCGCTTGGCGTCCAGCCGCACCGGGCCGGCGAAGGTCCGCCACGTCGTCCACTGCGACGCGTTGAGGTACTGCACCCGAAGGCCCGCCGCCGTGGGCTGCACCCGCCAGCGCGGGGACGTGGTGCTCGCCAGCAGGTACGACGTCTGGGACGCGTCGTCCCGCAGGGCCAGCTCGCCGGGGTTCTCGACCTCGACGCCGGCCCCACCGCCGGCCGTCTCCTGGGTCCGCAGCTGGACCCGCACCGTGCGGTTGGGGACCGTCGTCGCGCGCGTGCCGGGGTAGTAGAAGTCGAGGATCTGCGTGGAGCTCAGCCCGTGCTTCAGCGCGGCGCCGTACGCGCCGTTCTGCGACATGCCGCGGCCGTGTCCCCAGCCGTGGCCCTGGACCGACAGCACCCGGCTGCCGGGGACGGCGCGGACCGTGTCGGCCGCGGCCGGGCTCGCCGGGATGACGACCGTGCCGGCGACAACGCTGATCAGGCCGGCTGCGGCGGCAAGGGTACGAGAGCGCATGGTCTCGTGTCGGCCGCCCCAGGCGGGGGCTTGAGCAGGTGCGCCCGGATGGCCGACACCACCGGTGGCTCAGCGGCTCAGACCTGTGGACGCCCCAGCGCCCGGTAGGTCCAGCCGGCGTCCTGCCACCGGGCCGGGTCGAGGGCGTTGCGCCCGTCGACCACGTTCGGCGTCCGGACCACGTCCACCAGCGCCGCCGGGTCGAGCTCGCGGTACTCCCGCCACTCGGTGAGGTGCAGGACGACGTCCGCGTCCGCCAGTGCGTCGAGCGCCGACTCGGCGTACGTCAGGTCCGGCCAGGCCCGGCGGGCGTTCGCCATCGCCTCCGGGTCGTGCACTCTGACGTGCGCGCCCTGGAGCCGGATCATCGCGGCCACCGAAAGGGCGGGGGAGTCGCGGATGTCGTCGCTGTCCGGCTTGAACGCGGCCCCGAGCACCGCAACCCGCTTGCCGATGAAGCTCCCACCGAGCTGCTCGCGGGCGATGTCGACCATGCGCGACCTGCGGCGCATGTTGATCGCGTCGACCTCACGCAGGAAGCTCAGGGCCTGGTCGGCGCCCAGCTCACCGGCGCGCGCCATGAACGCGCGGATGTCCTTGGGCAGGCACCCGCCGCCGAAGCCGAGGCCGGCGCCGAGGAACCTGCGGCCGATGCGCTCGTCATGGCCGATGGCGTCGGCGAGCGCAACGACGTCGGCACCGGCCGCCTCGCAGACCTCCGCCATGGCGTTGATGAAGGAGATCTTGGTGGCGAGGAAGGAGTTGGCGGCCGCCTTGACCAGCTCCGCGGTGGCGTAGTCGGTGGTGATCCGCGGCGTCCCGTTGGCGATCGTCGCGGCGTACACCTGGTCCAGCAGCGCGGTGGCCCGCTCGCCGTCCGCGCCGTCGCGCACGCCGTAGACCAGGCGGTCTGGGTGCAGGGTGTCCTTGACCGCGAACCCCTCGCGCAGGAACTCGGGGTTCCAGGCCAGCACCACTCCGGTGCCGCCCGGTGCGACGTCGTGGAGCATGTCCTGCAGCCGGGCCGCGGTGCCCACCGGCACGGTGGACTTGCCGACCACCAGCGTGTCGCCGGTGAGGTGCTTGGCCAGCTCGCCGAAGGCGGCATCCACGTAGGTGAGGTCCGCCGCGTTCTCGCCCTTGCGCTGCGGCGTCCCGACGCACACGAAATGCACGTCGCACTCGCCCAGCTCGGTGTAGTCGGTGGTGAAGCGCAGCCGCCCGGTGGCCAGGGCGCGCTCCAGCAGCTCGGGCAGCCCGGGCTCGAAGAACGGCGCCCGGCCGGCCGCCAGGACGGCGATCTTTTCGGCGTCGACGTCGACCGCGACGACGTCGTGGCCGAGGTCGGCCATGCATGCCGCATGCACCGCGCCGAGGTAGCCGGTACCGACGACGGACAGCTTCAGGGGCATGGTTTGCAGGCTACCGGCGCGCAGGTGGCGGCGCTGCGGATCCGCCGTAGGCTGCGGGCCATGCGCTTCGGACTCTTCGTGCCTCAGGGCTGGCGGATGGACCTGGTCGGGATCGACCCGAAGGAGCAGTGGCGGGCGATGCATGACGTCGCCGCGCACGCGGACGCGAACGACGTCTGGGAGTCGATCTGGGTCTACGACCACTTCCACACCGTGCCGGTGCCGAGCGAGGAGCCGACGCACGAGGCCTGGACCCTGATGGCGGCGTTCGCGGCGTCGACGTCACGCGTGCGGCTCGGGCAGATGTGCACCTGCATGGCGTACCGCAACCCGGCGTACCTCGCGAAGGTCGCGGCCACCGTGGACGTCGTCTCCGGCGGCCGCGCCGAGATGGGCATCGGCGCCGGGTGGTACGAGCACGAGTGGCGGGCGTACGGCTACGGCTTCCCGCGGGCCGGGGAGCGGATCGGCATGCTGGACGAGGGCGTGCAGATCATGAGCCAGCTCTGGGCGAACGGCACGGCAACGCTGCACGGCAAGTACTACGACGTGGACGGCGCGATCGGCCGTCCGCTGCCGCTGCAGGAGGGCGGCGTGCCGCTGTGGATCGCCGGTGGGGGCGAGAAGAAGACGCTGCGGATCGCGGCCCAGTACGCGGCGTACACGAACTTCGCCGGGACGGTCGAGGAGTTCACGCACAAGTCCGAGGTTCTCGCCGGCCACTGCCGCGACGTGGGCACGGACTTCGGCGCCATCACCCGCTCGGCCAACTACAACGTCGTCATCGGCCGCGACGACGCCGAGGTGCAGGAGCGGCTGGACTGGATCAAGGACCACTACGAGGCGGTCCTGCCGGCGGACCGCGCCGCCCAGGTGGTCAACGACTACCGCTCCGGTCCCGCCGTCGGGACGCCCGAGCAGATCGTCCAGACCCTGCGCGAGCTGCAGGACGCCGGCATGACCTACGCCATCTGCTACTTCGCCGACGCCGCATACGACCGGTCCGGCATCGAGCTGTTCGAGCGCGAGGTCGCGCCCGCGCTGCGCTGAGACCGCCGGCACCGCCCCGGATCAGGCGGCCGCTCCTGGAAGTGAGCCGTCGGGGCGCGCGTCCCCGGCCGCGTCGAGCGCGGCCTCGAGCCGCTCCGCGGGCACTGGACGGGACAACCAGAACCCCTGGGCGGTGTCGCACCCGGCCAGGTGCAGCTCGTGCAGCTGGCGCGAGGTCTCGATGCCCTCGGCCGCGACGGTCTTGCCGAGCGCGTGGGCGAGCGACAGGACCCCGATGACCAGCGCGTGGTCCTCGCCGTGGGCGCACAGGCCCGCGACGAACGACCGGTCGACCTTGACGACGTCGAACGGGTAGCGGCGCAGGTGGGACAGGGAGGAGTAGCCAGTGCCGAAGTCGTCCAGCAGCAGCGTGACCCCCAGCGCATGCAGCCGGTCCAGCACCGCGCCCGGCGTCTCGCCTGCCATCACGGCGCTCTCGGTGATCTCCAGGCCGAGGTTGCCCGGCGGCACCCGGTAGCGGGCGAGCAGGGCCTCCACCTGGGCGGGCAGCGCCTCGGTCAGCTGGTGCGCGCTGACGTTTACCGCGACGCGGAAGGACTCGTCGACGACACCCGAGTGCCGCCACTGAGCCAGGTCGCGCAGGGCGCGGTCCAGCACCCACGCGCCGAGCTGGTCGATCAGCCCGCTGCGCTCGGCCACCTCGATGAACTCGTCGGGGCCGACGTCGCCGAGCTCGCCGCTGGTCCACCGCAGCAGGCCCTCGGCGCCGACCGGGCGGCAGTCCTGCAGCGCCACGACGGGCTGGTAGTGGAGGGCGAGCTCACCGCGGGCGATGGCGTCCCGCAGGCCGTGCTCGATGGCCATCAGCCGTGGGCCGCGCCCGATGCCGGCGCCCGGGTCGAAGACGCTCGATCGACCGCCGCCCCCGCTCTTGGCCTCGTACATCGCGGTGTCGGCGTCGCGCAGCAGCGTGTCGGGTGTGTCGGCGTCCGAGGCGATCGCGACGCCGACGCTGCCGCTGGCGTACAGCCGACGGCCTCCGACCTGTACGGGGTCGGCCCAGGCGGCGGCCACCCTGGCGAGCACGTCCTGCGGGTCTAGCGTTCCGGAGGGGTCCTCGCAGAGGACGGCGAACTCGTCGCCACCGAGCCGGGCCACGACGTCGGCCGACCGAACTGAGCCGCGCAGCCGCGGCGCAAGCAGCTGGAGCAGGACGTCGCCCACCGCGTGCCCGAAGGTGTCGTTGACGTACTTGAACCGGTCGAGGTCGATGAGCAGCACCAGCACCGACCCACCGTGCATCGCCCGCCGGGCCAGCGCCGCCTTGGTCGCGGCGTGGAACAGCCGCCGGTTCGGCAGGCCGGTCAACGCGTCGTGCGTCGCCGCGACGTGCAGCCGCTCCGTCATCCGCGACACGAGCAGGGTTGCGACGACGACCGTCGCGAGGGCGATCACCAGGTGCGCGAGCGCCTTCAGCAGGACGGCGCCCGGCATCGTCATGGTCGCCGCCGTGAGCAGCACCGCCGTGATGGCCACATGCGTCCACCGGGTG
>DATFPQ010000011.1:0-15581 GCA_035264765.1 Actinomycetales bacterium | reverse complement strand
GGCGTCGTGCCGGTCGATGGGGTCGTGCCCGCGTGTCGATCGTGGGACTGCGTGACGGTCTTCGCGCGCGACCTGCCCACCGCCGAGGTGGCGATGGGGATCATGGCCGGCAGCGCCCGTGCGTGGCCGTCCGACGCCCCGCTCGGCGCACCGGGGGCGCCGCGCGTCGCGGTTCCGCGGGACCTTCCCGGGCTCGCGCCGGGCTGGGCGGAAGCCTTCGCCCGGGTGGTGGACCGGATGGACGCCGACGGCATCCAGGTGGTCCCCGTCGACCTCGGCCCCTTTCTCGAGGCGGCCCGGCTCCTCTACGACGGTGGGCTGGTGGCCGAGCGGCACGCGGCGGTCGGGGAGTTCGTCGACGCCCACCGCGACGCCGTCGACCCGGTCGTCGGCGGCATCATCGGCGCGGCCGGGACGGTGCCCGCGAGCCGCTACGTGCGCGACAGTGCCCGGCTGGAGTCGCTGCGAGCGGTCGCCCTCGCCTCGCTGGATGGCATCGACGCTTTGGTCGTCCCCACGGCTCCGGAGCACCCGACCCTGGCGGAGGTCGGGGCGGACCCGGTCGGCGTCAACTCGCGGATGGGCACGTACACCAACTTCTGCAACCTGTTCGACCTGTGCGCGGTGGCGGTGCCGGCCGGGTCGGTGGACGACGGCTCGCAGTTCGGCGTCACCGTCCTGGGGCGTCCGTTCGCCGACGCCCTCGTCGCCGACGTGGCGCGGCGGGTGCTGGTGCCGGCCGCGCCGCCGCCCTTGTTCGCGACCGGCGTCGCGAGGCCGCTCTCGCCGCGGGTGCCCTGGCCCGTGGCAGCCGGTGCGCCGGCCGTGCCGCTCGTCGTGGTCGGCGCGCACCGGCGTGGGCAGCCGCTGGTGCACGAGCTGGAGCGGCGCGGTGCCGTCTGTGCGGGCCAGGTGCGCACCGCGCCGTCGTACCGGCTGTTCCGGCTCGACACCGCACCGCCGAAGCCCGGGCTGGTCCGCGCCCCGGACGGGGTCTCGATCGTGGGTGAGCGCTGGCTGCTGTCGGAGGCGGCGCTCGGGTCGTTCCTGGCCGAGCTGCCCGCACCGATGCAGCTCGGCGCAGTCGAGCTGGACGACGGCTCGTGGTCGGCCGGGTTCTCCTGCGACGCCGTGGCTGTGGCGACCGGTCGCGACATCAGCGAGTACGGCGACTGGCTGCTCGCGCTGGCGGCCGAGCAGCCGGTGCCGGGCTGACTGCTTATGGCTCAGTGCACCCAGGGGCCGCGGTGCTGCTCGCCGATCGGCAGCGGCACCGCGGTCCGGTTGCCGAGCGGCGCCAGTGGGCAGGCCCAGGACGGTTCATACGCGCAGGACGGGTTGTAGGCGAAGTTGAGGTCGACGACCACGGTGCCGGGCGCCCGGCCCGGTCCGAGGTCGGCGCCCTTAACGGTGTCGAGCAGGTACCGACCGCCGCCGTAGCTCGGGCCGCCGCTCGTGCCGTCGCGCACCGGCAGGAACAGCCCGCCGGCGTACGACGCGAGCCGCCAGACGTCGAGTGTGACGTCGCCGCCGGGCACGGCGAGGCGTACGCGCCCGAGCCGGCGGAACGGCACGACGCCGTCGGTGCCGGTGTCTGCGTCGAAGGTGTCGGCGGCGTCCCCCGGCTCCTTGGGTTCGACCGGCTCGACGGCGGCCTCGAGCCGGTACGCATCGTCGTAGGGGGCGACCGCCAGGCCGGGGAAGGCGGCCCGGTGCTCGGGCGGCAGCGGCGACGCCGGATGCCGGGCGAAGAGGTCGTTGCGGCCCTCGCACCACAGGGCGTGGGCGGCGGCCGGGTCGTCCGCGGCCCGGACCGCGCGGTAGAGGTCATGCGTCCGGCGGCGCCAGTCCAGCACGTCCAGCGTGGTCTCGACGTCCGGCTCCGGCACTCCCGCAGCATCGCACGCCGTCCTGCGCCCCGGCGTCCCCGACGTCCCGCCTTGCTCACGAGCAGCGCCATTGCTCCTGAGCAGCGCCATTTCGCGGTCCCGAGGGGGTGGAGGTCGGCGTTCCTCGGGAGCAACGGCGTGGTTGGTGAGTACGGCGTGGGGGCGAGTACGGCGCCGCGACACGCCGGGGCGCGAGCACGGCGGCCGACGCCGTGGGCGCCCTAGACTCCGGCGCTGTGACCGGTACGCATCGTGGTGGGCGCTCCTGGCGCTGGCGGCTGCTCGTCTCGGTGGCGACCGCGATGGTCGGCCGCGGGTACGCCGGGCGTCACCGGCTCGCCGACGCCGTCCTGGGCCGCCCGCTGCCCGAGCAGGCCACCGTCGTCCGCCTAGCGACCGTCGGCACCCCGGCCGCCAGCCGCGCCGCCAGCCCGGCCGCCACCCGCGCCGCCAGCCCGGCCGCCACCCGCGCCGGCAGCTCGGCCGCGGCCCGTGCTGTCGTCGTCCCCCGGCTCACACTCGTACCGGCAGGCGCGTCCCCGTTCACTGGCCGGACGCCGCACCGCGCCTGACGCAGCACCGCGCCTGACGGACACCGCGCCGGGGCTCGTTAAGGGCTGCGGTCCGGCAACTGAGGTCCGGCAACTGAGCCGGGCTGCGAGTCGTTACTTGTCGATGTCCCCCACGACGAAGAACATCGACCCGAGGATGGCCACCATGTCGCCGACCACGCAGCCGGGCAGCAGGTGCGACAGCGTCTGGACGTTGCCGAACGACGCCGAGCGCAGCTTGAGCCGCCAGGGGACCTTGTCGCCGCGCGAGACGAGGTAGTACCCGTTGATCCCCAGCGGGTTCTCGGTCCAGGTGTAGATGTGCCCCTCCGGGACGCGCAGCACCTTCGGGAGCCGCACGTTGACCGGGCCGGGCGGCATCGACCGCAGCCGGTCCACGCACACCTCGGCCAGGTCCAGCGACACCCGGATCTGCTCCAGCAGGCACTCCAGCCGGGCCAGGGCGTCCCCCTCGGTCCGTGTGACCACCCGCCCGGGCCCGCCGGGCGCGAACAGCTCACCGTAGGCGAGGTACGGCTCGTCTCGACGCAGGTCGACGTCCATACCGCTCGCCCGGGCGATCGGACCACTGGCCCCGTACCCGGACGCCACCTCCCGCGCGAGCACCCCGACGCCGCGAGTGCGGGCGTACAGGATCTCGTTGCCGATCAGCAACCCTTCCAGGTCGGGGAGCCGGCGTCGCACCGCTCCGACCGCAGCCTGGACCCGGCCGAGCCAGCCTGCCGGCAGGTCCTCCTTGAGGCCGCCCACCCGGTTGAACATGTAGTGGATCCGGCCGCCGGAGACCTCCTCCATCACGGCCTGCAGCTCCTCGCGCTCGCGGAACGCGTAGAAGATCGGCGTGATGGCGCCGAGCTCGAGCGGGTAGGCGCCGGCGAACATCAGGTGGTTGAGCACCCGGTTCAGCTCGGCCAGCAGGGTCCGGGCCCACACCGCCCGCTCCGGCACCTCCATCCCGAGCATCTTCTCCGCGCCCAGGACGACCCCGAGCTCGTTGGAGAAGGCCGAGAGCCAGTCGTGCCGGTTCGCCAGCACGATGATCTGCCGGTAGTCGCGCACCTCGAACAGCTTCTCGGCGCCGCGGTGCATGTATCCGATCACCGGGTCCGCGGTGACGATCCGCTCGCCGTCGAGCACCAGCCGCAGCCGCAGGACGCCGTGGGTGGCGGGGTGCTGGGGACCGATGTTCAGCACCATGTCCGACGTCGCGAGGCCACCCGCGCCCACGCCGACGGTGAGCTGACGGCCGGCCGCGCCGTCCTGCCCGGTCTGCGTCACGTCCGCGAGTCTGGCAGGTCCGTGCGGAGCCCGGCGAGGCGCTCGACCGCCGCGAGGCCGTCCGGCGTCCCGTCCCAGTGGGCGCGCAGCGCGTCCGCACCGGCCCGACGCACCACCGCCCGCAGCACCAGGGCGACGACGAGTACGTCGTCGGCGTACCCGAGCACCGGGACGACGTCGGGCACCAGGTCGATGGGCGAGGCGAGATAGGCCAGCAGCAGGACGAGCCGTACGCGCACGCCACGGGGAACCGTCTTGTCGGCCAGGAGGGACCGGACCAGACGCAGCAGGTCGGGAAGCAGGCGCAGGACGGCGCGCAGGCTCAGGGTCTCGGGATGCCGGCGGGCCGATACGAGGAGGGCCACGACCAGCACGGCGTAGGACACCGCGAGGCCCAGCACCAGACCCAGCAGTGGTTGCCACCAGGTCACGTCGCGTTTGCACTCCGTTGATGCCTCATTGCGACGATTCTCGCATCAAGGCGGGCCGGGCTCACCTGCAAGCGACGTCGACGACGTCCCTTGTCGGCGGTCCTGGGCCGTCGCATCATGGTGTCGACGCTCTCAAGAGTCGGGACGTCGCCCGAGCGGCTGCAGGCGCCCGCCTGTCGCCACCGAGGAGTGAGCGTGAGCGACCAGGCACGCGGGTTCGACCGCACGTCGACGGGCCTGCCGCCCAGGACGCACCTGCCGCTGGCCGAGGGCATCATCATGGGCCTCAACCGTTGCTCGCCGGACGAGGCGTTCGGCCAGCTGCGAGCCGTCTCCCGTCGCCACGGGATCGGTGTGCGCGTGCTGGCGAGCGCGCTGGTGCAGGCCGCCATGAACGGTGACGCGCCCCGGACGGCCGAGGAGCAGGAGCGCGCCGCAATTCTGGCGCTCTACTGGCCACTCCCCAGGCCGGGCGGCGAGGTTGCACAGGTGCCGGTCCAAGTCCGGCGTCGGGGGCGTCCGGAGGCCCACCACGACGTCGTCGACGCGGCCTCGACCGACTGAGCCGCGGCACTCCGGCGCCGCGCGGCTTGTGCCACGATGACGCGCGTGGCAGGCACGGACCCCTTTCAGCCGGACGACGTGACCTGGCGTCCGGTCTCGGACCGCCTCGCCCTGGCCCGACGGATCATCGCCGCGGTGCTCTGCGGGGCGGTGGCGGTGCTCTGCCTCGTGCTCGGCACCCTGGCCGGGCCCGCCTGGCTTGACCTCGGCGCGGTGGCGGCCTTGGGCGTGCTGGTCTGGGTGTGGTGGCTGACCGGCCGGCAGGTGGCCGCGCTCGGGTACGCCGAGCGGGAGGACGACCTGCTCGTCCGCAAGGGCGTGTCCTTCCGGTCCGTGGTCGTCGTCCCGTACGGCCGGATGCAGTTCGTGGACGTGCAGGCCGGGCCGCTGGCCCGTCGCCTCGGCTTCGCGAGCGTGCAGCTGCACACCGCGTCACCCGGCACCGACGCCTCCATCCCGGGGCTGGTGCCCGACGAGGCCGCCCGGCTGCGTGACCGGCTGGCCCGCCTCGGCGAGGCCCGCCTGGCCGGGCTGTGACAACGCCGGAGCGGGCACCGGCGCCGGGGCCGAGCGTGGAGCCGGGCTCCGGCGAGGCTGGGCCGCCACGCGAGGCACCTCAGTCCGGACCTCCGGCGGCACTGCCGGCACCGCGGGAGCCCCCGACCGAGGACGGCTGGCACCGGCTGCATCCGCTGACCCCGCTGGTCCGCGGCTGGAAGGTCGTGGCCGCGATGCTCGTCGTGGTGGGCCAGCAGCGTGGCGGCGAGCTGGTGGACGCCGGTCTGCCGTCCCGCCAGGAGGCCCTGTTCAGCCTCGGCCTGCTGTTCGGCGTCGCCGTGCTGGCCGGGGTCTACGCCGTGCTCGCCTGGCGGCGGGCCCGCTACCGCGTCGACGCGGAAGCGCTGCAGCTGCAGACCGGCGTGCTGTTCCGGCAGGAACGGCAGGCCCGGCTGGACCGGCTGCAGGCCGTCGACGTCGTGCGCCCGCTGTTGGGACGGTTCCTCGGGCTGGCCGAGCTGAAGCTCGAGGTGGCCGGCGGCCGCGGGTCCGGCGTCCGGCTCTCGCTGCTGCGCGAGCACGAGGCGCAGGAACTGCGCAACACCCTGCTGGCGCGCGCGGCCGGCGTCGCCTACGAGGGCGAGCTGGCGCCCCAGGCACCCGAGCACGAGATCCTCGCCGTCCCGGTGGCGCGCTCGGTGGAGTCCCTGCTGCGCAGCGGCACCACGCTGACGCTCGGGGGCGCCCTGGTGGCGGTCGTGGTCGCCGTGGTCGTGACCGGCCAGGCCGCGGTGCTGGCCGCCGTCATCCCGATCCTGCTGGGTCTGATCAGCGCCACCTGGCATCGGTTCACGACGACGTTCGGCTTTCGCGTCGCCACCTCACCCGACGGCATCCGGCTGCACCACGGCCTGCTGACGACCCGGTCGCAGACCGTGCCGCCCGGCCGCGTGCAGGCGGTGCGGGTCAGCCAGCCCCTGCTGTGGCGGGGCCGGGACTGGTGGCAGCTCCAGGTCAACGTCGCCGGGTACGAAGGTCGGGGAAACGGCGAGGAGGGGCAGGCCGACGAGAATGTGCTGCTCACCGTCGGCAGCCGGGCGGAGGCGTTGCGCGTGCTCCACCTCGCCGTCCCGGCGCTGTCGCCGGACGACGCCGGCCCGGTGTCCGCGGGCCTGACCGGCCGTGGCCCAGAGGGAGGCTTCGTCCCCGCGCCGCGCTCGAGCCGGTGGGTCGACCCGGTCGGCTGGCGGCGGCACGGCGTGCAGGTGCTCGACCACGCGCTGCTGCTGCGCCGCGGGGCGCTCGGGCGCCAGCTCGACGTCGTGCCGCATGCGCGCACCCAGAGCCTGGCCCTGACCCAGGGTCCGCTGCAGCGGCGGCTCAGCCTGGTGACCTTCGTCGTGCACTCCACCCGCGGGCCGGTGACCCCGACCGTCGAGCACCTCGCGCCCGACGTCGCCCGCCGCCTGCTGGACCAGCAGGCCGCGCGCGCTCGGACCGCGCGTGGAGCGGCCGGCGACGCCGACCACGGCCGGTGGATGGTGGGCCGGTGAGCACGTCGCTCGCCGCGCTGCTCGACCTGCGCGACCCGACGTTCGTCGCGGACCCGTACCCGGCCTTCGAGCGTGCCCGGAGGACCCAGCCGGTCGGGTGGCATGACGATCTCGGAACGGCGGTGGCGCTGTCGCACGTGGCCTGCGACGCCGTGCTACGCGACCGCCGGCTGGGCCGCGTGCTGGTGCCGCGCCGACCGGAGTCGGACTGGGCGACCTTCAACTGGCTGCACGCCGACTCGATCCTGGACAGCGAGCCGCCCAAGCACACCCGGCTGCGGCGGCTGGTGGCGCAGGCGTTCGGTCGCGGCCACGTCGAGCGGCTGCGGCCCCGGGTGACGCGCCTGGCGGACGGCCTGCTGGACGGCTGCGAGCAGACGCTGGCGCAGCGGGGCCGGTTCGACGCGCTGACGGACTACGCCGAGCCGCTGCCGGTGCTCGTGATCGCGGACCTGCTCGGCTGGCCGGCGGCCGACCGCGACCTGCTACGGCCGTGGTCGCAGGCGATCGTGGCGATGTACGAGGTCGACCGGACCGCCGAGCAGGAGGAGCGCGCACGCCAGGCGTGCGCCGAGTTCGCGACGTACGTCGGCGAGCTGGCCGACCGGCGGCGCCGCGAGCCCGCCGACGACCTGGTCACGCACCTGGTGCAGGCCCGCGACGGCGGCGACCGGCTGGATGACCACGAGCTGGTCGCGACCGTGGTGCTCCTGCTCAACGCAGGGCACGAGGCCAGCGTGAACGGCTTCGGCAACGGCCTGGTGCAGCTCCTTCGCGCGCCGGACCAGCTGGACCTGCTGCTGCGCACCCTCGACGACGACGGGCTGGTGGCGCTCGCGGCCGAGGAGCTGCTGCGGCACGACAGCCCGCTGCAGCTGTTCGAGCGGACCGCCACCCAGGACGTCGAGATCGAGCTGCCGGCCGGTCCGCTGCGGCTCGCCCGGGGGCAGAAGGTCGCGGCGCTGCTCGGTGCGGCCAACCGCGACCCCGCCGCCTTCGCCGAGCCGGACCGCTTCGTCGTCGTCCGGAGCCCCAACCCGCACCTGGCCTTCGGCGCGGGCATCCATTTCTGCCTCGGGGCGCCGCTTGCCCGGCTGGAGCTGCAGACCGCGCTGCGCGCCCTGCTGAGACGGTTCCCCGGGCTGCAGCCCGCCGGCGAGCCGGAACGGCGGCCGTCGTTCGTGCTGCGCGGCTACCGCAGCGTGCCCCTCACGGCCTGACCCTCACCCCGGTTGCTCACGAGCGACGCCGTTGCTCCCGAGCGACGCCGTTGCTCCCGAGCGACGCCGGCTGCGGCCGTGCGACGCGCCGGGATCGGCGTCCCTCGTGAGGAAGGGCGCGCCTCATGAGCAACGGCGGTCAGGGAGCTAGGTCGGGAAGGGGCGGTCCGGTGGACTGCAGCAGCCAGCCGAACCCGCCGAGCCCGCCGGGGTCGACGAGCTCGGCCGCCTCGCCGGCCCGCTGTAGCGCGGCCAGGTATCCGCGGGGGTCGTGGCCCGGGTCGGCCGCCGGCCGGCGCGGGTCGACCCCCAGTCCGAGCAACGCCCGGCGCTGCGTGGTCAGCAGGGTCGCGGACGCGCCGGCGCTGCGCCCCGCTGCCGCCACCGCGTCGAGCGCCACGTGGGCCGTGATGTCGCAGGACCCGTCCGGCCGCGGTGGGCAGGCACGCCCGTCCCGGAAGCCCGCCAGGGTGCCGAACGGGGGCCGGTCCTCGCGGGCGTGCGCGTAGTCGACGGCCAGCAGCACGGCGTCCGGAGCCGACCCCAGCAGGGACGCCCAGGCGCGGTCGCGCGGGACGCCCACCTCCACCCGGGTGCCCGCCGCGGCCCCGTCCACGGCCCACCACCGGCGTACCCAGTCCAGGTCGTCGGCGTCCGCAGGCGCGCCGAGCCGCTCGGACCCGGTCCGGACGTCGACCTCGACCTGCCGCACGACGCCGTTCCCGTCGACCTCGAGGACTGGACACGGCACGACGTCCAGCCACTCGTGGGCGACCACGAGCGCCGATCGGCAGACCTCCCGCAGCACCTCGGCCGGGGGTAGTCCCGCGCCGCCGGGCGCCTGCAGCCAGCCGGCCGACGCGGGCAGCCCCGCCGACGCCGACGCGGGCTGCCCGGTCGGCCGCGGCACGACGTCGACTCCGACCAGCTCGAGCGTCGGGTTATGAACCGCCAGCTGGCCGAGCAGCTCGCCGCGCCCGGCGCCGACGTCCACCACCCGGTGCAGACCGCAGGCGCGAGCCAGCCGGGCGAGCGCGCCGGCCAGCAGCGGCGAGGCAGACACCCCGGTGCGGAAGTGCGCGGCCGGGCCGCCGGTTCGCCGGTAAAAACCGTGCGGGCCATAGAGCGCCTCCTCCCACGCGTCCGCCCATGGCAGGGCCGGGCCGGGTCGGTCCTGGGTCACGGCTCAGCGGGGCTTGCGCAGCACCACGACCACGTCCGTGATCGTGAACAGGAAGCGACCCTGGTCGGCCAGCCGGCGCACCGACTCCACCCAGGCCGCGGCCCGCGCCGCCAGCCCGGCGTCGTCCCGCGCGGCCGCCACCATCCCCATGGCGATCTTCCAGGCCAGCGACCCGCGGTCGAACCGGCGGTGCGGGTCGGCCCACGAGTGCACCTGCTCCAGCAGCAGCGGCGCGTCGACCGCCAGGCTCAGCAGCTTGCGTCCCATGAACCCGTCGGTGCCCTGGGAGCCGTCCGGCACCTCGGCGACGAACCGGTCGACGAGCAGCCGGGTCAGCTCGTCGTCGTCGCTGGTGAACAGCGCGGTGTCGAAGTCCGTGTGCCCGATGACGGCGGTGCCGCCCGGTCGAAGCACCCGGGTGCACTCGCGCAGGAAGCCGGCCGGCTGGTGCAGGTTCTCGGCGACGTTCATCGACAGCACCCGGTCGAGGGACTCGTCGTCGAAGGGCAGTGGCACATCCAGGTCCGCCACGCGGGACACCACCCGCTCGTCGTGCAGGAGGTCGTCGTCGAGCTGGCTGGTGGAGTCGAGGGCATGGACCACCGCGGGCGGTGGGTCGAGCCGCAGCAGCTCGCGGATGGTCCGGCCGGTGCCGCACCCGAGGTCGGCCACCACGAGGCCGGGTGCGTCGACGTCCGTCAGCTGCGCCAGCCGCTCGTGACGTCCCATGCGGCGAGCCTAGCCGGGGCGGTCCGCACGGGCGGGCGCGCTAGCGTCGGGCGCGTGTCAGCAGCAGCAGACGACCTGGGCCGCCCCGCGCGGCTGGACGTCGGGGTCGTCGGGACCGGTCGGGTCGGCGCGGTGCTGGGTGCGGCGCTCGCGCGGTCCGGACACCGGGTCGTGGCCGCCAGCGGCGTGAGCGACGCCTCGCGGGCCCGCGCGGAGGCGCTGCTGCCCGGGGTGCCGCTGCTCCCGGTGCCGGACGTCGTCGCCGCGGCCGACCTGGTGCTGCTCACCGTCCCGGACGACGAGCTGCCGGGACTCGTGCAGGGCCTGACCGACGTCGGCGCCTGGCCGGCCGGCCAGCTCGTCGTGCACACCAGCGGGCGGTTCGGCACCGCCGTCCTCAACCCGGCCCGCCCGCAGCACGTGATTGCCCTCGCGCTGCACCCGGCGATGACCTTCACCGGCACGTCGGTCGACCTGCAACGGCTGGCGACCTGCTGCTTCGGCGTCACCGCCGCGGAGCCGGTCCGACCGGTGGCCGAGGCGCTGGTCGTCGAGATGGGCGCCGAGCCGGTGTGGGTCGCCGAGCGCGACCGCCCGCGCTACCACGCCGCGCTCTCGCACGGCTCCAACCATCTGGTGACGCTGGTCGCCCAGGCCCTCCAGGTGCTGCGGAACAGCGGTATCGACCGGCCGGACCGCGTGCTGGAGCCGCTGCTGCTCGCGGCCCTGGACGGCGCCCTGCGCAGCGGGGACGCCGCCCTCACCGGGCCGGTGTCCCGGGGCGACGCGGGTACGGTGTCCGCGCACGTCCGCGAGCTCGCCACCGAGAGCCCGGACGTGCTCCCGACCTACGTCGCGCTGGCCCGCGCCACCGCCGTCCGGTCGCTGGCCTCCGGACGGCTGGCGCCGCACGCGGCCGCGAGCCTGCTGGACGTCCTGGCCCGTACCGAGGAGCCACAGTGAGCCCGAACGTTCCCCCGCCCGAGGCCGCGTCGCACGTGGCGAGCAAGGGGGCGAGCGATGCGGCCACGGCCAACCGGACCGCCCCGCGGCCTCTGATGGTCCGCACCCGCGCGGAGCTCGCTGCGGCCCGGGCCGGCCTCGACCAGGGCGAGGTCGCCGTCGTGATGACGATGGGGGCGTTGCACCAAGGGCACGCGGCCCTGATCCGGCGGGCCCGCGAGCGCGCCCGGCACGTCATCGTGACGATCTTCCTGAACCCGCTGCAGTTCGGCCCCGGGGAGGACCTGTCCCGCTACCCGCGCACGGTAGACGCCGACATCGCCATCTGCGCCCGCGAGGGCGTGGACGTCGTCTTCACGCCGACCCCCGACGTCGTGTACCCGGACGGCGACCCCGGTGTGCGGGTCAGCGCCGGCCCGCTCGGGGCGGTGCTGGAGGGGCAGCTCCGGCCAGGCCATTTCGACGGCGTGCTCACGGTGGTGGGAAAGATGCTGCACCTCACCCGTCCGCACGCCGCGTACTTCGGTCAGAAGGACGCGCAGCAGCTGCTGCTCATCAACCGGATGGTCCGCGACCTGGACTTCCCGGTCGACGTGATCGCGGTCGCCACGGTCCGTGAGCCGGACGGCCTGGCGCTCAGCAGCCGCAACGTCTACCTCACCGCGAGTGACCGGGAGGCGGCGCTCGCGCTCTCCGCGGCTCTGCGCGCGGGCGCTGACCGGGCGGCCGAGGGTCCCAGCGCGGTACGCCGGGCGGCCCGCGAGGTGCTGGTGCACGAGCCGCTGGCGCTGGTCGACTACCTCGTCCTGGTGCACCCGTACACGCTGGAGGACGTGCCGGAGTGGTACCGCGGGGAGGCGCTGCTCGCGGTGGCGGCCCGGGTCGGCACCACCCGGCTGATCGACAACGTGCCGGTGCGGCTCGGGCCGGACGGCGGACCCCTGGACGCCTTCTCCACGCCGTCCCGGTCCTGAGCGGCCGGGCGCGGCAGCCCCTGCGCCGCGGCGTACCGTCAGTACATGGTCAAGGCCCTGGTCGCACTCATTCCCTCGATCGGCGTGCTGTTCCTGTTCGTCGTCGCGCTCAAGGCCATGCTCGAGGGCGACCGGCGCGAGCGGTCCGCGCAGGCGCGCTACGAGCGGGAGCAGGACGAGCGGGCCCGACGGTCCGCCGAAGGCTGATTCGCACGCCGCCGCTCCTTCGTTCTCCCTTCCGTCGCCCCGCCGCCTTCCGAAGCCTCGACGCGAGTCCCGCCTTCCGAAGCCGGGACCCGCTGTCCTTCCCGCGGCCGGCCTTCGCTACGTGCCGGGTTCTGTGTCGGTTCCGCGTTGCTTTCCCGCGACCGGTCGCTTTACCTGCGCTAAACCTGCACGGCGGACTCACCGTTGGCTTGGCGGCGGCGGCGACATGGCTTTTGTCGGGCCAAGGCGACGCCTTCACCGCGGCCGGCACCGCCTCATTGCGCCCTCAATTTTCGAGGTCTTTGACATTGCGCATGGCGTCCCACCAGAATGTCCTCATCTACCTCGGGAGAATTGCGGGGGATGGCGCGAGGACCGGGTCCCGGGGTGAAGTGACACATTGGAGACAGACAAATGGCCCAGAAGGTCCAGGTCGTACTGATCGACGACATCGACGGTGGCGAGGCGACCGAGACCGTGACCTTCGGTCTGGACGGCGCGACGTACGAGATCGACCTGTCCGACCAGAACGCGGCGCAGCTGCGCGACTCGCTCGCGCACTGGGTCGGCAACGCGCGCCGGGTGTCCGGCCGCACGACACGCCCCACGGCTCGACGCGGCGGCGCTTCCTCGTCGTCCGACACGACGGCGATCCGAGCGTGGGCCAAGGAGAACGGTTTCAAGGTGAGCGAGCGCGGTCGTATCTCTGGTGAGGTGCAGGAGGCGTACGCAGCCGCGCACTGAGTGCACCAAGGACGCCCCCGGAGCAGCCGCCCCGGGGGCGTCCTGCTGCCGATGGGGAGGAGAAGCGCAGTCGGCGGACGTCGTGAGCCGCGGTCAGCGAGTCGGGACCTTCGGGCCCGGCTCCAGCAGCTCCGCCGCCAGGTCACCCTGCTCCTCGACCCGACGCAGGACCTCGGAGAAGTGCAGCTGCGCGAGCGACCCGGCGTCCTCCACCTCGGCCCAGCTCCGCGGCGCGGCCACCTGGGCCCGTGGCCGGCCGCGCAGCGAGTAGGGGCTGATCGTGGTCTTCTTCCCGTGGTTCTGGCTCCAGTCGAGCAGCACCTTCCCGGGCCGCAGCGCCTTGGACATGTTCGACACGACCAGGTCGGGACGCTCCCGGCTCAGGCTCTCGGCCAGGCGCCGGGCGTACTCGCGCAGGGTGTCGCTGTCCTGGCGGCCGCTCACCGCGGCGTACAGCTGCATGCCCTTGCTCCCGCTCGTCACGGGCAGCGGTACCAGGCCGTCGTCCGCCAGCCGCTCACGGACCAGCAGCGCCACCTCCGCGCACTCCGGCAGGGCGGCGGGAGGGCCGGGGTCGAGGTCGACGACGAGCCGGTTCGGGCAGTGCAGACCGCCGCGGGGGCCGACCTGCCACTGCGGCACGTGCAGCTCCAGGGCGGCCAGGTTCACCACCCAGGTCAGGCTCGCCAGCGAGTCCAGCAGCGGGTACGTCACCCGTTCGTGCCCTCTGGTGGAGCCGGGGGAGTCCACGGTGACCCTGCTGACCCAGTCCGGCGTCCCACGCGGCACCTCCTTCTCGACGAAGGACTGCGCCGCCACGCCGTCCGGCCAGCGGAACCGGCTCACCGGCCGGTCGGCCAGGTGCGGCAGGATCACCGGCGCCACCCGGGCGTAGTAGTCCAGCACCTGCGCCTTGGTCGTCCCCTCCTCCGGGTACAGCACCTTGTCGAGGTTGCGCAGCCGCAGCCGGTGGCCGTCCAGCTCGACCAGCGCCTCGTGGGTGTCCCTCCCGGCACCGCGGCTAGGGCTCACGGCGGAGGTCCTCCGGGCGCAGGTCGGTGCGGATGCCCTTCACCGACGGCTGCCGCAGCCTGCCCTGGCCGCCGAGGCCGAGATGCGCCACCTCGACCAGCAGAGCCGGTTCGACCCAGGTCGCGCCGAGTGCGTCCGCGCGGGGGACGACGTCGCGAAAGGGTGAGGTCGCTCGGGTCAGCGGGGACAGCAGCCGGCTGAGGTCCTGCGCCGCCGTGGGCCCGATCCCGCTGCCCACCCGTCCCAGGAACACCAGCCCGCCGTCGTCGTCCGGTAGGCCCACGAGGAGCGAGCCAGGGGTCGATGTGGTTCCCGTCTGCGGCCGCCACCCCCCGACGACGTAGGTCTGGGTCAGGCGGTGCGGCCGCTTGACCCAGTCCCGGCTGCGCCGGCCCGGCAGGTACCGAGACGACCGGCGCTTGCTGACCACGCCCTCCAGCCCCTGGTCCAGGGTCGCGCGGTACAGCGCGGCGCCGTCGTCGAAGACGCTGGGCACCTGCCAGGGGACGCCGTCCTGCGGTCCGCCGAGGTCGAGCCGCTCGAGCGTCGACCGGCGCTCGTCGAAGGGTCGCTGGATCAGCGGGACGCCGTAGAGCCGCAGCAGGTCGAAGACGACGAAGGTCACCGGCAGGCGCTCGGCCAGGCTGGCCGCGCGGCGCGCGTCCCGGACGTGCATGCGGTCGGCCAGCGCCCCGAAGCTCGGCCGGCCGTCGACCAGGGCGACCACCTCGCCGTCCAGGTGGGCGTCCGCCACGGCGGTCGCCAGCGGCGTCAGCTCCGGGAAGGTCACGGTGACGTCGGCCTCGGTGCGCGACGTCAGAACCAGCCGGCCGTCGCTGACCTCCGCGAGCAGCCGCATGCCGTCCCACTTGACCTCATGTGCCCATTCCGCGCCGGTCGGCGGCGGGGTCCCGGCCTCGCCTGGGGTGGCGAGCATGGGTCGCATGGGTCCATCCTGCCGGGAGTGACGTGTGCGCACACGTCGGGCGGTGCCGCACGGGCACCCGGAGGGAGAGCGGACATGCGGGCGATGTGGAAGGGCGCTGTGTCCTTCGGCCTGGTGAACGTGCCGGTGAAGATGTACACCGCCACCAGCAGCCACGACATCTCGTTCCACCAGGTGCACCGCGCGGACGGCGGGCGGATCAGGTACAAGCGGGTCTGCGACGTCTGCGGCGAGGAGGTCGGCTACGACGAGATCGCCAAGGGCTACGAGTCCCCCGAGGGCCAGCTGGTGATCCTCACCGACGAGGACATCGCCGAGCTGCCGTTGTCGGGCAGCCGCGAGATCGAGGTCGAGCGGTTTGTGCCCGCCGAGCAGATCGACCCGATGCTGCTGGAGAAGAGCTACTACCTCGAGCCGGAGAAGACCGGGGTCAAGCCGTACGCGCTGCTGCGCGAGGCCCTGCGCGCCTCGGACCGGATGGCGCTGGTGCACGTGGCGATCCGGCAGCGCTCCACGCTCGCCGTCCTGCGGGTGCGCGACGACGTCATCGTGCTGCAGACCATGCTCTGGCCGGACGAGGTCCGCCCCGCCGACTTCGACAACCTGGGCAGCACCGAGGACCTGCGCCCGCAGGAGGTCGCCATGGCGTCCTCGCTCGTCGACTCGATGACCGGCGACTACGACGCGGACGAGTTCGAGGACGACTACCGCGAGGCGGTCGAGAAGCTCGTCGAGGCCAAGCTGGCCGGCGGCGACGCGCGCGACGTGCCCGTCCCGGCGCACCAGGCCGCACCCGGC
>DATFPQ010000010.1:0-3861 GCA_035264765.1 Actinomycetales bacterium | reverse complement strand
CACAACTTCGGGCCCGGCTGCCGCTTCCACCACTGGGTCAAGGCGCTGCCCGGCTGGAGCGTCGAGTCCCCACAGCCGGGGGTGTTCGTGTGGACCATCCCGACCGGGCACACCTACCGCCGCGAGGCCGAACCACCGCTGGAGGCACCGGTCTACGACCCACCCGGCTACGCCAGCGCAGTCCTGCACGCGGTCAACGACGCGGGGTTCGATGACGCGGGGATCGAGGACGCGGGGATCGAGGGTGCAGGGTTCGACGGCGCTGGGCTCGACGACGCTGAGTACCACCAGGCGGAGCACGACCAGGCTGAGCACGACCAGGCTGAGCACGACCATGCGGAGCAGGACCAGGCGGAGCACGACCAGGATGAGTACGACCAGGATGAGTACGACGGGGCAGGGCTCGAGGACGCACCTCGCTACGGCGCAGCGGACGAGCACCCCGACGACTACGGCGCATCGGCCGAGTCCGCTGCTGACGACCGAGGACCCAGTTTCGACCCGGGAGCCTTCGACATCGCCTCCTGACCCGCGCCCAGGTCTTCGAGATTTCCCGAAGATTTGCCTACCGAGCACGAGCCTGGCCTGCGAGGACCCGGCACCACCGTCAGTAACGGCCACCGCCACCGATCTCGCGCCGAGCTCCGCCGCGGTTTGACCACGCGGACCACCGTTCGGTAGAGACACGACGTCATGGACGTCTACTCGGTGGTGCGGGCGCAGGGCCTGCGGCGCTGGCTGGCCCTGGTGGTCACCGAGACACTGTCACCCACCGTGCTCGTCATTGTGCTGACGACGCTGGTCAGCGTGCATGCGTCGAACTCGCTCACCCGAGGACTACGCATCGCGGCCCTGGCCGTCCTGTTCTCCGTGGCCTTGCCCTACGCGGTCCTCCTGGCCGGCATCCGCGCCGGTCGACTCACCGACCGCGACCTTCGGCGGCGCGAGGAACGTCCCGCGATGATGGCCGTCGCCCTGACCTCGGTAGCAGCAGGTCTCGTCCTGCTCCGCCGCATGGACGCCCCCGCCGACGTCTTCGCCCTCATGGCCGCCATCGGCGCGGGCGTCGCCGTCACGCTCGGCATCTCCACCGTCTGGAAGATCTCGGTCCACACCTCCTGCGTCGCTGGCACGGTGGTGTCCCTGGCGCTCCTGCTTCATCCGTCCGCGCTGCTGCTGGCTCCGCTTACGCCACTGGCGGCTTGGGCGCGGCTGCTCCTCGGCCACCACACCGTCCGGCAGACCGTGGCCGGTGCGGTCGTGGGTGCGGTCGTCGCGGCCGGCGTTCTGGTCCTCCTCAGCTGACGTACAGCGCAGTGAGACAACAGAGCGCGGTGAGACGACACAGCGCGGTGAGACGGCACAGCGCGGTGAGACGACACAGCGCTCGAGATCGAACAGCGAGCGCGGCGAGACAACAGCACGCGCGGCCGCTGACGCCGACCGGGGAACGCACAAGCACCAGTCGACATCACGCACTGTTCACCGCCGTGCCCACGGACGTGCACGTGATCTTTCTCCTCCCGCACGCGTCAGCCGCCACGGTGACACCGTGAGTGATCTACTCCTGCAACCACGATCCTCGGTGAGCCCACGGCCGGCGGGTCGCGCACTGGAGCGGCCGGTCATCCCCGCCGTGGTGGCCCACCGGGGATCTTCGGCCGAGCTCCCCGAGCACACACTGGCGGCGTACGAGCAGGCGATCTCCGACGGTGCGGATGGCCTGGAGGCGGATGTCCGCCTCACCCGGGACGGCCATCTCGTCTGTCTCCACGACCGCAGGATCGACCGGACGTCGAACGGGCGCGGTGCGGTGTCGGACCTCACCCTCGCCACCCTGTCAACGCTCGACTTCGGTTCCTGGCACGCACAGGGCGGCGCCGGAGCGGACGGAGAGCCGGTCGGCGGATGGAGCGGGGGACGTTGCCTGACGCTGGAAGCGCTGCTGGAGCTGGTGTCCAGCGCACCCTGCCCGGTGAGCCTCGCCGTCGAGACCAAGCACCCCACTCGCTGGTCCGGGTTGGTGGAGCGCCAGCTGGCTCACCAGCTCGCCCGCTTCGGGCTGCTCCGCGGGCGCGACGGGCAGCTGTCCCAGGTCCGGGTGATGAGCTTCTCCAGCCTGGCCCTACGTCGGGCGCGAGCCCTGATGCCGGCGTTGGCGTTGGTGCAGCTCACCACCCGGCCGCTGCTTGTGGCTCCGTCAGGAACGAGCGTGTGGGGACCCTCCATCGAGGTCTTGCGTCGTCGTCCGGAGCTGGTGGGGCAGGCGCAGGCGAGAGGACGGGCCGTGCACGTGTGGACCGTCGACGGCGCGGCCGATCTCGCGCTGTGCCGGGACCTGGGAGTCGACGCGGTCATCACCAACCGACCCGCGTTCGCCCTCGACGTCCTCACTGGCTCGGTGGCTGCCTAGGCCCGGGAGGCGTCGACGTTGTGTCCCGCGAGGCCCGGTGTCGCACGGTCGAGCAGCAGGGCACCAGGAAGTCAGCTCCAGGACAGCCGAGACGGCCGACCGGCGAAGCGGGCGGTCGCCGCCGGGGTCCCGTAGTTCTCGACCACCCAGCAGCCGGCCTTGGGGGTGCCCGACACGTCCGGCGGCGCCGACCCGGTGGCCGCCTGCCACGACCGCGCCCAAGCCTGCGACAGCGTCTGCAGGGTCTCGCGGTGCGTGCACAGCGCAGCGCCGGTCCCGACGGACGCCACCAACCGCAGCACGTCCTCCGCCTTGGCACCGGCGGCCAACGCGGCCACCGGCTCGACCGGGACCCACAGCTCCTCCGACGCCGGCTGCAGGGTGTCCCGGCAGCGCAGAGCCGGGCTGCTCAGCAGCCGGGTGACCCCGAGCCGGGCGAGCATCGCCGCCAGGTCGCGTGCCTGCTCCTCACCGCGGCGGCTGAGCGGTCGCTCCTCGTCCGACCCGGACCACCGCTTCTTGCTGCCGGCGTCCGCGTGGCGGACTAGTACGAACACCGCTGCCTCCCCGGTCGCCCGGAGCACCCGGGACGGCGTGAGCCTGCCTCCCCGCGGTAAACGGAGGGTGAACGAGTCCTCTCAAGGTCATGGACTGGAACGCGGCGTGTCAAGGGAGATCGTGCGCATGGTCTGCACCGGTGGCCTCGGGCCGCCGGTGTCGACGTGGTGTCCCTCGGGGGGCAGCTTCCTGCTCAACGTCGGCCCGGACGCCGCCGGCCGCATCCCACCCTGTAACGCCGCACCGTCGAGCAGATCGCGGACTGGATGGACGTCTGCGCGGCCGCCGTGCACCGCCCCCGCCGGTGGACGTCGCGGTGGCGCTGCCTTCTGCGGAGCCCCTGGCTGCGCTGCACCCGGGCCGGCGAGGTCGCGCACGCGGACGTGGACGGGCGCGGCGGGGGGCCTGCTTGCAGATCCGCGATGGCCGGACGCCGGCAGCGTCCGGCTGCTGGACGCCGCCAGGGTCCGCCTGCTCGCGGACCTGCGACGGCTGGACGCCGGCAGCGCCCGGCTGCTCGACGGCCCCCCCCGACACCGCTGCGCCCGCCAGAGCGGACGGCGACGGCATCGTGGTCGAGCTGCCCGACGGTGCCGAGGCAGGGCGGCGGTCGGCGACTTCGGCATCACGGCGCACTAGCCGTGAATCAATGATTGCTGGACAGTCAGACGTCCGGGGACGGGGCAGCCGTGGGCTGCTGAGGGCGGCGTGGAGCACCTCTGGCGGCTGGGTGTGGTTCTCACCCCCGCGGGATGAGGCACCCGCTGAGGGCCGGTCGGGATGCTGCTCGCATGTCCGAGCCGACGTTCCCGCCCGAGCCCGCCTCGATCGCCTTCGGCTCGCAGGTCTGCGCCGACCTCGGGCAGGGCGGCGAGCGCGAGTGGCTGCTC
>DATFPQ010000009.1:0-2583 GCA_035264765.1 Actinomycetales bacterium | reverse complement strand
CGCGCTGCACGCCGACGCCCGCACGGTCCAGGAGACCGACTGGGTCCAGATCGTCGAGTGGTACGACGAGCTGGTGCGTCTCACCGACAACCCGGTGGCCCGCCTCAACCGGGCCGTCGCGGTCGGCGAGGCCGACGGCCCACGGGCCGGCCTGGCCGCCCTCGCACAGCTGGACCCCGCCCTGCCCCGCCACACCGCCGCCGCCGCGTACCTGCACGAGCGTGACGGTGACCCAGCGACCGCGGCACGGCTCTACACCCAAGCCGCCCGATCAGCGCCCAACCTCCCCGAACGCGACCACCTCACCCGACAGGCCGCACGGCTCAACGCGCAACTGCGCGGTTGACAGTTTCACTACAACCATCCCCGCGATGCAACAAACCTTGTAACGGTCAGATCCCTCGCTCGACGGGGAGGCGTCCCTGGTCGACGGCCTCGGCCAGCGCCTGGTGGTCCCGCTCGGTCTGGTCCGCATAGGCGCGCGCGAAGCGGCACAGGGACACGTCGACGTTGTCCCCCTTGCCGACGTAGCCGGCGATCATCGAGGCGCCGCTCGTGCGGGCGTGGCCCTTGGCGAGCAGACGCCCACAGATCCCGGCGTAGTCGGTGAGGGCCGGCGCGTCGATCCCGTCGAGGGCGATGGCGCCCTTCATGTTGCGGAACTGGCGCACGTAGTACTGCAGCTTGCCAATCGTGGTCCAGCCGAGCAGCGGGTCGCTGACCGTCTGCAGCGCCTGTTGGTACTCCACGACGCGCTGGCCCTGGTGCGCGTGCCAGGCTGAGTCCCCGTGGACGTAGGGCGCGACGACGGACCTTCGCGCCTGCTTGAGCTGGAGGAACAGGACGTCGTCCGGGCTGCTGCCCTCGCAGAGCGCGACGTAGGCGCGCAGCCCGACGCTTCCCACCCCGACGACCTTGTGTGCCGTGTCGAGCAGGGTGTAGCCGCCGAGCACACGCCGCCAGTGCGGCGCCAGCGTGGCGAGGTAGTCATCGAGGGCGGCCCCGACGGCCTCCGCGTCCTCGGCGCCCAGCCGGGTGATGAGCGGCGGCTCCTCGACGATCCGCCGGCGTCCCTCGTGCTCCTCGGTGTAGCGCGGAAGCGCCCGGTCGCTGGTTTTGGTCCTGGCCCGGCGCGCCGCCCGGCCGATCGCCTCCCCCAGCGGCGAGTCCCCCATCTCCGCCTGCAGTCGGTCGACGTCGATCCGCTCGAAGGAGCGGGCCAGCAGCGGCTGCTCGGCGAGTCGGCGCACCTGGTCGCGGTAGGAGGCTACGCAGGACGCGGTGGCCTCCTCGCAGCGCTGCTCGGAGAACCCGTTCTGCCGCCCGGCCACCCAGACGCTCGTGGTCAGCCGGCGCAGGTCCCACTCCCAGCTCCCCGGGTGCGCCTCGTCGAAGTCGTTCAGGTCCAGGACCAGGTCCTGCTCCGGCGAGCCGTAGAAGCCGAAGTTGCCGATGTGCGCGTCACCGCAGATGACGGGGGTGATCCCGGTGGCCGGCAGGCCCGCGAAGTCCTCGGCCATCACCGCCGCCGCGCCGCGCAGGAAGCCGAACGGCGAGGCCAGCATCCGCCCCACCCGGACGGGGACCAGCTCCGCCAGCCGACCCTCGTGCGACTGCTCCACGTGGTCCACCGGGGACCGACGGTCCGGGGGCGGCTCCCAGTCCCCCAGGGACGATCGCGGCACCCGGTGGCGCAGTGCTCGACCGAGCTTGTACCGCTCGGCACGCGGCGTGGGTTGGCTGCGCAGCGACGCGTAAGGCTGGCTGTCCGTGGCGGCTAGAACCACGTGCTGCGGCGAGCTGGTCACGGTGGCGCTCCACGGGCGAGAACAACCTTGGGGTTTCGGACACTATCGGCTCCCGGCCGTGAGCGGGGTCCGGCCCAACTCCTGGATGGCCATCGACGTCGTCGGCGGGGCGGTGTCCTTCGCCGTGTGCTACAGCCCCTCCGGTGCCGCGATCAAGGGCGCCACGTCGCCGGCCGCGGCCAAGAAGCTCCTCGCCGGCCAGGCCGCCCAGGTTCAGCGGCTCAAGGCGCAGCGGGCCGCGCGCTGACGGCCCGGCACCCGGCTGTTCTGCGCACGGCAGCGCACGGAGTGACGGAGCCACTACTGAAGGTATGGTGAGCGGGCGGGACGGCTCCATCCACCGTCCCGCCCGCTTATGCGTGCCGTCCCAGGCCGGAGGGACCGGTTGACCATGGACTGGCTGAGGCGGGCGTGGGTTCGGCGTTGGCTCCTGCGGCTGGCACCGGGGGTCGTCCTTCTTGGCATCTCCGCATTCGACCTGGCGAACGGCCCGGAGCCGCTGCTCGGCGTGGTGGTCATCGCGCCCCTGCTGGCCGCGAACATCGTGGGGGTGCGGCTGACCGCGGTGTACGCCGTGGCGGCGGTCGTCTGCGGCGCCGTGCTCGGCGTGCCCGGCCAGTACCAGCCCCCGGCGTTCTCGACGCAGGTGGCCCGGCTCATCCTCATCGCCGGCGGCGGTGTGCTCGCGGTGGCGGCCGCCGCCGTGCGTCTTCGGCGGGAGGCCCGCCTTGCTGACCTGCTCCGGGTGGCGGACGTGGCCCAGCGAGCGGTCCTG
>DATFPQ010000008.1:0-14654 GCA_035264765.1 Actinomycetales bacterium | reverse complement strand
GGTGCTGTCGAAGTTGACCCGAGGGACTGGACGCCGCGTGAGCTGCGGCACAGCTTCGTGTCGTTGCTGTCCGACAGCGGCGTGCCTCTGGAGGAGATCTCCCGGTTGGTCGGGCACCGCAGCACCGCGGTCACCGAGCTGGTCTACCGCCAGCAGATCCGGCCGGTCGTGCAGTCCGGTGCGGTCGTGATGGACCGCCTGTTCGGGGTGTGACAGCCGGGGCGTCCCGTCGACGTAGGCACGCAGTTAGGCACGCAGGCGGCTCACGGCAGCCAGAACGACGAAGCCCCAGGTCGCTGACCTGGGGCTTTGGTGGTGGGCGATACTGGGTTCGAACCAGTGACCTCTTCCGTGTCAAGGAAGCGCGCTACCACTGCGCCAATCGCCCGCTCGAGCCACGGGGGCTCTCGAGGTGGAGACGGGATTCGAACCCGTGTACACGGCTTTGCAGGCCGTTGCCTCGCCTCTCGGCCACTCCACCGTGCTCCAAACCCGGCCAGACCGTTCTGCCTGCCTGACCGTGGACCGGTGAGGCGTCACGGCCTCCGAGCGGACGACGGGACTCGAACCCGCGACCCTCACCTTGGCAAGGTGATGCTCTACCAACTGAGCCACGTCCGCGCGAACACCGAGCCGAGGCCCGGCGTGCGGTCGAAACACTATCCGATGGCCGTCGCGTCAGTCCAACCGGCTCCCCCGGCCGGGCGAGGGCCCGGATCCGGCTAGGGCCGGCCCGGACGCTGCCGGTAGGCGCGGGTGCGCGCCTTCCACACCTGCAGCTCCTCCCGGCGCAGCCGCGCGTCCACCCGGCGCTCCTGCCAGGCCGCCTCGCGCTGCAGCTTGCGCCAGCTCTCCAACCGTCGCTCCTGCAGCTCCCCCGCGTCCACGGCCGCGCGCACGGCGCACCCCGGCTCGTGGTCGTGGGCGCAGTCCGCGAAACGGCAGTCCGGCGCCAGGTCCTCTACGTCGGCGAAGACGTCGGCCAGGCCGTCTCCCGCCTGCAGACCCACGGACCGCAGTCCCGGCGTGTCGATGACCGCCCCGCCGCCCGGCGTCAGGTGCAGCTCGCGCGTGACCGTCGTGTGCCGGCCCTTCTGCACCGCGCCCAGCGTGCGGGTGAGCATGACGTCGGTGCCGATCAGGCCGTTGAGCAGGGTCGACTTGCCGACGCCCGAGGCACCGACCAGCGCCACCGTCGCGCCCCCCGCGAGGACCTCCCGCAACCCCTCCAGACCGCGGTCCTCGAGCGCCACGGGCACGTCGACAGCGCAGCCGGCACCCACGGCGTTCGCCACGTCGGCGGCCAGCTCCGGACCGTCCGGCCCGAGGTCGCTCTTTGTCAGGACCAGGCGTGGCTGGGCGCCGCTGTCCCACGCCAGGGCCAGGAACCGCTCCACCCGCCCCAGGTCGGGGTCCGGGTAGAGGGCCTCCACGACCGCGACGACGTCGACGTTGGCCGCGAGCACCTGGCCGGACGACGTCCCGCGGGCTTGGGCGCGGACCACCGCGGTCCGCCGCGGGAGCACCGCCTCGACGGTGACCCGGTCGTCCGGCCAGCGCTGGGCACGCACCCAGTCCCCCGTGCTGGGTACGGCGAGCGGGTCGCCCGCCACGGCCGCGACGACGTCGGCGCCCCAGGTCGCTCGGACCGGGCCGTCGTCGGCGAGCAGGTCACAGGCCCCGCGGTCGGTGCGGGTCACCCGGGCCGGGAAGGGCGGCCGGCCAGGAATCACGAGCGTCGGTGTGGCGTCGTGCAGCTGCTGCCAGCCGGCGTCCAGGCCGAGGCGCGCCAGCAGACCCACGGGGGTCGGCCGGGCGGTGGGCCGGGGTGCGGGCACGGTGGATGCGGCAGACGTCGATGGAGCAGGAGTGGATCGGACAGGGTGGAGCGTCATCGCGGAGCCTCTCGGGCAGGCTGCGCGCGCGCTGGCTCGGAAGCCGTCAGGCGCGCGGGGCCGGAACGGTCGCGGCAGCCGCCGCGTCCAGGGACAGGGGTCGAGCAACGGGCATCGTGCTCACCTCCGTCCGGTCCGCGGGCCCTGGTGGCCCGACGTCCAGGACGCTACGACCCCGAGGTGGGGCCGGTCACCTGGTTTTCCCGCTGCGCCTGCTCTCGCTGAGCCTGCTCCCGTTGAGCGTGCTCCCACTGAGCCCGCTCTAGATGAGCCGCGCCCTGCGGGTGCGGGGCATGGCCGTCCCCGAGTGCGCCGCTCAGCCCGGGCTCCAGCTCGCCGCCGGCCAGCTCACGCATGGGCGTCAGCGGGCGGTGGTGGGGCGGCAGCTGCTCCGGCGCGGGCTCCGGTGCGCACGCCGGCGGCCACAGCTCGCGGGTCGCCGCGTTGAGCGCCGCTCCGATCAGCACCGCGATGGCCAGGAAGTAGAGCCAGATCAGCACCACGATCGACGCCGCTAGCGGGCCGTAGATCGACGTCCCGCCCACCGACAGCCCGATCAGCACCCGCAGCACGAACGAGGCCACGACCCAGATCACCAGCGCCAGCGCGGCGCCCGGCAGGTCACGGACCCACGAGGAGCGCCGCGGTGTCGAGACGTGGTACAGGGAGGCCAGGCTGGCGAGGGTCAGCAGGGACAGCACCGGCCAGTAGAGCGAGAGCAGGAAGAGGAACTGCTCGGGCAGGATCTGCTCCAGCAGGGACGGCCCCAGCAGCACGAGCGGCAGCACGACCGCTCCGACCACGAGCGCGACCGTGTACAGGCTGAAGGACAGCACGCGAGTGCGGACGATTCCCCGCTCGCCGCCCTGGCCGTACATGATCGAGATCGTGTCGATGAACACGTTCAGCACGCGGGACCCCGACCACAGGGACAGCGCGAACGCCAGCGAGAGCAGGTCCAGCCGCCCCCGCGAGAGGACGTCGTCGATGCTGCTCGTCACGGTGTTGACGATGCTGTCCGAGGCGAAGATCTGGCGGGCGTAGGTGCGGATCTGGCTCTGGACCTCCCCGACGGTGTTGGCGCCGAGGGCGTCGCCGACGTACCCGACGCCGGCGACCATCCCCAGGATCAGCGGTGGCAGCGAGAGCAGCGCGAAGAAGCCCGCCTCCGACGCCAGGCCAGTCACCCGGTAGCGCAGGCACACCCTCACCGTCTGGCGGATGAGTGCCCAGATCGAGCGCAGCAGCTCGGAACGGCCCAGCACCGCCAGGCGCCCCGCGGCTCCTGGCCGGCCCGTCGTCCCGGCGCTCACCGCTCCACGGTAGCCGCGTATCCGTGGCGTGGCGGCGACGACACGGCCTCAGCGGGCCGCCGGGACCGCTCGGTCGGCGATCACCACCCGCGTCGGGCACAATCAGCAGTCTGGTGAGGCCTCCGCCGCACCGCGACGACGAGGTCGCTCCTCCGACCCCTGACGGAAGACCCCAATGCAGATCTGGCCCGGCAAGCCCTACCCCCTCGGTGCGACGTACGACGGCACTGGGGTCAACTTCGCGCTCTTCTCCGAGGTCGCCGAGCGCGTCCAGCTGTGCCTCATCGAGGACGACGGTACCGAGAAGTGCGTCGAGCTCCCCGAGGTCGACGGCTTCGTGTGGCACGCATTCATCCCCGGCGTCCAGCCCGGGCAGCGGTACGGCTACCGCGTGCATGGTCCGTACGACACCAAGAAGGGGCACCGCTGCAACCCCGCGAAGCTCCTCCTGGATCCCTACGCCAAGGCCGTCGACGGTCAGATCGACGGCGACGAGTCACTGTTCTCGTACCGGTTCAAGGACTCCGTGGACGGCGAGGGCCCCCTCAACACCGACGACAGCCTGGGCCACACCATGCTCTCGGTCGTCGTGAACCCGTTCTTCGACTGGGGCCAGGACCGCGCGCCGGCCCACGAGTACCACCAGAGCGTGATCTACGAGGCCCACGTGAAGGGCCTCACCCGGCTGCACCCCGACGTGCCGGAGGAGTTCCGCGGGACCTACTCGGGCCTGGCGACCCCAGCGATCCTGGACCACCTCACCGATCTCGGCGTGACCGCCATCGAGCTCATGCCCGTGCACCAGTTCGTGCAGGACCCGCACCTGCTCGGCAAGGGGCTGTCCAACTACTGGGGCTACAACACCATCGGCTTCCTCGCGCCGCACAACGGCTACGCGGCCCTCGGCACGCGCGGCCAGCAGGTCGCCGAGTTCAAGGGCATGGTCAAGGCGATGCACGAGGCGAACATCGAGGTCATCCTCGACGTCGTCTACAACCACACGGCCGAGGGCAACCACATGGGCCCGACCCTCGCCTACCGCGGCATCGACAACAACGCTTACTACCGCCTGGTCGACGATGACAAGCGCCACTACTACGACACGACCGGCACCGGCAACAGCCTGCTGATGCGCTCGCCGCACGTCCTGCAGCTCATCATGGACTCGCTGCGGTACTGGGTGACCGAGATGCGCGTCGACGGTTTCCGGTTCGACCTCGCAGCCACGTTGGCCCGCCAGTTCCACGAGGTCGACCGTCTGTCCGCCTTCTTCGACCTGGTGCAGCAGGACCCCATCGTCAGCCAGGTCAAGCTCATCGCGGAGCCGTGGGACGTCGGTGACGGCGGCTACCAGGTCGGCAACTTCCCGCCGCTGTGGACGGAGTGGAACGGCAAGTACCGCGACACCGTCCGCGACTTCTGGCGCGGCGAGGCCGCGACGCTCGGCGAGTTCGCGTCCCGCATCACCGGCTCCAGCGATCTGTACGAGCACTCGGGCCGCAAGCCCATCGCCTCGATCAACTTCGTCGTCGCCCACGACGGCTTCACGCTCCGGGACCTGGTGTCCTACAACGAGAAGCACAACGAGGAGAACGGCGAGGGCGGCAACGACGGCGAGAGCCACAACCGGTCGTGGAACTGCGGCGTCGAGGGCCCGACCGACGACCCTGACGTCAACGCCCTCCGCCTGCGCCAGCAGCGCAACGTCCTCACGACACTGCTGCTCTCGCAGGGCGTCCCGATGCTGGCGCACGGCGACGAGCTCGGCCGCAGCCAGCACGGCAACAACAACGTGTACTGCCAGGACAACGAGACGTCCTGGGTGAACTGGGAGCTCGAGAAGGACCAGGAAGGCCTGCTGGAGTTCACCCGGCGCCTGGTGCATCTGCGCAGCGAGCACCCGGTGTTCCGCCGGCGCCGCTTCTTCGCGGGCACGGCCAACCACGGGGGTGAGAGCGAGCTCGGCGACATCGCCTGGTTCACACCCGCCGGCGAGCACATGAGCGAGGAGGACTGGGCCAACGGCTACGCCCGCAGCCTGATGGTGTTCTTCAACGGTCAGGCGATTCCCGAGCCGAACCCTCGCGGCGGCCCCACCGTCGACGACTCGTTCCTGGTGATCTTCAACGGCCACCACGAGCCGATCAAGTTCACCTTGCCCGGCAAGGCCTACGGCCGGGCGTGGAACGTCGTCGTCGACACCGCCTCGGACGGTCCGGTGACGGACAAGGCGCTCCGGCCGCGCTCCAAGTACACGGCTCAGGCGCGCAGCGTGATCGTCCTGCAGTGCCCGCGCGAGGCGGCGGAGTGAGCGCGGCACACCGACCGGGGCCGGGACGTCCCGTACCGACGGGGACGTACCGGCTGCAGATCCGAGCGGAGTTCGGCTTCGACGACGCGGCCGCGCAGGCGGAGTACCTTGCCGACCTCGGCGTCTCGCACGCCTACCTCTCTCCGGTGCTGCAGCCCGCCCCCGGCTCCTCCCACGGCTACGACGTGGTGGACCACGCCCGGCTGCACGGCGAGGCCGGTGGCGAGCCGGCCTTCCGGCGGATGATCGACGCCCTGCACGCGGCCCGGCTCGGTGCAGTGGCCGACGTGGTCCCCAACCACATGGCCGTGCCCACGCCGGCGTACCTGAACGCGCAGCTGTGGTCGGTGCTGCGGGACGGCCCGCGGTCGCCGTACGCGCGCTGGTTCGACGTCGACTGGTCGGTGCAGGACCGCGCCCTTCTCATGCCGGTGCTCGGGTCCCGGATCGGCCAGGTGCTGGCGGCGGGTGAGCTGACGCTGGACGCCAAGGGTGGCGCCAACGCCGACGAGCTCGTGCTGCGCTACTACGACCACGAGTTCCCGGTGCGGCCGGGCACCGAGGACCTGCCGATGGACCAGCTGGTCGACCGGCAGTGGTACCGGCTGGCGCACTGGCGGGTGGCCGACGAGGAGCTCAACTACCGCCGGTTCTTCGACGTCGACACCCTGGCGGCGGTGCGGGTCGAGGACCCTGAGGTCTTCGACGCGACGCACCGGCTGCTGCTGGGCCTGATGGCCGACGGCTCCCTGGAGGGCCTGCGGATCGACCACCCGGACGGGCTGGCCGACCCACGCGGGTACCTGGACCGGCTAGCCGAGGCGACCGGCGATGCCTGGGTGGTCGTCGAGAAGATCCTCGAGGGCCACGAGCAGCTGCCGGACGACTGGCGGTGCGCCGGCACGACCGGCTATGACGCGCTGCTGCGGATCGGCGGCGTGTTTGTCGACCCGGCCGGGGCGGCGCCGCTGTCCGAGCTGCTCACCGAGGTCACCGGCGAGTCGCGGAACGTCGAGGCCGTCGTCGAGCAGGCCAAGCGCGAAGTGGTGGCCCACGGCCAGTACGCGGAGGTCCACCGCCTGGTGGACCTGCTGGCCGACATCTGCCACGCGGACATCCGGCTGCGCGACCACACCCGACGGGCGCTGGAGGACGCGGTCACGGAGCTGCTGGTCGCCATGGACCGTTACCGCGCGTATGTCGTCCCGGGTGAGCCCGCTCCCCCGCACTCGATCGAGGTCGTCGACGCCGCGGTCGCCCGGGCGCGAGTGCACCTGCCCGAGCACGAGCAGGAGACGCTCGACGTCGTGCGCGACCTGGTGCTCGCGCAGGACCCCGGGCACGCGGCCGCCGCCGAGCGGGCCGAGCTGGTGGTGCGGTTCCAGCAGACCTGTGGGCCGGTGATGGCCAAGGGGCTCGAGGACACGGCCTTCTACCGGTGGTTCCGGCTCGCCTCGCTCAACGAGGTGGGTGGCGACCCGGCCCGCGTGGGCATCGCGGTAGAGGAGCTGCACGCGTACGCGGCGGACCAGCAGGCGAGCTGGCCGACGTCCCTCACCACGCTGTCGACCCACGACACCAAGCGTTCCGAGGATGTGCGCGCGCGGCTTGCGGTCCTGTCGGAGGCGCCCGGCGAGTGGGGCGCGTTCGTCCGGGCAGTCCGTGAGCTGGCCGCGCCGCACCGCGACGCCCTGCTCGACCCGTCGACGGAGTACCTCATCTGGCAGACCCTCGTGGGCACCTGGCCGATCACCGCGGACCGGCTGCACGCCTACCTGGAGAAGGCCGTCCGCGAGGGGAAGACGCACACGACCTGGACCTCGCCCAACGAGGCCTACGAGGACGCCGTGCACCGCTTCATCGACGGCGTGCTGGGCGACAAGGCGGTGACCGAGCAGATCGAGCAGTGGGTGGCGTCCACCGAGCCGGCGGTCCGCGCCGGGGTGCTCGGGCAGAAGCTGCTGCAGCTCGTTCTGCCCGGCGTCCCAGACGTGTACCAGGGCACCGAGCTGGTCGACCTGTCACTCGTGGACCCCGACAACCGTCGTCCGGTCGACTACGCCGAGCGGCACCGGCGGCTGGCCCGGCTGGACGGCGGCGCCCGGCCGGCCGACCTGGACGACGAGAAGCTCCTCGTCGTGTCCCGGGCGCTGCGGCTGCGTCGGGACAACCCCGCCTGGTTCCTCGGGGAGGATGCGACCTACGTCCCGGTCGCGACCACGACCGGCAACGCCGTGGCGGTGGGCCGAGGGGACGCCGAGGGCGTCCACGTGGTCGCCGTGCTGACCCGGCTGGCGGTCTCACTCGCCGGCTACGGCGGCTGGCACGAGCACACCGTCTCGCTGCCGGACGGTTCCTGGCGCGACCTGCTCAGCGGCCGCGTCGTGGATGGTGGTCCGGCGCGGCTCGCCGAGCTGCTGGCGGACCTGCCGGTCGCCCTGCTGGTCCGGGCCTGACAGCGCGCCGGGGAGGGCACCCCATGGTGCCCTCCCCGGCGCGACCTCTGTCGACGCGGACCTCTGGTGGAGCGGCAGCGCCGAGGCGGGGATCCCCCGCCCCGGCGCTGCCGCAGCCGGTCAGCGCAGCCGCGGAGTCACGGGCGGCGTCTGCTTCGAGTAGGCACTCGTCGCCGCCCCGTTCACCGCCCGGACCCGGAACCGGTACGGCTTGCCGTTGGTGAGCCCGTTGACCGTCGTGCTCACCTTCCTGCCCGTGCCGGCCGGGACCTCGACGGGCGGTAGCACCGTGGCGCCCTGGGTGACCTCGACCTCGTACCGGACGAGCGGCGAGCCGTTGGCCGCCGAGGCGTTCCACGACACCTGCGCGGAGGCGTTGCCTGCCGCCGCCTTGACGCCGGTCGGGACCGATGGCGCCGCCTTGGGCGTAACCGCCGCCGAGGTGGCCGCTGGTCCGGTCCCAACCTTGTTGGTCGCCGACACCTCGAACGTGTACGTGGTGCCGTTGACCAGGTTCTTCACGGTCCGGCTCAGCGTGCTTCCGGACACGTTCAGCGTGTTGACGGTGGCGCCTGCAGTCCGGATGGCGATCTGGTAGCCCGTGATGGCCGAACCACCGTTGTTGGCCGGCGCGGTCCACGCCAGCGTCACCGACCGGTCTCCGGCGGTCACGGCACCCAGGGTCGGCGCGCCCGGTGGCACTGCCGTGCTGACCGGGGCGCTCGCAGCGGAGGTCCGCTGCTCCGCCGTCCCGTGGTCGTCCGTGAAGGAGACGACCACGCGCAGCGTCCGGCCGGCCATCGCCTTGGTCGGCGTCAGTGCCGCCGTTGTGGCGTCGGCGATGTCGGCGAACCCACCGGCGGCGTTGCTGAGCTGCCACTGGAACCGGAAGGTGGCGTTCGTCAGCCCGTCGGCGTCAGCGATCGAGTCGACCGCCGCGGTGATCCGAACACCCGCCCGCGGGGCGGTGTCACTGAGCACCGGGGCCCCGGTCGCCGGGTCGTTGACGTTCTTGACGGCAACCGTCGCCGCCGACGTCACGGACTCGAGGACGCCGTCGCCGTCCAGGAAGGTCGCGACCACCCGGATCGGCTGGCCGACCTGGGCGTCACTCGGCGTGAAGGTGGCGCCGGTCGCGACCGGCGTCCACTCGTCGACGCCGGTGAGCGCCTGCCACGTGAACGTGACCGCACCGACTCCGTCGAGGTCCGAGAACGCCCGCGTGGCGGTGAGAGCAGCGCCCTCGACCGGTGCGGTGCTGCTGAGCGTGACCGTCCCCGTGGCCGGGGTGTTGGTCGGCAGCGACGCGACCTCGATCGTGCCGTCGGAGAATGTCATCCGCTCGACTCCCCGCAGGGTGTCGGTGCCGTCGGCCTGGGTGCCGCGGGCGTGGGCGACTGTGGTGCCGCCCGCCCCCACGTTGACGTCGTAGTCCGCGCGGGGGCCCGAGAACACGGCGGTGTCGAAGTCGGTCGTGCTCGCCGGCGAGCTCAGGATCTCGCGGACGACAACGATGTTCGCCGGGTCCACGGTGCCGTTGAAGACCGCCTGCTGCAGCGTGGTGGTGCTGCCGGGCAGGTACGGCTTGTCCATCAGGTCGGTGGTACCGATTTCGGTGGCGGGGCTGGCCGGGTTGGTCCGCACGCTGAGCCGCACGTGCAGGTACTTGTCGCCGTCGATGATGTCGTCGGCGCCGCGACCCTCGATCAGGTCACTGCCGGCACCGCCGAGGAGAATGTTGCCGGCGCCCCAGCGACCGCCGTTCGCGGTGGCGCCGGAGGGCAGCAGCGCGCCCAGCCCGGAGATGCGGGCCACGCTGTCGGCGTCGATGAAGTCGTTGCCGGAGAACCCGGCACCGCCCACGTCGATCGGCACGACGTCGTCCCCGCGCAGGATGTCGTCCTTGTCGGCACCCGAGAGCGCCTCGACCTCCTGGTACCGGTCGCGGAAGACCACGGCCGGGAGCGGGACTCCGATCAGCAGCAGGTTGAGGTCCGTGTCGGCCGGCAGCGGGTCGTACTGGTACGAGGACCAGTCGAACCCTGCCGCACCGGCGTTGCGCTCGATGCCTGCATCGGCGTTCATAATGTCGTCGCCGCCCTCGGCGTCGTAGTCCTCCTCGCCGTTCTGGCCGATCAGGACGTCGCTGCCGGGCGCGTTGGGGTCGTCGAAGAACGGCGCGCAGCTGTCGCCGCACATCAGGTCCTGTCCGTCTCCGCCCTCCTCCCAGTCGTCTCCGCCGTCACCGAAGATGGTGTCGGTGCCGCCTCCTGCGATCATCATGTCGTCGCCATCACCGCCGAAGGTCTCGTTGGCGTTGGCGCCTCCGTTGGTGAAGTCCTTGCCGGCGCCGCCCATGACGATGTCCAGCCCTGGTCCGGCGTCAATCGCGTCGTCACCGGGGCCACCCTTGAGGACGTCGTCCCCAGCGGAGTCGGTGATGATGTCGTCGCCCTCGCCGCCGATGGCGACGTCGCCGCCGTCCTGGCCCTCGATCCGGTCCCGGCCCTGGTTGCCGAGGAAGGTGTCGTTGTCGACACCGCCGGTGACCCGGTCGGCGTTCGCGGTGCCGTTGTAGACCCCCTGGCCGTTGATCCCTGGCGGATCGACGCTGTTCGTGGTTCGGTACCGGATGGTGCCGTCAGGCTGCCGGATCAGCAGCGCGGTCTCGTCGCACTCCGAAGCCGGGTCGTCGGCAACCGTTGCGCCTGAGGTGTCGTAGACCTCCGGCGTGCCACCGAGCTTGCCGAGCTGGAACTTGCAGTCGGCAGTCGCGAACGCGTCCGCCTTCAGCGTGTGCGAGTCGGTGTTGCGCATCATCATCTCGGCGAACGAGTTGCCCTCGAGCTCGGTCCGCAGGTTCATGCCGGGCGTGCGTGCGAGGTAGTAGAAGCGGTCGCCATTCTGAAGGTCGGTCATCTGCTTCTCGAAGACGTAGTTGAACGTCGACCCCAGCAGGCCGCCGAACAGGTTGGTCTTCTCCGCCAGCCCGCCCATCCACAGGTCGACGTCGTCGAGCCCGGTCCGGGAGGCGCCGGCGGCCGTGTTGGCCCACGCGCCGGTGCTGTTCAGGAACGCCGCCGCGTCCGCGGGGACGGTCCCGGGGTCGGTGCCGACGGGCGGGTCGACGAGCACCTGTGCCGCAGCGCGGCGCGAGGCCAGCGTGGCGGGCTCGTCGTCAGGCGTGCCGACGTTGCCGTCCGGTCCGGGGCGGCTGAGGATCGTCGGGTGCCTGCCGTAGGCGGCCACGAAGTTGACGAGCGACTCCGGGTGCTTGATCCCGAGCCCGAAGTCCACCCAGCTGGTGTACGGCTGCAGCTGCGCGTCATTGGTGGAGGCGTGCAGCTGGCGACGCAGCACGTTGAGCGGCGGGACGCCGGTCTCCCGGGCCCGAGCCATGTTGAGCGTCGGGAGGTCGAGCGGCAGGCCCAGCAGGTTGTTGCGCAGGGTGTCGGTGACGAACTCGTCGAGCTCGTTACCGACCTGGTCGGACATCCCCATGATGATGCTGCCGGCCGCCTGCTCGGACGTAAGCGTCCCGGCCGTGCCGCCCCGCGTGTACGACGGCGGGTTGAGGAAGCCATCGAGCAGCGGGATGTCATTGTGGGAGCCGTCGGCGTTCTGCCGGGAGATGGTCTCGGTCAGCATGGAGTGGCCGAAGCGGTAGACCGCGTGGGCGAACTCCGCCTGGATCGCCGAGTTCACGTTGTCGTGGTAGACGGTGAAGGGCTCGATCGCGGGCTGCACCTTGCGCGCGAACTCCTCGAACACCAGGTGCTGGTACTCCATCTCGGTAACGAACCGCGCGGCCTGGAACAGCCGCTCGCCGTTCCAGCCACCCGCCCCCAGCGCGGACTTCCACTCCGGCAGCGCGGCCACGCCCGCCGCTGAGGTGTCGGTTGTCAGGGTGTTCTTGATGTCGGCCACCAGACGGTCGTGCTCGGAGTGGAAGATCTGGTGGATGGCGGTGAGGCCGATGTTCTCGTTCGTCCGGCCGTCGCCCGCGACGAAGTGCGTGTTGAGCATCTCGTCGTCGTACGTGCCGGCGGGCTGGGGCGACGTCGCGGGCGTGATGCCGGTGTCGGTGTCCGGTGTCCGGCCGGGGGCGGGGACCGCGGAGTGCGCGATGTCGTCCAAAAACGCGCTGTCGATCCGCTTGACGTTCGGCGGCGGCAGCACGCCGAGCCCGCCGTTTGCCTCACGGTCGCCCTCGACCATGCCGGTGGACGTGACGTACTGCGGCAGACCGCGGTCCGGGCCCGGGATGAACTTGCCGTACGGATCCGCGGCGATCATCGGGATGTTGAGGACGTCCAGGTCGGTGAGCTGCATCCCCAGCCGCGCCGACGCTTGCTGCTTGGCGAGCTTCCAGGTTGCCATGCCGCCGTCTGCCGAGCCCAGCAGCCGCCCGGTGGAGACGGGCCGCCCCTGGCTGTTGTCGGCATACTCCCGCAGGAAGACCTGGTGCGAGGAGTGCGAGGTGTAGGTCTGGCTCTGGTCGACGAACGGCGAGTCCCGGTTCGTCCCGTTCTGCTCGTCGTCCGCGGTGCCCAGCACCCCATCCGTGCCGGGCCGGTTGGTCGCCCGCGTGAGCACCATGAACCGTAGGTTCGGGTTCAGGTCGTCACCGTTGCCGAAGACGTGGTCCGGTCCCGCGACGAGCGGGTCGTCGGCCTTCAGCGGGACGAACACCGTGCCACCGGACTTACCGACCAGGTCGAGCCCGTGGTCGAAGAACTGTCCGAACAGCGTGAAAAGAGAGTTGTACGGCGGTGAGAGTCCGACGTCCGTCGTGACGTTCGGAACGAAGAGGGTCTGGTGCTTCGGCGTGCAGCCGGTCGGCACGCCCTCGACCGCCGGGGTGGCCAGCGGGTCGGGGTCCGTCGTGCACGGGAAGACGCCTGGGTTGTTCTGCGAGCGCACGGGCAAGCCCGCCGCCGCGACCGCCGCCGGGTTCGTCGACGTCTGGTCGACGATCAGGTTGCTCGCGATCCGCGGCTGCGAGTCGACGACGTTCCCGATGCTGTCGTACGAGGTTGCTGGCGCACCGGGAGCTCCGAACGGGCCTGGGACCTCTGCCGACTTGAACACCGGGTCGGCGAGCCGCGGGAAGCGCTGGTCGGAGCTTCCGAAGGTAGATCGTCCGGGTTGGAGGTTATTGCACGATCCGTCAACCGTACGCAGCCCGAAGGACAACAGCGGGTTCGGGACCTGGTTGGGACCGCTGCCGAGCAGCGCCCCGCACGGGCCGGTGGCCGACGTCGTATTGGCGACGTGCGCCTCAGCAATCTTGATTTGCTTGAGGATGAATGCGAGATCGGCCGGAGTCACCGTAAACCCTTGTCCTACGGGGGCGGCTGCCTGGGCCGACGTGGGCCCGGCCGGCAGCACACCGGCGCTGAGCAGCAGCGCGACCCCCAGGGCCAGGAAACGCTTGCCCGCCCTATGCATTTCCGATCACCTCGCTCGTGGCGTGGCTGCGCCTGACTTCCGTGCTGCTCGTCGGTGCCGTGGGCTTCACGACGGACTCCATTCGGTCGACCGGCCGCCGGGGCTGATGCCGACGGCGGCACGCGACACCCGCCAGCGGATACGCGCGTGGCCCAACGGTCCACGCGGCTGCAAAAACGGCGTCAAATCCAACGTGGTACTAGGACCTTTCGGGTATTGCCGAGCGTGCACCGTCTCGGGGACAACTGAGGTTCGCGAAGATCACTTCGGCCCGCGGCCAGCTGAGCCGAGCACTTGCCCCTGAGAACGGACGAACCCTTGAAGTCAGCCGACCGGCCAGTCTCACCCGACGTCGTGACCGCGGCCATCCAGTACGACCTGGACCTGGCCACCGCGCCGCGCGCAATGGACTACCTGTGCGGCCTGGTTCGGCCCGGAAGCCGAGTGGTGATCGACATGAGCGCCGTCAGCTTTCTGGACTGCGCCGGACTGTCCGCGATCCTGGCAGCGCACCGCCGGGCCGCCCTCGGGGGCGGGTGGGTCCGGCTGGCGTCACTGCAGAAGGGACCTCGCCGGGTGATCGAGGTGACCCGGACGACGAAGCTGCTGGCCGACCCGGACGAGGTCGGCTGAACACCGGCCAAGTCCACACGCCCATGCGAACGGCGCACGCAGCAGCGTGCGCCGTTTGTGTCGATGTGGGCGGACCAGCCGGTGTGAGCTGGCCTACCGGTTGGGGCGGTCCTGCGTCGTGTCGTCCGTCGTGTCGTCCGTCGTGGTGTCCTCGCAGGTCGCCTCGTCGGCCGACTCGTCGTCGGTCTTGCGCTCGGCGCCGGCCGACTCGTCGTCGGTCTTGCGCGCGGCCTCGGCCGACTGCTTGTCGGTCTCGCCCTTGTCCGCCGCGTCGGCTGACTGCTTGTCGGTCTCGCCCTTGTCCGCCGCGTCGGCCGCCGGGGTCGTGCAGTCCGTCGTGTCGTCCTTGGACGTGGCGGAGGACGTCGGGCTGGTGCTCGACGGCGAGCTCGGTGCCTTGCTCGGCTTCTTGGTCGAGGACGACGTAGCGCTCGAGGTCGGGCCGGCGACCCGGTCGACGGTGGAGTTCACCGTGGAGCTGGGCGACGCGCTGGTTCGCGGCGTCGAGCTGGCCGTGCCGCTCGAGGTCGGGCTGGACGTCGGGCTCGACTCGCTGCTCGGGCTGGTCGTGGGGCTCGTCGTCGGGTCCGTCGTG
>DATFPQ010000007.1:0-5318 GCA_035264765.1 Actinomycetales bacterium | reverse complement strand
GCAATCATCCCGCCGAACAGGTACAGCCAGTACGCGAACATGTTCAGCCGCGGGAAGGCGACGTCCGGGGCGCCGATCTGCAACGGCATCAACGCGTTCGCAAACCCGGCGAACAACGGCGTCGCGAACAGCAGCAACATGATCGTGCCGTGCATCGTGAACAGCTGGTTGTACTGCTCGGGGTTCTCCACCACCTGCAGCCCCGGCGCCCACAGCTCGGCCCGGATCAGCATGGCCAGCACCCCGCCGACCAGGAACCAGATGAACGAGGTGATGAAGTACAGGTTCGCGATCACCTTGTGGTCGGTGCTGGTGACCCACTTGACGACCGTGCGGCCAAGCGTGGGTCGCGACGGCGCGACCCACTCCGCCTCGCGGTACGTGGTCATGACTGGCCCCCAGTGGCAGTGGCGGTCGGGATCTTCTTCTGGTCCTCGGGCACGAACTCGTCCTGGTTCAAGGAGTTCGGCAGCAGGCCGGACTGCCCGCGCGCCTTCAGGTCGGCGATGTGCTGGTCGAACTCGGCCCTTGGCACCACGTGAACCTCGAACAGCATGTAGGCGTGATAGGTGCCGCAGAGCTCGGCGCACTTGCCGGTGAACACGCCGGTCTGGTTCGGCGTCACCTGGAAGGAGTTCACCCGGCCGGCGATGAGGTCCATCTTCATCAGGAAGGCGGGAACCCAGAACGAGTGGTTGACGTCGCGGGTCGTCAGGTAGAACCGCGTCGTCTCGTTCACCGGCAACCAGAGCTCCGGGAGGTCCTTGCTGTCCTCGACCTCGCCCGTGATGTTGACCTGGGTGGAGGTGTCATAGGCGTTCGCCGTGACGTAGTTGAAGTCCCACGCCCAGCGCTTGCCCGCAACGTTCACCACGTTGGTCGGGTTGCTCGACACTCGCAGCAGCGCCGACTCGTCGCGCTGGGTGTAGTAGAAGAGCACCGCGATCATGAACAGCGGCAGCACGGTGTAGAGGATCTCGAGCGGCAGGTTGTAGCGGAGCTGGTCCGGAAGCCGGTGGTCGTTCTTGCGCTTGCGGTAGGCGACCACGCACCAGATCGTCAGGCCCCAGACCAGGCAGCCGACGATCAGCGCGGCGGTCCAGGCGCTGTTCCACAGCGAGGTGACGATCGGGCCGTCCGTGGTCGCGCCCTTCGGCAGGAAGCCGCGCGAGACCGAGCCGGAGCAGCCGGACAGCGCCAGCAGACCGAGAACGGCGACGAGCCCGAACAGGGAGCGACGCCGTGCGGCACGTGCGCGGGCCACGGGGGCCGGGCGCGAGCGCGGTCGAGAGAGCGTACGCACAGCGCACCTTTCGGACGGATCCCGAGGCAGTCGCCCGCGACCGGTCGCTCCCCGGAGACGGGCTCACGAGCGGCGGCACGCGTCTGCCCGCCAACGCGCCCAAACGTACCGCAGGGCGCGGATGTCGCCCGGGGAGGGTGGGGCCGGTGTCGCGGTCAGCCGAAGGCCGGGGGCAGCGGCAGCTCCAGGGCCGACCGCAGCCGCCGCAGGTACTCGGCTCGGGGGACCTCGACGACGCCGAGGCGGGCCAGGTGCTCGGTGCTCCACTGGACGTCGAGCAGCCGGCGCGTCGGCTCACCGCCCTCGCGGAGCAGGCCGACCAGCGCCACCAGGGCCACCTTGGAGGCGTCCCGCACGCGGTGGAACATCGACTCGCCCGCGAACAGGCCGCCGACCGCCACGCCGTACAACCCGCCGGCGAGCTCGCCGTCCTGCCAGCACTCCACCGAGTGGGCCCAGCCGAGCCGGTGCAGCCGGCCGTAGGCGCGCTCGACCTCCGGGGTGATCCAGCGGCCCTCACGGTTCGGGGCGGCGCAGCCGCGGACGACCTCGGCGAACGCCGTGTCGACCCGGATCTCGAACCGCGGCACGACCTTGCGTAGCGACCGCGGCGTCCGCAGCCCGTCCAGCGGCAGGACGCCGCGCGGGTCCGGTGACCACCAGCCCACCGGAGGCCGACCGCCTCGACCGGTGCCCATGGGGAACAGCCCCGCGCGGTACGCCGCGAGCAGCGTGCCCGGCTCCAGGTCCGCACCGATGCCGACGAGGTCCTCCCCCGGCTCGGCCGAGGCCAGGTCCAACCGCCACCGCGAGGCGGGCGGCTCGACCGGGGGCACGTGGGGGTTCTGCGGCTCGAGCCGGCTCGACGGGATGCTCAGGGGCGCACCAGTGCCAGGTGCGGCTCCACCTCGGCCGCCGCCGCCGCGCCGAACGCGTCCGCGAACCGCTGCAGGAACCCTCCCCGGGCGATCTCGTACTCCTGCGTGCCGACCGTCTCGATCACGTAGGTCGCCAGCATCGAGCCCAGCTCGGCGCAGCGGCGCGGGGGCAGCTCCCAGGACAGCCCCGCCAGGAAGCCGGCGCGGAAGGCGTCCCCCACGCCGGTCGGGTCGGCGATGCGCAGCTCCTTGGCCACCGGCACCTCGACGACCGGTGCGCCGAGCCGCTCGATCCGCACGCCGCGGCTGCCGAGCGTGGTGACCCGCGTGCCGACCCGCTTGAGGATGTCGTCCCCGCTCCACCCGGTCTTCTGCTCGGTGAGCGACGCCTCGTACTCGTTGCTGAACAGCCAGGTCGCACCCTCGACCAGGCGGCGGATGAACGGGCCGTCGGCGAAGGCCAGCTGCTGGGACGGGTCGGCCGCGAACGCGTACCCGCGCGCCCGGCACTCCTCGGTGTGCCGCAGCATCGCCTCGGGGTCGTTGGCCCCGATCACGACGAGGTCGAGCGACCCGACCCGGGCCGCCAGGGGTGCGAGCTCGATCTCGCGCGCCTCGCTCATGGCGCCGGCGTAGAAGGAGGCGATCTGGGCCTGGTCGGCGTCCGTCGTGCAGATGAACCGGGCGGTGTGCCGGAGCTCGCTCACGGCGACCCCGCCGCAGTCGACGCCGTGCCGCTCGAGCCAGGCCCGGTACCCGTCGAAGTCGCTGCCCACGGCACCCACGAGGAGCGGCCGCAGGCCCAGGTTGGCCATGCCGAAGGCGATGTTCGCCGCGACACCCCCGCGACGAACCTCCAGGTCATCCACGAGGAAGGACAGGGAGATCTTGTCCAGCTGCTCGACGACGAGTGAGTCGGCGAAGCGGCCGGGAAAGGTCATCAGGTGGTCGGTGGCGATGGAGCCGGTGATGGCGATCTGCACGGCGGCGACCCTACCCGCACGCGAAGGGGCCCCGGACCGCGCTCGGTCCGGGACCCCTCGTGGCTCGCCGTTCGAGCTGACTCAGCTGAAGCTGTCGCCGCAGGCGCAGCTGCTGCCGGCGTTCGGGTTGTCGATCGTGAAGCCCTGCTTCTCGATCGTGTCGGCGAAGTCGATGGTGGCGCCGCCGAGGTAGGGGGCGCTCATCCGGTCGACGACGACCTCGACGCCGCCGAAGTCCTCGACCAGGTCGCCGTCGAGGGTGCGCTCGTCGAAGTACAGCTGGTAGATCAGGCCCGAGCAGCCACCGGGCTGGACGCCGATGCGCAGCCGCAGGTCGTCACGGCCCTCCTGCTCCAGCAGGCTCTTGACCTTCTGGGCAGCCACGTCGGTCAGCACCACGCCGTGGGCGGGAGCGGTCGCGGCGTCAGGGGCGGCGGTCTGGGTGGTGTCGCTCATGGATGCATCCCTACTCGTCGAGTCGGCGGTCGTTCTCCGCAACCGCCGGGCGGGCCCGGGGATTCCCGCGGCCTCGACCTCCTCCAGCGTACGTCGTCGGGACGCCGACGCCTCGGTGTGGTGCACACCGACAGGAGCAACGGCGGCCATGCGGGTGCCAGGGCCGGTTCAAGGGCGTTGCTCCTGTCGGCCGGCACCACGCGGTACGTCCCAAGGCCGGACGTGGTCAGCGCGACCAGGTGCGCGCCACCCGCGCGACCCGGTCCGCGAGCGCCCCGGCGGGGTCGCTGCGAACCCGGGCCAGCTGCTCCGGGCGCTCGGCGACCGGGTAGGCGGCCGACACGCCGATGGCCAGCGCCTCGCGCCGGCCCACCTCGACCTCCCCGGCGACGACCACGGTGGGCACCCCGGCGTCCAGCGCGGTGGCTGCCACGCGAGGGACGACCTGGTCGCGCAGGGAGGCCCACCCGAACACCGCCTCGCCGGTGATCACGAGGTCGGCCGCTGCGGCCTGGTCGGCCAGGCGCACGACGTCCAGCACGACGTCGACGGCGGGGATCCGGACGGCTCCGAGCAGCAGCAGCGCGAAGCCCAGCCCTCCCCCGGCGCCGGCACCCGGCGCCCCCGCCTGACCACGTCCGGTCAGGGGTCGGCCCGCGACGAGCGAGCGCTGCGCGACGTCGGCCAGCCGGCCGAGCGCGGCCTCGAGCCGCTGGGCCTGCTCCGCGGTCGCGCCGCGGCCCTCGGCCTCGGTGGCGCTGGCGCCCGAGAAACCGACCAGCGGCAGGTCGGTGTCGCTGGCCAGGACGAGCTGGACGCCGGCCAGCCCGGCCCGGACGTCCGCCAGCCCGGCGAGCGCGTCGTCCGGCAGGTCCGCAAGGCCGCCACCCCCGGCGCGCAGCAGCGGGTGGTCGCCCGCACCGAGCGCGGCGAGCAGCCCAGCACCGCCGTCGTGAGACGCCGCACCGCCGGTCGCAAGCACCACTCTGTCCGCGCCGGCGTCCACGGCCTCGCGCAGGAGCTGCCCCACCCCGGCGCTGGTCGTGGTGGTCGGGTCGCGCTCGGGCTCCGGCACCAGGTGCAGCCCGCACGCCTGCGCTGCCTCGACGTAGGCCGTGCGGCCGCGGTCGTCGTCGACCAGCAGCAGGGTGGCGGGCACCCGCTCGCCGCGCGGTCCGCCCACGGTCACCGGCACGAGGGCGCCGCCGCGGGCCGCCAGGACGACGTCGACGAAGCCGGGTCCGCCGTTCGACATCGGGCACGGCACGAGGACGTCGTGCGGCGCACGCCGGGCCCAGCCTGCCGCCATCGCGTCGGCCGCCTGGACCGCCGTCAGCGCGCCCGCGAAGGCGTCGGGGGCCAGCAGCACGCGCACGCGCCGAGTCTGCCAGCCGCGTTGCCTCCGCCGCCGCGTGCACCCTCGGGCGTGAACGTGGCAACGAGCTTCGTGACGGCGGAGGTGGTTGCCACGATCAGGCGGGACGGTGCGCGGACGTCTGCCACGCCCCCACTGCGACCGGCGTCCGACCGGCGTCCACCGCGTCCGACCGGCGTCGACCCGCGTCGGACCCGCGTCCGACCCGCGTCCGACCCGCGTCGGACCAACGTCGACCGGCGTCAGGCCTGAGAGCCCAGCCGCTCCAGCAGCACGGCCTCGGCCAGGCACACCCGCTCGAACCCGGCGAGGTGCAGGCTCTC
>DATFPQ010000006.1:0-17359 GCA_035264765.1 Actinomycetales bacterium | reverse complement strand
GATCGCGATGAACTCGACGCCCTTGAGGCCGACGTCGATCATCCGGTTGATCGCGTTGACGCCACCGCCGCCGATGCCGACGACCTTGATGACGGCCAGGTAGTTCTGCGGTGCTGCCACGTCGAGTGCCTCTCGCTGGGTGCTGCTGTGGGTGGTGGGGTGCGCCTCGGGGAGGGTGCTGCACCCTCACCCTCAACTGGAGGGTTATAGTTATGTCAACCTCGTGCTGGTGACAGACCGTAGGTGGAGGCGCCGACGTCGCCAAACACCGGGGGCGGCGTGTCGTGCATCGGGGCGTGTGCTAGGCGTGTCGCCGCACCGGCGTGTCGCGCGACGCACCCGGGCATCGTTGGGCGAAGTCGCCGTCGACCCCTCCAACCGCCCGGCACGTCTCGACGAAATCGCCCGCCGCACGGGACAGGACGCGACGCGCCGAGACAAGAAGCCAGCTCAGCGGGTGACCGGCGTGTCCGGTGAGCTCACGTCGTAGACCTTGGCGCGCACCGAGCGCAGGGCCGCGTAGATCTCCGCCTTGCGCGGCGTGCGGTCCGCGCTGCCCCACACCACGTCGGCGCCGTCGACGCGCAGCCGCACGGAGTCCGGGCTGGTGGCGCGCACCTGCCGCACGGAACTGCGCAGCGATGACGGCATCTGCTCCAGCACCTGCAGCGCCGCGTCGAGCGTGGCCCGGCCCTGGCTGCCGCCGAGCTCCACCGAGACCACCGGCACGCCGGACGGCGCCTCGGGCACTCGGGCGTAGGCGACGCCCTGCTCGTCGACCAGCTGCACGGTCCCCTGGGAGGCCGGCACGGCAGCCACCGGCACCCGCTGGCGCACCAGCACCAGCAGCGTCGACGGCCAGGCGCGCTGCACGGTCACCTCGGCGACGAAGGGGACGTCCTCGGCGCGGCGGACTACGGCCGACGTGTCAACCCGCGCCAGCGGACGGCGCATCGGCACCTGGGCGCTTTGCCGGACCTGCGCCGCCTGCTCCGCCGTGAGCGCCGGTCCGCCGAAGGCCTGCACGTCGACCGAGCGCACGAGCAGCAGCGGCCCGGTCCACAGGACCACGGCCAGGGCGACGACGGCGACTCCGGCGAGACCCCACAGCACGGCGCGGCGCCGCGAGCGCCAGCGAACCCGGCGGGCCCGGTCGGCGAACCGGGCCACCGAGGACGCCCCCGTGCCGCCGCTGCGAGCCGGCGAGGCGCCGGAGGGCGTGCGCGTCCGCGGAGGGCCGCTGGGTGCGCTCATCGGTGCGCCACCGGCCCGAGCCGGGAGAGGATCTCGTCGGCCAGCATCGTGACGTCGCCGGCGCCGACGGTGAGCAGCACGTCGCCGGGACGCAGCCGGGCGCGCACGGCGTCGGCCACGGCCGACCACGAGGCGACGAACGCCACCCGGTCGCGGTCGAGCGGCACGGCGTCGGCGACCAGGGCGCCGGACACGCCCGGCAGCGGGTCCTCGCGGGCGGCGTAGACGTCCATGACGACGACCTCGTCGGCCTGGCCGAGGGCGCGCCCGAACTCGGCGGCGAAGTCGCGGGTTCGGGTGAACAGGTGCGGCTGGAAGACCACGACCAGCCGGCCCTCCCCCGCCACCTGGCGGCCGGTCGCGAGCGCCGCGGCGACCTTGCCGGGGTTGTGCGCGTAGTCGTCGTACACCCGGACGCCACCGGCCTGCCCGCGCGGCTCGAATCGCCGCCGGGTGCCGGTGAACGCGCTCATGGCCGCCAGCGCGGTCGGCACCGGCAGGCCGAGCTCGGTGGCGGCGGTGAACGCGGCGAGCGCGTTGAGCATGTTGTGCCGTCCCGGCACGGACACGTGGGCGAACCCGACGCGGCGTCCCGAGTGGATGACCTCCAGGTCGGCGCCGGCCGCGTCCATCCGCAGGTCGGTGATCCGGACGTCCGCGGCGTCGGACGTCCCGTAGGTCACCACGCGGATCCCCCCTGCGGCGGCTCGCTCGGCGAGCCGCGCGGACCCCTCGTCGTCCGCGCAGGCGACCAGCACGCCGCCTGGGCGGATGGTGCCGGCGAAGGCCAGGAAGCCCCGCTCGACGCCCTCGGCGTCCCCGTAGTGGTCGAGGTGGTCCGGCTGGACGTTGGTCACGACGGCGACCTGCGGCCGGTAGACGACGAAGGTGCCGTCGCTCTCGTCGGCCTCCAGGACGAAAACGTCGCCGGTGCCGTGGTGGGCGTTGGTGCCGCTCTCGGTCAGCTCGCCCCCGATCGAGAAGGACGGGTCGAGCCCGCCCTGCTGGAGCATCACCGTCAGCATCGACGTCGTCGTGGTCTTGCCGTTGGTGCCGGCCACGGCCGCCACCCGCCGTCCGGTCGCCAGCGACGCCAGCGCCTGGGAGCGGTGCAGGATGAGCAGGCCGCGCGCGCGAGCGGCGGCGAGCTCGGGGTTGGACTCGCGGACGGCCGACGAGGCGACGACCGTGCAGGCGTTCGCGAGGTGGCTCGCGTCGTGGCCGACGTGCACGGTGGCGCCCTCGGCCCGCAGGGCGGTGAGCAGGAGGGACTCCTTCGCGTCGCTGCCGGTTACCTCGAGCCCCCGGGCCAGCATGATCCGGGCGATGCCGGACATCCCGGCGCCCCCGATGCCGATGAAGTGCACGGGGGCCAGGTCCTCGGCCGCGGGCGGCGGCACCGCCAGGTTCTCACCGGGCGTCACGCGGACCACCCGGCGACGTCCGAGGGGGCCAGGCCCGCGGCGGCCGCCTCCACCAGGTCGGCCAGCCGCTCGTCCGCGTGGGGCGAGCCGAGGGCGCCCGCGGCCAAGCCCATTGCCGTCAGCGCCTGCCGGTCGGCGAGCAGCGGCAGCAGCGTCCGGCGCACCCAGTCCGGCGTGCAGTCCGCATCGTCCACCAGCAGACCGCCGCCCGCCGTGACCACCGGCTCGGCGTTCAACCGCTGCTCGCCGTTGCCCACGGGCAGTGGCACGTACGCCGCGGGCAGGCCGACGGCGGTGAGCTCGCAGACGGTGTTGGCCCCGGAGCGGCAGACCACGAAGTCGGCGGCCGCGTAGGCACGCTCCATCCGGTCGATGTACGGCAGGACGACGTACGGCGGCTCGCCGTCGTCGGAGAGCCGGACGTCCACCTGCTTGCCGGTGCCGCTGACGTGCAGCGCCTGCACGCCTGCCGCTCGCAGGTCGTCGGCCACGGCGCCGAAGGTCTCGTTGAGCCGTTGCGCTCCCAGGGAGCCGCCGGTCACCAGCAGCGTCGTCCGCTCGGCGTCCAGGCCCAGCTCGGCGCGGGCCTCGGCGCGCAGGGAGTCGCGCACGAGGCTGCCGATCTCGGCACGCAGCGGCATCCCGACGTGGAGGGCGTGCGGCAGCGGCGTGCCGGGAAAGGTCGTCGCCACGTACCTGGTCAGCCGCGCTCCCAACCGGTTGGCCATGCCGGGCAACGGGTTCTGCTCGTGGATGACGATCGGCACCCCGCGCCGGCGGGCGGCGAGGTACGCCGGCGTGCAGACGTAGCCACCGAAGCCCACCACCGCCTCCGCACCGGTCTCGGTCAGCGCCCGGTCGGCCGCGCGCACGGCCGCCAGCAGCCGGCCGGGCAGCCGGAGCAGCGCCGGGCCGGGTCGCCGCGGCATCGGGACCTTCGGCACCGGGATCATCGGGTAGCCCCGCGCGGGCACGAGCCGGGCCTCCAGCCCCTCCGCGGTGCCGAGCGCGGTCAACGTCGTGCTGGGGTCACGCCGGCGCAGGCAGTCGGCGAGAGCCAGCAGCGGCGAGACGTGGCCGGCGGACCCGCCCCCGGCGAGCAGGACCGAGCGGGTCATGCCCTACCCTCCCCCGCGTCCCGACGTCCGGACCCGGTGGCTCTGCGCCCGGTACGACCGCCCGCCAGCCGGCGACCGGCCAGCCGTCGTCCGGCAGCAGCACGCCCCGCCACCGCTCCGCGCACCGGGCCCGGCAGCACCGCGAGCGACCGGCGAACCACCCCGGCCCGCGCCGTGAGGGCCTCGTGGGCACCCGGCTCCGAGCGTGCGAAGGACATCAGCATGCCCAGCACGACCAGGGAGATGATGAGCGCCGATCCGCCGCTCGACACGAGCGGGAGCGGCACGCCGATGACCGGCAGCATCCCGATGACCGCGCCCACGTTCACCAGCATCTGCCCGATCAGCCACGCCATCGCGGCAGCTGTCGCGAGCCGCACGAACAGGTCGTCGGTGCGGCTCACCAGCCGGAAGCAGGCGTACCCGAGGGCCAGGAACAGGGCGAGGACCACCAGGGTGCCCGGGAGCCCCAGCTCCTCCCCGATGATCGCGAAGATGAAGTCGTTGTGCGCCTCGGGCAGCCAGGACCACTTCTCCCGGCTCGCCCCGAGGCCGACCCCCCACCAGCCGCCGTCCGCAAGGGCGTACTTGCCGTGCACCGACTGGAAGCAGGTGTTGAGCGTGTCGGTGCAGGTGCCGGCAAGCCAGCTGGCGACCCGCTGCATCCGGTTCGGGCTGGTCACCACAAGGGCGGTGACCAGCGCCCCCATCGCGGCGCCGGCGGCGAGGAACATCCGGGCGGGCGCCCCGGCGGCGAACAGCAGCGCGCCCAGGATCAGCAGCAGGATCAGCGTGGTGCCGAGGTCGTGCCCGGCGAGCACCAGGCCGAGGGCCACCGTGCCGACCGGGAACAGCAGCGGGACCACCACGTGCATCGACTGCTGCAGCAGCGCCCGCTTGCGGGCCAGCACGGCGGCGCCCCACAGCACCAGGGCGAGCTTCATCCCCTCCGAGGGCTGCAGCCGCTGACCGCCCAGCTCGACCCAGTTGCGGTTTCCGTTGACCGACACGCCCAGCGGGGTGAACACCAGGGCCTGGCCGATCACCGCGGCACCGAGCAGCAGCCAGCCCAGCCGCCGCCAGCCGTGCACGGGAATCCGGGAGGCGGCGACCATCAACGGGATGCCGAGCACCGCGAACAGCAGCTGGCTGCGGAAGATCGTGAACGACGACCCCGACGTCTGCAGCGACGTGACGGCGGACGCCGACAGCACCATGACCAGCCCGATGGCCAGCAGCGACAGGGTGGCGCCGAGCAGCAGGTAGTAGGTGGTGACGGGTGACTCCAGCCGCGCGAGTGCCGGCAGGTGCCGCTGCAGCCTGGACTGCGCGCCGGGCAGAGGGGCCCCCTGAGCCTGGGTGCTCATCCTCAGTCCCTCCGCCCCGACGCATGCCGGCGGACGGCGGCGGCGAACTCCTCCCCGCGCTGGGCGTAGTCGCGGAAGATGTCCATCGAAGCCGCGGCGGGCGCGAGCAGCACCGTGTCCCCGGGCCGGGCGATCCGCGCGGCGGCCCGCACCACCGTCTCCATGACGCCATCCTCGGTGCTCGCGACGTCGACGACGGGGACATCTGGGGCGTGTCGTGCGATGGCGGCGGCGATCTGGTCGCGGTCGCGCCCCAGCAGCACCACGCCGCGCAGCCGTCCGGCGTGCCGGCGCACCAGGTCGTCGACGTCGGCGCCCTTGAGCAGGCCGCCGGCCACCCACACCACGGAGTCGAACGCTGCCAGGGACGCCGCCGCCGCGTGCGGGTTGGTGGCCTTGGAGTCGTCGACGTACGCCACGTCGTCGACCGTGGCCACCAGGGCGATGCGGTGCGGGTCGGGGCGGAACCCGCGCAACCCGTCCCGGACCGCGGAGGCGCGCACGCCCGCGGCGCGGGCCAGCGCGGCGGCGGCGAGGGCGTTGTCGACCTGGTGCGGCGCGAGCGTGGGCGCGGACCCGCGTACGTCGTCGAGGCTGCCCAGCTCGGCGGCCGACGTCCGTCGCTCCTCGACGAACGCGCGGTCGGCGAGGACGTCGTCGACGACCCCCACCATGCCGACCGAGGGGACGCCGCGGGTGAACCCGACCGCCCGGCAGCCCTCGACCACGTCGGCGTCGCGCACCAGCTGTTCCGTGCGCGAGTCCGCGACGTTGTACACGCAGGCCTTCTGAGTGCGCTGGTACACCTCACCCTTGTCCCGGGCGTACGCCTCGAGGGACCCGTGCCAGTCGACGTGGTCTGGGGCGACGTTGAGGACGGCGCTCGCGAGCGGGGACACCGAGTGCTCCCGGTCCGGGCCGAGCCAGTGCAGCTGGAAGCTCGACAGCTCCACCGCGAGGACGTCGTACGGCTCCGGGTGCACCACCGCGTCGAGCAGCGGCGCGCCGACGTTGCCGGCGGCCACCGCGCGCAGGCCGGCGGCCTGCAGCATCGAGGTCAGCATCCGGACGGTCGTGGTCTTGCCGTTGGTGCCGGTCAGGATCAGCCAGGGCGCGGCGCCCTCCCGCCGGCGCATGCGCCAGGCCAGCTCGACCTCACCCCACACCGGCACGCCCGCCTGCTGGGCGGCCACGAGCAGCGGCTGGTCGGGTCGCCAGCCCGGCGAGGTCACGACGACGTCGGGTCGGCGCGGAAGGCGGCGGGTGGCGTCCTCGCCCAGGTGCAGCTCGGCGCCGAGGATGCGCAGCAGCTCACCCCGGTCGCCGAGGTCGGTCCGCCCGTCCACGACGCTGACCCGGGCGCCGCGCTGGATCAGCGTGTCGGCCGCGGCGAACCCGCTGATGCCGGCCCCCGCCACGACGACGTCGAGGCCAGCCCAGTCCGCCTCGGCGCTGGTGAGCGTCGCCAGCCGATCGCGGCTCATACCCCCGCTCATGCGGGGTCCCTCGGGGTTCTCACGCGCCCACCACCCACTCCGCGTAGAAGATGCCCAGCGCCAGCGCCACGAACAGGCCGGCGATGATCCAGAACCGGATGACGATGGTGACCTCCTGCCAGCCGATCAGCTCGAAGTGGTGCTGCAGCGGCGCCATGCGAAAGATCCGCTTGCCGGTCAGCTTGAACGACCCCACCTGCAGGATGACGGACAGGGTGATCAGCACGAACAGCCCGCCGACGACGAGCAGCAGGATCTCGGTGCGGCTGGTGATCGCCAGCCCGGCGAGCGCGCCGCCCAGCGCCAGGGAGCCGGTGTCGCCCATGAAGATCTTGGCGGGTGAGGCGTTCCACCACAGGAACCCGATGCACGAGCCCATGACGCAGGCCGCCACCACCGCGAGGTCGCGCGGGTCGCGGACCTCGTAGCAGCGCAGCGCCGAGGGCCCCGTCACGCCGTCGGCCAGGTTCTGGCAGCTCTGGTTGGACTGCCACGTGCCGATCAGCACGTACGCCGCGAAGACCAGCGTGCTGGCGCCGGTCGCCAGGCCGTCCAGCCCGTCGGTGAGGTTCACCCCATTGCTGGCCGCGGCGATCATCACGTAGGCCCAGACGATGAACAGCATCAGTCCCAGCGCCGGACCCGCGAACGCGAGGTCGAGCCGGGTGTCGCGGATGAAGGAGATCTGCGTGGACGCCGGCGTGCGGAACAGGTGGTTCGGGAACTGCAGCACGAGGACGGCGAACAGCACCGACACCAGCGACTGGCCGATCAGCTTGGGCAACGCCCGCAGCCCGAGGCTGCGCTGCTTGGAGATCTTGATGTAGTCGTCCAGGAACCCGACGAAGCCCAGGCCGGTCATCAGGAACAGCACCAGCAGCGCGCTCATCGTCGGAGGCGTCCAGGTCAGCAGGTGCGCCAGGGCGTACGCCGACAGGGTGCCCCCGATGATCACCGCCCCGCCCATGGTGGGCGTCCCGCGCTTGGTGTGGTGGGACGTCGGGCCGTCGTCCCGGATGAACTGGCCGTAGCCCCGCTTGACGAGGAACCGGATGTACAGCGGCGTGCCCAGGAGGCCCACCATCAACGAGACCGCGGCGGCGATCAGGACAGCCTTCACGCCCGGACCTCGCCTCCGTTCGCCAGGCGGTCCCCGAGAGCGCGCAGCCCGGCGTCCCGGCTCGACTTCAGCAGCACCACGTCTCCCTCACGCAGCTCGCGCTGCAGCAGCTGGTAGGCGGCGTCGAGGTCGGGCACGTGCATCGACTCCTCACCCCACGACCCCTCCATCACGGCACCGGTGTGCAGGGCGCGGGCGCCGGCGCCGACGGCGACCAGCCGGGAGACGTCCAGGCGCACCGCCATCCGGCCGATCGCGTCGTGCTCGGCCACACTGTCGGCGCCGAGCTCGAGCATCTCCCCCAGCACCGCCCAGGTCCGCCGGCCGCGGCCCATGGCGACGAGCGCCTTGAGCGCCGCGCGCATCGACTCCGGGTTGGCGTTGTACGCGTCGTTCACCACGGTGACGCCGTCCGGGCGCTCGGTGACCTCCATCCGCCACCGGCTCACCGGCCGGCCGTGGCCGAGGGCGGCGGCGACGTCGTCGAGGTCCATGCCGAGCTCGAGCGCGACGGCCGCCACGGCGAGGGCGTTGCCCACGTGGTGCTCGCCGTGCAGCGCGAGGCGGACCGGCGCGCTCCGGCCGCCCACCCGCAGCACGAAGGCGGCCCGGGCCTGGTCGTCGAGCTGCACGTCCTCGGCCCGGACCGCGGCATCGGCGGACTGGCCCACCAGCGCCACGCGGGCGCGGGTCGACGCGGCCATGGCCCGCACCCGCGGGTCGTCGGCGTTGAGGACGGCGAGCGCGTCCGGCCGCAGCCCGCGCACCAGCTCGCTCTTGGCGTCGGCGACCGCCTCCACCGAGCCGAACTCGCCGAGGTGCGCCGATCCCACGTTCAGCACGACCGAGACGTCGGGCGGCACCACGCGGGTGGCGTGGGCGATGTGCCCGACGCCACGGGCCCCCATCTCGACGACCAGGTACCGCGTGTCCGGCCGGACCTGGAGCACGGTCAGCGGCACGCCCACCTCGGAGTTGTATGACTCGCGCGCGGCCACGGTCGGCCCCAGCTCTGACAGCACCTGCGCAAGCAGGTCCTTCGTGCTGGTCTTGCCGGACGATCCGGTGACGGCCACGACAGTCAGGTCCGGCAGCCGGTCGACGACTCCGCGGGCCAGGGCCTCGAAGGCGGCCTGCACGTCGTCCACCACGAGCGAGGCGAGCCCCTCGACCGGCCGGGTGACGAGCGCGGCGACCGCGCCCCGCTCGACCGCCTGCGGCACGTAGTCGTGGCCGTCCGCGTGCTCGCCCACCCGGGCGACGAACAGGCTCCCGGGCCCGCACTCGCGTGCGTCGGTGACCACCGGCCCGTCGACCACGGCCTCCGGGTCGCCGTGCAGCTTCGCGCCGACGATCGTGGCGACGTCGGCGAGGGAAAGGGGGATCATCGGGACGGCTCCGGGGTCGGGCGGACGTCGGCAAGTGCGGCCCGCAGCTCGTCGCGGTCGTCGAAGGGGTGCAGGACGCCCGCGACCTCCTGGCCGGTCTCGTGACCCTTGCCCGCGACCAGGAGCACGTCTCCCGGACCGGTGCGGGCCACCGCCCGGCGGATCGCCTCTCGCCGGTCCGGCACCTCGAGCACCTCGGCGCCGGATCCGGCCGCCGCCTCCCGGGCGCCGGCGAGCACGGCAGCGCGGATGGCGGCCGGGTCCTCGCTGCGCGGGTTGTCGTCGGTGACCACGACGACGTCGGCCCCCAGAGCGGCCGCGGCACCCATCGGGCCGCGCTTGCCCGGGTCGCGGTCGCCGCCGGCGCCGAGCACCACGACCAGCCGGCCGGTCGTCCCGGGTCGCAGGGCGGCCAGCGCGGCCGCGACCGCTCGGGGGGTGTGCGCGTAGTCCACCACGGCAAGCGGTCCGGCCCCCGCCGGCCCGACCCATTCCATCCGGCCCGGCACGCCGCCGGCGGCGGCCAGGCCGTCGGCGACCTCCCGGGCGGACAGCCCGGCGCGCAGCAGGACGACGGCGGCGAGGGCGGCGTTGGTCACGTTGAAGTCGCCGGGCAGGGGGCAGTGAAGGGCCAGCCGCTGCCCGTTGGCGGCGTGCTGCAGCACGAAGTCCGTGCCCGCCGCGGTCGGGTTGCGGTCGACGACGTACCAGTCGGCGTCGGAGCCGGCGGCGGACGACAGTGTGGTGACCGGCACCGTGGCCCTTGCGGCGGCGGTCCGGCTGCCCTCGTCGTCGATCACGACGACCGCCTCTCGGCTGTGCTCCGGGGTGAGCAGCAGCACCTTGGCGGCGAGGTAGGACGCCATGTCGCCGTGCAGCTCCAGGTGGTCCTGGCTGAAGTTCGTGAAGGCCGCCACGTCGTACACCGCGCCGTCCACGCGGTGCTGTGCCAGCGCCTGGCTGGAGACCTCCATCGAGCACACGTCGACGCCCCGCTCCCGCATGGCCGCCAGCAGGCCGTGCAGCTCGGGTGCCTCCGGCGTCGTCCGCACGCTAGGAACCCGCTGGTCGGCCACCCGGATCTCGACGGTGCCGACGAGGCCGGTGGTCCGGCCGGCCGCGCGCAGGACGGCGTCCAGGAGGTACGTCGTCGTCGTCTTGCCGTTCGTGCCGGTGACGCCGATCAGCTGCAGGTCGCGGGCGGGCGAGCCGTACACCTGCGCGGACACGGCGCCCAGAACGGCGCGCGGGTCCGCCACCACGACCGCCGGCAGCGTGCACCCCTGGTCGACGAGCCGTCGGGCACCCTCGAGGTCGGTGACCACGGCCACGGCACCGGACGCCTGCACCGCGGCGGCGAAGTCGGCGCCGTGCGCCCGTGCTCCCGGCAGTGCGGCGTACAGGTCGCCGGGCCGCACCGAGCGGGAGTCGAGGGTGACGCCGGTGACCTGGACCGCCACGGCCGACGGGTCCAGCGCGGTCCGGTCCGCACCCGCCGCGTCGGCCACGGACGCGAGGGAGCAACCGGGGTTCGTGGAGGGTCTCAGGCCGGCCGGCGTCGTTCCAGCGGGTCCAGGCACGGCGTCGAGGTTACCTGTCACCTGTGGTGATCGAGACCTTGGGCGACGCCGTGCCGGTGGGCGGGATCTGCAGCTTCTGCAGTGCGTACGTCATGACGTCGTGGAACACCGGAGCCGCCACGACACCGCCGTAGTAGCCGTTGGTCGGCCGCTGCAGGGTGACGGCGACGACCAGCTCGGGGTCGTCGGCGGGCGCAATGCCGATGAACGAGCCGGTGTAGCCCTGGTAGCAGCTGCACTCGGGGTCGACGCGCTGCGCCGTACCCGTCTTGCCCGCCACCCGGTAGCCCTCGATCCTGGCCTCCGGCGCCGTCCCCTCGGCGCTGACCACCCCCTCGAGCATGGTCCGCAAGGTCCTCGCCGTATCTGGGCTCACCACGCGCACCTGCTTCGCAGCAGGCGCCTTGAGAAAGCGCCCGGACTGGTCCCGCGTGCCCGCCACCACCTGCGGTGCCACCCGGACCCCGTCGTTGGCGATGGTCTGGTAGACCCCGGCGGCCTGCACGGCGTTCACCGAGAGACCCTGCCCGAACAGCACGGTGTAGCGCTGTGAGCCGCTCCAGTCCTTGACGTCGGCCAGGATGCCGCGGCTCTCGCCCGGGAACTTCAGGCCGGACGGCTGGCCGATCCCGAAGCCCGTGAGGTACCGGTACATCGTGCCGGGGCTGAGCTTCTCCCCCGCCATGATGGTGCCGACGTTGCTCGACGTCGCCAGGACGCCCGCGAAGGTCAGGTGCTCCGTCGGGTGGGAGTGCGAGTCGTGGAAGGTTTTACCGACCCGCCTCACGGTGGAGTCGACGCTGAACGGCGTGCTCGGCGTGACGGCGCCCTCCTCCAGGGCCGCGGCGGCCGTCATGACCTTGCCGGTAGACCCCGGCTCGTAGACCTCCGACAGCGCCCGGTTGTACATGTTCTCGGCCTTGGCCTTGCGCGTGTCGTTGGGGTTGAAGCCGGGCGCGTTGGCGAGGGCCAGGATCGTTCCGTCCTTGCGCATCACGACGACGACGCCGGACAGCGCCTTGGTCTCCTTGACCTTGGCGGCCAGCAGCTTCTCGGCACGCCACTGCAGGTCGCGGTCGATCGTGAGCTGCACCGCGGCGCCGTCGACGGCCGGCTTGCGCTCGACCTCGCCGCCGGCGATCTGCCGGAACTTCGGGTCGCGCTCGTAGGTGACGCTGCCGGCCCGGCCGTTCAGCTTCGCGTTCCAGCTCTGCTCGATGCCCGCCCGCGGCACCAGGTCGGTGCCCGACTTGGGGTCGGTGCCCATGAAGCCCACGACCGACGAGCCGAGGCCGTTGCCGGGATAGAAGCGGGTGCTGGTTCGCTCGGCGTAGATGCCCGGCACCTGGACCGCCTTCACGGCCCGCCAGGTCTGTGGGCTGAGGCCCTTCTTGACGTAGACGAAGCCGCGGTCGCCGTCGAGCTTGGCGCGCAGGTCGCTCTCGCTCATCTTCAGCAGCGGGGCGAGGTCGCGCACCGCGCCGTCCAGCCCCAGCACCTGCTTCTGCTTGCGTCCCGCGGCGTCGCGGACGTACTGGAAGTACTTGGGGACCGCGCGCTGGTCGACGGTGACGTCGTAGCGCTCCAGGCTGGTGGCGAGCACGGCGCCGTTGCGGTCGAGGATGTCGCCGCGGGTCGCCGGCACCGTGGTGGTCGTGAGTCGGCCGGCGAGCGCCTGCTTAGCCATCGCCGACGCGTCCAGCGCCTGCAGGCGCAGCAGCTGGACGGCGAACAGGCTCAGCACGATGCACACACCCAGGAACATCGCCCGCACCCGGCGCTGCGGGTGCCCCAGCCGGACCTGGCGCGCGGCCGAGGCGGCGCGGCGTGGCGCGGGCGGACGAAGCGTCGAGCCGGTGCGGGGGCGGGCGCTGCGACGAGGCTGGGCACGGGTCTGGGACCGCTGCGGCTGGGGACGGCCCTGGGACCGCTGCGGCTGGGGACGAGCCTGCGACCGCTGCGGTCGCCGCGGGGCTGAGCCGGAACTGCCGGGACCGCCGGGACCGCGGGGACGCTGGCCGGCGGATCGGGACGCCGCTCGGGGGGCGCGGCGTGCGTCGCGGGGGTCGTCCACGCTCACCTCTCGGTCAGTTCGTCCGGCGTCGGCTACCGCGTCGGCCGGACCGACGGCTGCTGCTTCGGGGCCTTGGGGGCGCTCGGGGCCTTGTGGGTCTTCTGCGCGTTCGCCGACGTCTTCGTCGTCGACGACTTCTTCGTAGTCGGCTGGGCACTGACCGTAGGCGTTGGGGGCACCGTGGCCGCCTGCGCCACGCCGAGCACCTTCCCGTCGGAGAGCCGCAGGAAGGCGGCCGAGTCGGACGGGACCATCCCGAGCGCCTTGGCGCGGGCGGCGAGCCGCTCGGGGGCGGCCTGGACGGCGATGTCCTGGCGCAGCGCCTGCTGCCGGTCACCGAGCTGGTCCGACGTGGCCTGCAGGTCGTGCAGCCGGAAGGACCCGTTGGCCATCGCCGTGTTGAGCAGTAGCAGCGCGAGCAGCCCACCGCCGAGCAGTAGCAGGCACAGTCCGACAAAGAGGGTGCGTGCGCGGTCGGGCGCCGGCACCGACACGACCCGCAGCGTGGGACGCGGCGCGCGCGCGGCGCCCCGGCCGGGCTGGCTGCTCGCGGCGGACCCGCGGCTGGTGGCTGCTGCCAAAGTCGAGCTCATGCCGCCCGTCCTCTCGTCGTCCTGGTGCGTTCGGCCGCGCGCAGTCGCGCGGAGCTGGCGCGGGGGTTCTCGGTCGTCTCCTGCAGTCCGGGCACCTCGGCGCCGCGGGTGAGCAGGCGCAGGTACGGCGCGTGCTCGGGGAGCTCCACCGGCAGGTCCGGCGGGGCGCTGCTACGGGCACCGGCAGTGAGGACGTTCTTGACCAGCCGGTCCTCCAGCGAGTGGTAGGACAGCACGGCGATCCGCCCGCCCACCGCCAGGGCGTCCACCGCGGCCGGCATCGCGGCCTCCAGCGCCCGCAGCTCGCCGTTGACCTCGATCCGCAGCGCCTGGAAGGTGCGCTTGGCCGGGTTGCCGCCGGTGGTCCGGGTCGCGGCGGGCACGCTCGCTCGGACCACGTCGACGAGCCGAGCCGACGTCGTGAACGGGGCCTTCGCTCGCTCGCGCACCACCGCCGCCGCAATCCGCCGGGCGAACCGCTCCTCGCCGTAGGTCCGCAGCACGTGGGCGAGGTCGTCGACGTCGTACTCGTTGAGCACGTCGGCGGCGGTCTGGCCCTGGCTCTGGTCCATCCGCATGTCGAGCGGGGCGTCCACCCGGTAGGCGAAGCCGCGCTCGTCCTCGTCCAGCTGCAGCGAGGAGACCCCGAGGTCGAGCAGCACCGCCTGCACGTGCGGGCGTCCCAGGTCGGCCAGCACCTGCGGCAGCTCGTCGTACACGGCGTGCACCAGCTGCACCCGGTCAGCGAAGGGCGCGAGCCGCTCCCCCGCCAGCCCGAGCGCCTCCTGGTCGCGGTCGATGCCGAGCAGCGCGGCCTGCGGGCAAGCCCGAAGCAGCGCCTCTGCGTGCCCGCCCATGCCGAGCGTCCCGTCGACCACCATCGACCCCTCGTCCCGCAGCGCGGGCGCCAGCAGCTCGACCACCCGGTCGCGCAGCACGGGGACGTGCCGGGCGGCGGCGCCTCCGGTGCCGTCCATGGGGCCTCTCCTGGGGCTGGGATCCCGTCCGCCCTGGTCCCCAACCGCTCCGAACGGTGCGGCCTGGCACCGGGGAAGGTGCGCCAGGACGCGGGAGCGGGTGGAGACCGGGACGGACGGGAGGTGGCTGGAAGGGTGGTGGGGAGACGGGTTCAGAGCAGCCCGGGGACGACCTCCTCGGCCTGCTCGCTGAAGGACTGCTCGGTGGCGGCCAGGTACCGCGACCAGGCCTCGGCGTCCCAGATCTCCAGCCTCGAACCCGCACCGATCACGGCGCAGTCGCGGGTCAGGCCGGCGTACTCCCGCAGCACCGGTGGCACCGTGATCCGGCCCTGCTTGTCCAGCGCCTCGTCGCTGGCGCCGGACAGGAAGACGCGCAGGTAGTCCCGGACGCCCTTGCTGGTCACCGGCGCGGTGCGCATCTGGTCCGCGATCCGGACGAACTCGTCCATCGCGAACACGTACAGGCAGCGCTCCTGGCCGCGGGTCACCACCAGGCCCTCCGCCAGCTCGGCCCGGAACTTCGCCGGCAGGATCAGCCGGCCCTTGTCGTCCAGCCGCGGGGTGTGCGTGCCGAGGAACACCGGCCCACCTCCCCATCGCGCGCTCCCGAACCACCGGTGGAAGCCCCTGTCGCTCCCGCTCGCTCCACTCTACCCCACTTCACTCCCCAAGGCGGCCCAGCGACCCCTCCATTTCCGCTGGGCTCGGGACATCCACGCAGGTCGCACCGGGTGGAGGGCGGTGGGGGGCGGGTGGAGGGCAGTGGGCCTTGGCCTCCTCTCGGTGCGGCTGCGAGGCGCCGCGTCCAGGCCGCGGCCCCGCACTGGGGGCCGCCTGATGCCCTCGCGGTGGTGCGATGTGGGGGGCTCTGCCCGCCTGAGGCGACGTTGCTCCGCGAGGGCCGCCGAACCGAGCCGATGAAGCGGCCCTAGTGGTGCATCACGGCAAGCGCGAAGGAACATCGGACGCTTCGGGAGCAACCGGGGCCGTTCCGCCGTTGCAGGGGATGCCGTACCGAGCCCGGGGCCTGCGCACCCCGTGCACTCGGTGACACACTGCGACGACGCCCGCCGACGCAAGTCCCCGGTCCTGTAGGAGGCCCCGTGAGCGCCATGAGCGTCCCGCAGACGCAGCCCAGTGACGAGCCGGAGGGGCACAGCTCGCCGCTCGCGCTGACCCGGCTGCGCGATGCGGCGTCCCGAATCACCGGTGCGGTCGAGTCCGTGATCGAGGGCAAGCCCGAGGTCGTCCGTACCGCGCTGACCGTGCTGCTGGCCGAGGGTCACCTGCTGATCGAGGACGTCCCCGGCGTCGGCAAGACCATGCTGGCCAAGGCGCTGGCCCGGGCCGTGGACTGCAGCGTGCGGCGGATCCAGTTCACGCCCGACCTGCTGCCCAGCGACGTCACCGGCGTCAGCATCTACAACCAGGACCAGCGGGACTTCGAGTTCAAGCCCGGCGCGATCTTCGCCAACGTGGTGCTGGGCGACGAGATCAACCGCGCCTCCCCCAAGACGCAGTCCGCACTGCTGGAGTGCATGGAGGAGCGGCAGGTCACGGTGGACGGGGTCACCTACCACCTCGAGTCGCCGTTCATCGTCGTCGCGACCCAGAACCCGGTCGAGATGGAGGGCACCTACGCCCTGCCCGAAGCCCAGCGCGACCGGTTCATGGCCCGGCTGTCCATCGGGTACCCGTCCGCCTCGTCCGAGCTGGACATGCTGAGCAGCCACGGCTCGCGGTCGCCGCTGGACGCGCTGAAGCCGGTCGCTTCCGCGGCCGAGATCCGGGCGCTGATCGCCACAGCGCGGTCGCTGTGGGTGAGCGACGCGGTGAAGCAGTACGTCGTCGACCTGGCCGCTGCCACCCGTTCCAGCTCCGACCTGGTGCTCGGCGCCTCCCCGCGCGCGACCCTGCACCTGCTGCGCGCCGCTCGGGCGCACGCGGCGCTGTCCGAGCGCGACCACGTCCTGCCGGACGACGTCCAGGCCCTGGCCGAGCCGGTGCTGGCGCACCGGCTGCTGCTCTCGCCGGACGCCCTGTTGGCGCGCCGCTCCGCCGCAGACGTGGTGGCCGGGATCGTCCGACAGGTTCCCGTGCCGGGCTCCGGGGGGCGGGGGGCCGGATGAGCCGACGGCGCCGGCGCGAGCTGCTGCAGCGGCTCACGACACCGCTGCAGCGGCTGACCGCGCGTGGCCGCGGCGTCCTCGCGGCCGGCCTGGCCGCGACCGGGTGCGCGCTGCTGCTGGGTCAGCGCGACCTGCTGCGCATCGGCATCCTGCTGGCGCTGGTGCCGCTGCTCACCGTGGTCGTGCTGGGCCGTTCGCGGTACCGGCTGGCGTGCTCCCGCACCGTGACGCCCCTACGCGTCGCGGTGGGCGAGACCGCGAAGGTGGTCCTGGAGGTGTCCAACGCCTCGACCAGCCGGTGCGGCCTGGTGCTGGCCGAGGAGCACGTGCCGTTCGGCCTGGGCGCGCGGCCGCGGTTCGTCCTGCCCGGTCTGGAGCCCGGCGAGCGGCGGGCGATCAGCTACCCGGTGCGGTCGGACGTCCGCGGCCGGTACGACATCGGCCCGCTCAGCCTCACCCTCACCGACCCGTTCGGGATGGCCGAGCACCGGCGCTCCTTCACCGCCCGCGACCTGCTGGTCGTCACGCCGCCGGTGGTCCAGCTCCCGCCGGTGGCGCTCACCGGGGACTGGACCGGCTCCGGTGACACCCGTCCCCGGGGGCTGTCCGGAGGCGGTGAGGACGACGTCACGACGCGTGAGTACCGCCAGGGTGACGACCTGCGGCGGGTGCACTGGCGCTCGACCGCCCGGCGGGGCGAGCTGATGGTCCGCCGCGAGGAGCAGCCCTGGCAGAGCCGGGCCACCCTGGTGCTCGACCGGCGCCGGTCCGCCTTCCACGGGCAGGGCGCGGCCTCGTCGTTCGAGTGGGCCGTGTCCGCGGTGGCGTCGGTGGCC
>DATFPQ010000005.1:0-45189 GCA_035264765.1 Actinomycetales bacterium | reverse complement strand
CTCCGCCCAGCGCCGCACCGCCGCGCTGTCGGCCTTGTCCGTGAGGAACCGCCGCACGGATGCGCGCAGTTCCTCCTGCTCCTCGGTGAATGTGAGGTTCACCTTTTCCTCCACGATTGGCGAGTCCGACATGAGGCCGTCGAGGCGAGGACGCCCGGGCCGATCGGTTACACCGTACCGCGCGGAGCGAAGAATGAGGACACTGCTTTAGCTCATTCGGACAGTGCGGCGTCGGCCTTCGAGCAGAACCGCCTCGGAACGCCTCGTTCAGCCGCCGACCGGCTGGTCCCGGCTCACCAGTCCCTGCACGACGTCCCGGCGCAGCAGCTTGCCGGTGACCGTCCGGGGCAGCTCGTCCCAGCACACGATGCGGTCAGGGGTCTTGGAGCCGCGCAGGTGCTGGCGGACGAAGGCCCGCACCTCCTCGAGATCCAGGGTCGCACCGGCGCGGCCGACGACGGCGGCTTCGATCCGCTGGCCCCACTCCTCGTCCGGAACGCCCACGGCGACCGCGTCGGCGACGTCGGGGTGGCGCAGCAGCACGTCCTCGATCTCCGCGGGGGCGATGTTCTCCGCTCCACGGATGATCGTGTCGTCCATCCGGCCCTCGATGAAGAGGTAGCCGTCGGCGTCGAGGCGCCCCTGGTCGCGGGTGAAGAAGAAGCCGCGCTCGTCGACGGCCGACCCGAGCCCGGCGTACTCGCCCGACACCTGGTCGCCACGGATCCAGATGAGACCGGGCTCGCCGGCCGGCAGCACGGTGCCGGCCTCGTCGCGGATCTCCAGCTCGATGCCGGGAACCGCGGTCCCGGCCGAGGCCAGCCGTGCCCGCACCGCCGGGTCGTCGGTCTCCAGCGCCGCCCGGTGATCGGCCGGGCCCAGCACCGTGACGGTGGAACTGGTCTCGGTCAGCCCGTAGGCGTTCACGAACTCCACGTGCGGCCACTCCCGCAGCGCCTGCTCGATCACCGGCAGCGGCATCTTCGCCCCGCCGTAGGCGAGCGAGCGGAGGCTGGGGACGGAGATGTCCACGTCCGTGGCGTGCATGATCCGGGTCAGCATCGTGGGCACCACCATGGCGTTGGTGACCGCCTCGGTGCGGACCAGCTCCAGCCAGCGCTCCGGGGAGAAGTTCTCCAGCACCATCACGCGCCGCCCGGCATACAGATTCGTCAGCGCGTTGGAGACGGCGGCGATGTGGTACGGCGGCACGCTCATGAGCGCGGCATCGTCGGCATCGGCGCTCGCGAACTCCACCGTGCCGAAGACGTAGGAGACCAGGTTCTCGTGCTTGAGCAGCACGCCCTTGGGCGCCGACGTCGTCCCGCTCGTGTAGATGATGACCGCCGGCCCTTCGCCCCAGACCGGTTCGGCGATGCCCTTGCCGGCATCGGCCAGTTCGGCTGCGCCGGCGAGGAACTCCTCCGGCGACCGGCTGTCCAGCCCGGCCCGGGCGACGATGTCCCGCTCACGGGAGTCGACGATGCCGTAGGCGCGGGGGTGGTTGGCCAGCACCTGGTCGATCTGCTCCTCACCCAGCCGGTAGTTGACCGGCACGAGAGGGACCCCGGCGTAGGCCGCCGAGAAGAGCGCGACCTGGAAGGCCGGGCCGTTCACCGCGAGGTAGACGATCGCGTCGGCACCGGCATCCTGGACGGCCTGCGCCCCGGCCAACGCCAGCTCGCGCAGCCGGCGGGCCGTCAGCCCGCCGTTCCGCGAGCCGACGACGAGGCGTTCGCCGAAGCCGTCGGCGGCCATGTCGAGGAGCATGGTCAGGTTCATTGCAGCCCTTCCGTCCCGGAACCGGACGAGGTCGTCGCGCGGGTCAGTCCGAGGCCGGAAGCGGCTTGGCGTCGCGCAGCGGAATCGGCGTGCCGTTGACGGCGAGGGTGCCCTCTCCGCCCTTGGTGCACAGCAGCTCGAGGCCCAACGCCTCGTCGGCGTAGCGCTTGCCGAGCTGGCTGCCGCCCTGTTGGGCCGGGTCTGCAGTGCCCTCGGGGGCCGAACCGGTGCGCGGGTCGAACATCGGCACGCCGGCGCAGGTGATCTCCGCGTCCGCCTCGGAGGCGCGCACGACGATCACGGTGGTGGTGTCGACCGGGCTGGAGAGGGTCTGACCGACGCTGAACTTCATCGCTTGATCCTTCGCTGGGAGAGATGGGGTCCGGCCCCCGGCAGCAAGGAGGAATTCGGACCGGCCGAAGAAGAGTATCCGATTACGTGGCAGAGGTCACCCCTCGCCTCACGGCGACGGATCCGGGCCGAGGGGGCCGCGGTCAGAGACCGAGGTCGCGGCCGATGACTTCCTTCATGATCTCCGTCGTGCCCCCGTAGATGCGGGTGATCCGGGCGTCTGCATAGGCCCGCGCGATGGGGTATTCGTTCATGTACCCGTAGCCGCCGTGCAGCTGGAGGCAGTAGTCCACGACGCGTCCCTGCAGCTCGGTGCACCACCACTTGGCCTTGGCGGCGTCCACCGCGGTCAGCTCACCGGCATCGAGCGCCCGTACGCAGTCGTCGACGAAGTGCTGGGCGATGTCGATCTCGGTGGCCATCTCCGCCATGCGGAACCGGGTGTTCTGGAAGGAGCCGATCGGCTGACCGAACGCCTCCCGCGACTTCACGTGCTCGAGCGTCCACCCCAGTGCCGCTGCCGCCCCCGCGACACCGGCCACGGCGATCCCCAGTCGCTCCTGCGGCAGCCGGTCGACGAGGTGCGCGAAGGCCCTCCCCTCCTCGCCGAGCAGGTTCTGCACCGGCACACGGACGTCGGTGAAGGAGAGCTCGGCCGTGTCCTGGGCGTGCTGACCCAGCTTGTCCAGGTTGCGGCCCCGCTCGAAACCGGGCATGCCGCGCTCGAGCACGAGCAGGCTCATGCCCTTGTGTCGCTGGGTGGGGTCGGTCTTGACGGCCACGATGACGAGGTCGGCGTGGATGCCGCTGGTGATGAACGTCTTGGCCCCGTTGACCACGTAGACGTCACCGTCGCGACGGGCGGTGGTGGTCATCGAGGCGAGGTCCGACCCCGCCCCGGGCTCGGTCATCGCGATGGCGGGGACCAGGTCCCCGGAGGCGATCCCCGGCAGCCACCGCTGCTGCTGCTCGGGCGTGGCCAGGTCGAGGAAGTACGGCAGGCAGACGTCATTGGCCAGGATGATGCCGTTGCCCGACCCCGGCACCCCCGCACCGACGAACTCCTCGGTCAGCACCGCGTTGAACCGGAAGTCCCGGATCCCGCCCCCGCCGAACTCCTCGGGGATCGCCATGCCGAGCAGCCCCTGGGCAGCTGCGGCCGGGAAGAGTTCGCGCGGCACGATGCCGGCGCGCTCCCATTCCTCGTGGCGGGGCGCGATCTCCTTGGCCACGAAGGTGCGCACCACGTCGCGGAACGCCTCGTGGTCGGCCTGGTACAGGGTGCGGCGCATGGCTCTCTCTCTCGGTCGTTCGTGGTCAGTGGTGGCCGGTCAACGGGGTGCCATCCGGATGGCGCCGTCGAGCCGGATGACTTCGCCGTTCAGCATCGGGTTGGCGACGACGTGCGCCACCAGGTCCCCGAACTCCTCGGGTCTGCCCAGCCGGCTGGGGTGTGGCACCTGGGCGCCCAGGGACTGGCGGATGTTCTCCGGCAGCGTGCCCAGAAGAGGCGTGTCGAAGGTGCCCGGTGCGACGGTGACGACGCGGATCAGCCGGTCGGCAAGGTCCCGTGCGATGGGCAGCGTCATGCCCACGATGCCGCCCTTCGACGCGGAGTAGGCCGCCTGTCCGATCTGACCGTCGAAGGCGGCGACGGACGCAGTGTTGACGATGACCCCACGCTCCTCCCCCACGGGCTCGAACTTCATCATCCGCTCGGCGCCGAGGCGCAACACGTTGAAGGAGCCGATCAGGTTCACCGTGACGATCCTCTGGAACGCGGCGAGGTCGTTGGCGGTGTTGGCACGTGAGAGCACGCGTGCCGGCGTGCCGATGCCGGCGCAGTTGACGAGGACGCGCACCGGGCCGACCTCCTCGGCGACATCGAACGCCTCGCGGACCTGGTCCTCGTCGGTGACGTCGGCGGTGGCGTAGGTCGCGCGGCCACCGAAGCTGGCGAGGACCTCCTCGGCGTCGGTACGGGGCAGGTCCAGCAGGACGACGGAGGCGCCGGCCTCGGCGAGCCGCCGGGCGGTGGCCAGCCCGAGGCCCGAGGCGCCTCCGGTGACGACCGCGACGCTGTTGTTGATGTCCATGACGATGGCCTCTCGGACGAGGGTGGGGTGCTGGGCGTCAGGCGCCGAGCTCGGCCAGGGTGGAGATGGTGCGCAGGCGGCCGGCGTGGTCGGAGCCGGCGGGTGAGGCGACGAGAGTGGTGACCCCGGTCTCCGCGAAGGCGGACACCCGCTCCGCGACGTATCCGCGGGGGCCGACCAGGGAGACGCCACGGACCAGCTCGTCGGGCAGCGCGGCCGCCGCCTCGGCCTTCTTCCCGTCCAGGAAGAGATCCTGCACCTCCTTGGCGGCGGCCTCGAAGCCGTAGCGCGCGGCCAGGTCGTTGTAGAAGTTCTTGCCGCGAGCGCCCATGCCACCGATGTAGAGGGCCAGGTGCTGCCGGACGGCCGCGAGCCCGGCGGCCTCCTCGTTCGGGTCGTCGGTGACGAGGGCCTTCACGTCCGCGTAGATCTGCAGCGGCCCCAGCTCGGGCACGCGCTTGGCCAGCCCCTCGGCGAGGGCGTCCCCGAAGGCGTCCCGGCTCCCCTCGGGGTGGTAGAAGATCGGCTCCCATGCCTCGAACAGCTCGGCGGCGAGCGCCACGTTCTTCGGGCCCAGCGCGGCCAGCAGCATGGGGATCCGGTCCCGGACCGGGTGGTTGATCAGCTTCAGCGGCTTGCCCAACCCGCTGCCACCGTGCTCCGGCGTCAGGGGCACGTGGATGTACTTGCCCTGGTGGTCGACCGGCTCCCGGCGCCACACCTGGCGGCAGATGTCGACGACCTCCCGGGTACGCGCGAGGGGCGCGGTGTAGGGCATGCCGTGGAAGCCCTCGATCACCTGGGGCCCCGAGGCGCCCAGACCCAGAACGAACCGACCGTCGGAGACGTAGTCCAGACCGGCAGCGGTCATCGCGATCAACGCCGGGGTCCGGGAGTAGATGTTGAGGATCCCGGCAGCGATCTGCAGGCGGGAGGTGCGTGCGGCGAGAAACCCGAGCTGGCTGACTGCGTCGAAGGTGTAGGCCTCCGCGACGAAGAGGACGTCGAGGCCGGCGGACTCGAACTCCGCTATCTCGTCGACCGTGTCGGCGAAGCCCCCGCTGTAGGAGATGGGCATCCCGATGCGCAAGGACAGGCTCCTTTCTGGTCGGCGCCGTCGCAGCGACGGGCCAGTGCCGGTGCACGCCTCCGGGCGGCGCGTCGCGGTCGGTGACGCCGGTGATCAGGCTCCTGATCCCGCGACGATGGGTGGAAGATAGCAAACGTCCGAGCCCGGCGAGCCAGGTTCAGTGCTCTGTATTGCGAGACCTCGTCCGGGCCTTGAAGCGTCGCGCCACCTCCGCTGGGTCGGTCTTCCAGCGCAGGCCGGCCTGGGCCTCCAGGGCCAGCGCGTGCGCCAACGCCACACCGTCGCCCTCGGCGAGCAGCCCCAGCGTCGTCTCCACGGCGCCCGCGTGGGCCGCGGCGACGGCGACGGCGAGCTCGCGCGCCCGGGGAAGCAGCCGCTCGTGCGGTACCACCTCGTTCACCAGGCCCGTGCGCAGCGCCGTTCGGGCGTCGACCGGTTCTCCGGTGAGCATCAGCTGGCGCGCGAAACGCACGCCCACCGCACGCGGCAGCAGGGCGCTCTGCCCCCAGCCGGGCAGCAGGCCGACGGAGGCGTGGGTGTCGGCGAAGGTCGCCCGCTCGGAGGCGATCAGAAAGGAGCAGCTGAGTGCCAGTTCCAGCGCCCCCGTGTAGCAGACACCGTTGACCGCCGCGATGACTGGCGTCCGGCTCACCCGCACGACCGCGGCCGGATCGGTGCGCGCGCCCGACGGGGGCGCTCCACCGCCGCCGAGCGACTCGGTCAGGTCCACGCCGCCGGAGAACGCGGGGTCGGCGCCGGTCAGGACGACGACGCGGGTGCCGGGATCGGCATCGGCCGCCCGCACCGCCCGGATGATGCCCCGCCGCATCGCGATGGACAGGGCGTTGCGGGTCTGGGGTCGGTCGAGCACCAGGTCGAGGACTCCGTCGTCCCAGGACGCCCGCAGGCCCTCCACCTCGAGCGTCTCTGCACCGTCCTGGCTGGGCGCGCTCATCAGAAGTCGGTACCCCCGTCGATGTTGATCGTGGCGCCGGTGAGGTAGGCCGCACGGTCGGAGAGCAGGAACGCCACCAGCTCACCCACCTCGTGCGGCTGCCCGGCACGCTGGAGCGCCACCTTCATGCCCCACTCCTCGATGGCGTAGCGGTTGAGCGCCTCGGTCTCGGTGCCGCCGTACCGCGCCACCAGCGCCTCCCGGTCCACCGACAGCAGCGGGGTGTCCACCATGCCTGGGCAGATGCAGTTGGCACGGACGCCGCGGTCCCCGTACGTCTTGGCGATGTTCTTGGTCAGGCTGGCGATGGCGGACTTCATCGCGGTGTAGTGCACCAGCGTCGGCTTCTGCGCCCGGATCGAGTAGGCGGACGTGGTCACGAGGGTTCCGCCGCCGTTCTCCACCAGGTGCGGCAGGATCGCCCGGCAGGCGCGCACGGCGAGCATCACCTGGCGTTCGTAGAAGTAGTCCCAGTCCTCGTCGCTCAGCTCGTGCAGTTCGCCCCGGTCGCCGTCCATGGGACCGGCCAGAACGGCGAGGCCCTGCAGCGGGCCGAACTCGGCGACCGCCCGGGTGACTGCGTCGCCCACGCCGTCGCGCCCCTCGGCGTCGGTCGCCACCACCGTCCCGACGTCCACGCCATGGGCGCCGGCCAGTTCGTCCCGGGCCTGCTCGAGCGCCTCGGCGCCCCGGGCGATCAGCACGAGGTCAGCGCCCTCCGCCGCGAGGTTCTCCGCGCTCGCCCGGCCCATCCCCTTGCTGCCGCCGACGACGACGAACCGCTTGCCCGACAGGTGCAGATCCATGTGCTGGCTCCCTCTCCGGAGGTCTGGTCAGGTCTGGACGGTGCCCGCCGCGGCGGACTCCAGTTCGGCCAGTTCGTCCCTCGACAGCTGCAGCCATGCGGCGTCGACGTTCTCCTGGGCGTGGCTCAGCTGGGAGGTCCCCGGGATCGGGAGCATCACCGGCGAGTGCTGGAGCAGCCACGCTATTGCCACCTGCTGGGGCAGCGCGCCGTGCGCGGCGGCGATGCGCGCCAGCTTTTCCCCCACGGCGCCGTCGGTGCGGTCCAGCGGCGAATGGGGCAGGAACGCGATCTGCTGCTCCTCACAGGCGGCCAGGACCGGCTCCGACGTCCGGTTGCCCACGCCGTACCGGTTCTGCACCGACACCACCTCGACCAGCTCCTGCGCGATCCGGAGCTGCTCGAGGGTCACGTTGGAGACGCCGATATGGCGCACCTTCCCCTCGCGCTGCAGCTCGGCGAAAGCACCGACGGTCTCGGCGTACGGCACCGCCGGGTCAGGGACGTGCACCTGGTAGTGCACGAGGCAGTCCACGCCCAGCCTGCGCAGGCTCTTGATGCACTCCTCGCGGATGTGCTCGGGCCGGCCCAGCGGCGGGAGCGACGCCTGCCCCGGCGCAAGCTTGCCCGGCTCGAAGCCGGCCTTGGTGGAGACGAGCACGTCGTCCGGGTACGGGGCGAGCGCCTCGGCGATGATCTCCTCGCTCTGCCCGTACCCGTAGATGTTCGCGCTGTCGAGGAATTGAACGCCCCGCGCGACCACGCCGCGGACCAGCTCCACGGCGAGCGCCCGGTCGCGGACCCCCTCGGCGGTGCGAGCCCCGGAGACGCGCATGGCCCCGAAGCCGAGGCGACGCACCCGGCGGTCGCCGATCGCGACCGTGCCGACCATCCCGTCCTCGAGCATCCTGCCGTGAGTCAGCGCCATGGTTGGTCACCATAGCCACGAATAGAGACAACTGATCTACTCGTATGGCCCCGACCGCGGAGGAGAGCACCATGATCGCTGGCCAACTACCCGGCGACGCCGGCCCGGGCGCCTCGGCGGGAGCTGAGACGCCCGACTGGTTCGTGCACGCGCTGGCGACCGGGCCGGAGCGGCGGAGCACCACGGTGGAGGGCACCGAGATCGCCTACCGCGTCTGGGGACCGCCCACGGCGCCGGGTGTCCTGCTCGTGCACGGCGGGGCGGCGCACTCGGGCTGGTGGGACCACATCGCACCGCTCCTGCATGGCTTCCGCGTCGTCGCCCCCGATATGAGCGGCTACGGCGACAGCGGCCGGCGGGCGTCCTACGACAACCGTCTGTGGGCCCGCGAGCTGGTGGGCGTCACAGCCGCCGAAGGACTCGACCGCCCCGTCCTGGTGGGCCACAGCAAGGGTGGCTGGTTCTCGATCACCGCGGCGGCCCGGCACGGGGACGAGTTCGGCGGCGTGGTGGCGATCGACTCCCCGATGAATATGGACCCGCCGAGCGAGTCGTTCCTCCGGCGCCGCAGCGCGCCCAACCGGCTCTACGCCAGCCAGGCTGCGGCGGTCGAGAGATTCGTGACCCTCCCCAAGCAGGAGATGGTGCTGCCCTACGTCCGCCGCCACATCGCGGAGAACTCGGTGCGGGAGGTCGAGGGCGGCTGGACGTGGAAGTTCGACCCGCGCACCTTCACCCGCACCATGCACCAGCAGGAACTGCTGGCCGCGCTCGAGGTGCCGTTCGTCTACTTCCGCAGCGAGCACGGGCTGGTCGGCGAGCAGATGGCCGAGGAGATCGCGTCGTCGACGCCTCGTCGCCCGCCCGTGGTCACCCTCCCGGCGTCCGGCCACCACCCGATGCTCGACCACCCACTGGCCCTCGGCGCCGTGCTGCGCACGCTGCTGGCCGTCTGGCCGGGGAGCACCGCGTGACCCATCCCGGGGTCGGTCCCGCGCTCCCACCGCCGTCCCCCGGCGACGACGACGCGGGCACCCTCGGCCGCGATCCGGCGTTCGTGCTGCCCCGTCGGGTCGCGGCGTGGGCGGAGCAGGACCCCGATCGCCGGTTCCTCACCGAGGTCACCGGGCGGACCACCACCTACGGCCAGACCTGGACGGCGGTCCGCCGGTGGGCGACCTGGCTGGACACGCTCGGCATCCGCCCGGGCCACCGCGTGGTCTCGATGCTCCCCGCCTCGATCGACGCGGTGCTGCTGTGGCTGGCCACAGGGGCCGCGGGCGCCCTCGAGGTGCCCGTCGACCCGGCGCTGCGCGGCACGTTCCTCCGGCACGTCCTGACCGACTCCGGGGCGCGGGTCTGCCTCGTGCGACCCGAGTTCGCCGACCTGGTCCGCGGCAGCGGGGTCCCGGGGCTGGAGGTGGTGGAGGTGCCCCGGGAGGGCTGCCCGGCGGATGCGCTGGCCCCGGCCGACGTCACAGCCCTGCCGGCGCCGGAGGACGCGGGCTGCGTCATCTACACCTCCGGCACCACCGGCCTGCCCAAGGGCGTGGTGATCTCCTGGGCGCAGATGACGGCGTCCATCGGCCGCATCCCGCGGTCGTGGCTCTCGGCCTCCGACGCGGTGTACGTCTGCCACCCCATGTTCCACGTCACCGGCCGCACGCCCCTGCTGTCGATGAGCGACGTCGGCGGGCGGGTGGTCCTGCGCGAGCGGTTCTCCGCCACCGCGTTCCTGGACGACGTCCGGGCGCACGGCTGCACGAGCACCACTGCCTACGTACCGCTGGTGCTGGCCACTCCCGAGCAGCCCGACGACGCCGACAACCCGCTCCGCGTGGTCTTCGGCACTCACAACCTCCCGCTGAGCCTGCGCTTCGCCCGGCGCTTCGACCTACAGGTCCTCGAGGCCTACGGCAGCACGGAGATCGGCTTCCCGCTCGTTCAGCGCTCCCCGGTCCCCGATCACGACCGGCGCTGGTGCGGCAGCCCCCGCCCCGGCTACGAGCTGCGGATCGTGGGCCAGGACGGGGTGGACCTGCCGGACGGCTCCGTGGGCGAGCTGTGGGTGCGTCCGCCGGCCCGGCCGCTGATGCTGCTCGAGTACCTCAACCAGCCGGAGGCCACGGCCGCTGCCACGGCCGGCGGCTGGTATCGCACCGGCGACGCCATGGTCCGCCACCCGAACGGCCTGTTCGAGTTCATCGACCGCATGAAGGACACCATCCGCCGGCACGGCGAGAACATCTCCTCGGCGGCGATCGAGGCCGTCGTGACCGCCGACCCGGCGGTCGCGGAGTGCGCGGTGATCGGCGTCCCCGACCCCGTGGCCGGCCAGGCCGTCGCACTGGCGCTCGTCCCGGCAGCCGAGGGATTCGACCCGGCCGCCCTCTGGCAGCGACTGCAGGACCTGCTGCCCAAGTACGCGCTGCCCGGGTACGTCGTCGTCCTCCACGAACTGCCCCGGACCCCCACCAACAAGGTCCGCAAGACCGAACTGGTGGCTACCCTCGACCTTGGGTCCGCGTGGACCCCCTCGCCCCTAGGATCCGGCGTCGTGGAGCAGACAACGCTGACCGCGATCGTGGGCCGCTACTGGGAGGGGCTCTGGAGCGGGCACGACCTGTCGGTCGTCGACGAGCTGATCGGCGAGCCCTACATCCGGCACTCGTCGGCGGGCACGCGGTCGCTCTCGCACAAGGACCTCAAGCGCGAGATCGCCGAGGCCTGGCGCCTCCTGCACGACCCCGAGACGACCATCGACGACCAGGTGGAGACCGGCGACCGCGTGTGGACCCGAGCGACCACCGCGGGCATCAACCTGGACACCGGTGCACGCTCGGTGCTCACCTGGCTGGTCGTGCACCGGCTGGCCGGTGGCCGGATCGTCGAGTCCTGGTCGGCCACGCTCCCCGGCGTCGACTGGCGCCGCTGACTGCGCTGCCCGAGCCCCTCAGCCGAGGTCACGCAACCGCTCGTCGGCAGCCAGCCGGCGGCGGCTGCCCAGGGCGAACAGCGCCATCACGACGAGGACGGCGAACCCCATCCCGGCGAACGTCCACCGGAGGCCGACGACGTCGGCCAGGGCACCCAGCGGCAGCGCGGCGATGCCGAAGGCCCCGAAGCTGAGCATGATCAGCCCCTGCACGCGGCCGTGGTACTCCATGTCCGACAGGCCGATCAGCAGCGACTGGTTGCTCGTCTGGAAGGCGAGCATGGCCCCGCCCACGACGACGAGGACGCCCACCGCGACCCAGAAGGTCGGCGCCAGCGCCAGCAGCGCGACCGACAGGCCGAACAGGACGCCCGACCACAGCAGGACCCGCGACTCGTGCGCCTGGAACACGCGGCGGCCCAGCAGCGACCCGGCGATCACGGCGCCGCCGGCCGAGGCCGCCGACAGGATCCCGTAGCCCGCGGAGCCCCGGTCGAAGAGGTCACTGGCCACGGTCGGCAGGAACGCCAGATAGGGCAGGCCGGCCATGGTGACGCCGATGCCGCACAACAGGAGCGGACCGACCCGGGGATGGCGGCGCACGTAGTGGACCCCGTCGGCCAGTTCGGCCAGCGGTGAGCGCGTCGGTCGGTCCCCGCTGCGCCGCCCAGGGGGAAGCGCTCCGCTGACGAGCAGCCCGATCGCCGCCAGACCCGCGCTGGCCAGGAACACCGCTTGGACGCCGAACGCGTAGGCGCCGATGACCGCACCGGCGAGGGCCGGCCCGACCACCCGGTTGATCTCGGCGTTCACCAGGAGCAGGGAGATCCCCCGGGGTACCGAGCCCGACGGCAGCAGCTCGGCGAGGAAGGCCATCCGTGCCGGGTTGAACAGCGCGAACCCGATCGCTTGCACGATCGCTGCCCCGAGCAGCATCCAGTACTCGATCACGCCGAAGGCGACGGCGAGGCCGATCCAGGCACTGGACAGCGCCAGCAGCAGGACCGAGACCTGCAGGACCAGCCGTTTGGGCAGCCGGTCGGCGGCCACCCCGCCCCACGGGGTGGCGACGAGCATGGCCACGCCGAACGCGAGCAGCACGCCACCGAGCGCGGCGTTGGAGCCGGTGAGCTCGAAGGCCAGCCATCCGCGGGCGATCGTCTGGGCCATGACCCCGAGGAAGACGACCGCGGCGTTGACGTAGAGCACCAGGAAGCCGCTGATCCGCAGCATGCCGAAGGCGGTCAGGGGTGCGGCCGGAGCGGACCGGGCTGCGGGCCGGCCCGCTGTGGAGGCCGCAGCGGTCGAGGCGGGCCGGGCGGACGCGGGGTCGCTCCCGGCGCCCGGCTCGGTGTCGCTGCTCATGGCCCTCCTCGTCCGGTCGCGCCGACGATCCCGGTCAGCGACGCCGTGGCCGGGACAGGATCTCCTGCGTCAACGAGGCACCGAGCCGGCCGGCGGCGTCGTGCACCGTCCCGGTGTACCAACCCCGCCCCTCGGCCATCGTCTGCGGCACGAGGTCCATGAGCACCCACTCGTCCATCCGCAGCGGCCGGTGGAACCAGACGGCGTGGTCGAGGCTGGTGGCCGTCCGCTCCCCCGAGCCCTCGAACGCCGACGTCCCGCTGGCGATGTCGGAGAACCACGTCAGCACGCTGGCGTGCAGCAGCGGGTCGTCCGGCAGCGGAGCCGACGTCTTCGCCCACAACCGGGTGGGCCAGCTGGCGTCCGGGTAGGGCTGCTGCGGGAGCCGGCTGCTCAGGCCGAACAGCCGCGGCAGCGTCCACTCGGGCAGCGCCTCGGGGTCTTCCGCCTGCGGAGGCGCGGTCACCGTCCGGTCGAGACCGGCGGACGGCCTGCTGAAGGAGCACGACACGCTGCAGATGACTTCCGCGTCCTGCACGGCGACCACCCGTCGGGCGGAGAACGACCCGCCGTCCCGGTCCCGCTCCACGCGGAAGACGGTCGGCCGCGAGGCGTCGCCGGCCCGGAGGAAGTAGGCGTGCAGCGAGTGCGGCGGCCGGCCCGGCTCGACCGTCCGTCCCGCGGCGAGCAGCGCCTGGGCCACGACCTGCCCGCCGTACAGCGCGTGCTGGTCCGGATACACCAGGTTGGACCGGTAGAGGTCGCGGTCGACCTCCTCGAGGTCGAACACCTCCTCCAGGGTCGGCCCGGCCTCCGCCACCGTCATCGGCGGGACGCCGCGATGCCGTCCCGGCCGTACTCGTGCAACGCATCGACGGCTTCGGACACGCTGCCCGCCGGGACCCGTACGACCGCGTCGGTGGCGCCAGCCGCGGCGATCTGCCCGAGGAAGTCGTGGTGCTCGTCCCACGAGATCGTGCGGTCCACGAGGAAACTGCTCTGCTGCGACTGCAGCTGGACGGCGACCGAGGACGGCTCCCGGCCCGCCTCGGCCAGGAGCGCGTGCAGGTCCTCCACCGCGGCGGCGAGGTCGGCCGGGGTCGTCATAGCCTGCATGCCGGTCGTCTGGGCCACCTCCTCGGTGAGCAGCAGCGGCATCCAGCCGTCGCCGGCACGTGCCACGCGGCGGCGGGCCGCCTTTCCGGTACCACCGATCCAGATGGGCGGGTGCGGCAGCTGCACCGGCGCCGGGACGCTCACCGCGTTGCGCGCGGTGAAGTGCCGACCCTCGGTGCTGAGGCTTTCCTGGGTCCACAGCGCACGCAGGACGTCGAGCGCCTCGTCGAACAGCGCACCCCGCTCCTCGTAGTCGACGCCGAGCGTGCCGAACTCCGAGCGGAGGTAGCCGCCACCGGCGCCGACCGTGACCCGGCCCGTGGACAGTAGGTCCACCGTTGCGATCGTCTTGGCGACCAGCAGTGGATTGCGGTACGGCAGCACGAGCAGGTAGGTCATCAGCCGGATCTTCGTGGTGACCGCCGCGACGAAGGCGAGCGCAGCCAGCGGGTCCATGCTCTCGTGGCCGCCGGACTGGAGCCACTTCAGCGACGGCGCGGGGTGCTCGGTGAACGCGATGGCGTCGAAGCCGGCCTCCTCGGCCGCCCGGGCGAAGGCGGCCATCCCCTCCTGCTGGTACAGCTCAGGGGCGCAGTCATGACCACCCAGCGGGTGCTCGATCGTGAAGCGCAGGCTCATCGGTTGCCTCCTGGGGCGATGCGGCGCAGGCCGGTGTGGCGCAGCGCCTGTGGTTCGTAGGAGATGTCGGAACGGGCGATGGTCTCCCCAGGGGCCACGATCCCGTCGATGCGGTCGAGCGCCTCGCCGTCCAGCCGGACGTCCCCGGCGGCCAGCTGGCTCTCCAGCTGATCCATCGTCCGGGGGCCGATGATCGCCGAGGTGACCGCCGGATGGGCGAGCGCGAACGCGAGCGAGAGCGTGATCAGGTCGGTGCCGCTGTCGCGGGCCACGGCCTCCAGCGCCGGCAACAGGCCGAGCTTGCGCTGCGCCCGGGGGGACTCGAAGAGCCGCGAGCCGCCCCCGAGGCGGGCGAACCGGGAGTGCTCGGGCAGCGGGGCGTCGCTGCGGTACTTCCCGGTCAGCCAGCCACCGTTGAGCGGGCTCCACACGATCGCGCCCATCCCGTAGCGCTGGCAGGTGGGCAGCACGTCCCGCTCGATGCCGCGGACGAAGACCGAGTACGGCGGCTGCTCCGACCGCAGCCGCACGTGCCCACGCTTCTCCGACGCCCACTGCGCCTCGACGATGGCCTCGGCCGGGAAGGTCGAGCTGCCGACCATCCGGACCTTCCCGGAGCGGACAAGCTCGGACAGCGCGTCGAGCGTCTCGTCGACGTCGGTGTTCTCGTCGGGCCGGTGCAGCTGGTAGAGGTCTATGTGGTCGACCCCCAGGCGCCGGAGGCTCTCCTCGCACGCCCGGACGATCCAGCGGCGGGACGAGCCACGTCGGTTGGGGTCCCGACCCATCGGGTTGAACGACTTCGTGGCCAGGACGACGTCGTCCCGCCGGCCCGCGAGCGCGGCACCGACGATCCGCTCCGACTCGCCCTGCGAGTAGACGTCGGCGGTGTCGATGGTGTTGATCCCGGCGTCGAGCGCGCGGTGGATGATGCGGACGCAGTCGTCCTGATCGGGATTGCCCATGCTGCCGAAGGACATCGCGCCAAGCGTCAGGGCGGAGAGCCGGACACCGGAACGGCCGAGGGTCCGGTACTCCATGCGCGCACTCCAGGGGATCGACGGACGACACGAGCGGCGGCCGCCGCGCACTACTGTTCAGGATCCTGATTACCCGACCCGGACCCCTCGGGTCAACCGGCGCCGTCTGTCTCATTGATAGAGACGATTCATTCAGGGTCGCCGGACGAGAGAAAGGCACCGCCGATGACTGCCCGAGCGATCACCGAGGACGCGCCGTTCGTGCCCGAGGACGACACGTACCACAGGCCTCTGGACGACCCCTTCTGGTTCGAGACCACGTGGTGGTCCTTCAACGTTCCCGAGCGCCGTATCGGCGGCTGGCTGCACGCCGGCTACCACGCCAACCGCGGCGAGGTCACCTGGAAGGTCTTCGCCTGGGACGACCGGGGCGCGGACCAGGGGCGCCTGGCGTACTTCCGCAACGCGCTCAGCGTGCCGATGCAGCCGGACCCCGACCTGCGGGACCTCACCTTCCCCGCCGGCGGGTTCTCCGTGCGGATGATCGACCCCCTCATGAACTACGAGATCGGGTACAGCGACCCCGACGCCGGGTTCGCGATCGGGTTCGAGCACCGCAGCGTGCACCCACCGCACCGCTTCACCCCCGGCCAGGCGCCGGCCATGCACAACCCGCACCTGGACCAGCTCGGCCACATCACCGGCGAGCTCGTGCTGCACGGAGAGCGCATCCCGATCGACTGCTACTCGGTCCGGGACCGCACGTGGGGGCCCCGCGGGGCCCACCACAGCGCCGCCGTCGCCGGCGGCGGGACCGAACGCACCTACCGCGTCGCCGACCCCGGCGGGCCGCTCTGGCGGCAGATCGAGCGGCAGCGCGGGCGCGGCCGCATCCAGTACATCTTCGGCCACACCGACGACCGCACCGGGTTCCTCGGCTTCGTCCGCCCGCAGGACGGCGACGCCGCCGGCTGGTCGCCGATGAACGTCGGCTGGCTGCTCAAGGACGGGCAGTTCCAGCGCCTGGACGTCACCCGCAGCCGGATGCGGAACTTCCGCGACCCGCTGACGGGCTGGAGCGCGCACATGCAGGTCGAGCTGGTGGACCGCACCGGGCGCTCGATGGAGGCCGAGGGCTTCGCCGTCAGCCGCATGACCGAGCACGGCAGCGGGGCCAACTCGCTCATGCGGTGGGAGTACGACGGCAAGGTCGGCTGGGGCGAGGACCAGGACGGCTGGCGACTCGACCACTTCCAGCAGATGCTCGGAGCGCTCCGGACGGTGCGTTGACCGGCCGCCCGCCGAACCTCTGCCGTCAGGCCGAGATCAGCCGGGCAGGGCGAACTCGGCGCTGCCCTCGGTCACCACGGCACCGTCGTCCGAGCGAAGGCTGAGCTCCAGCTCCACCCGCTCCTCCCCGGCCTCCACGCGCAGGCCGGTCACCGTGACCGTCGTCGTCAGGGTGTCCCCGCGCCAGACGAGCCCCCGGAAGCGGGTCCGCATGCGGCGGACCGTGTCGAGTCCGTAGTGCTCGCAACACGTCGTCGCGAGGAATCCGGCGCCGAGCATCCCGACACCGAACGCGGCGGGATAGCCGGCCGCCGGGCCAGCTCGTCGTCGTGGTGCATCCGGTTCATGTCCCCGCTGGCGCCCTGGTACCGGACGACATCGGTCATGGTCACCGGACCGAAAGTCCGCGCCGGCAACTGGGCGCCCAGCTGGTACCGGTCCTGGGCCGGTGCCACCCGCTGCTCGGACCGGACGCCGGCGGCCTGTACGCCGGCGGTGGGGACATCAGTGGTGGGGACCCGGGTACCGGTGGCCGGCTGCGCCGCTGCGCCGAGATGCGCGGAGGTGTAGCGGCACTCCGCCCGCAGCTCCCCCGCCGAGCGGAATTCGACCGCGAAACGGACGATCACCATCCCGCCTCCGCGGCGCCCCTCGCGGGCGCTCGCACCGTCGAACCGCAGCGAGGTCTCGAGGACGTCACCGGCGCGGGGCGGGGGCCCGGGGAACAGGTACTCCTGCTCCAGCGCGAGCAGGCGCGTCGGATCTGCCTCGATGCCGTGCTCGGCGAAGGCGGTCCGCGCCTCCGGGAGGCCGAACACGCTCGACAGCGACTCCCAGTAGACGACGGTCGCCAGGAACGTCGGCGGGATGGGCGCGTGCGGATCGTCCAGGTAGCCCGGCCAGGCGGCCTCGGTCGCGCGCGCGTACTCACGCACCTTGCCGTGCTCCACGGGCATCCGGGCCACGGGAACTCCTCCTGCGGAATGGTCGGCCCACCCGGCGCGGGCGATCTCCCGCGCCGGGCCATGGCTCAGCCGACCTTGAACCGCTCCAGCTCCGATCGCAGCATGCCGTCGAGGTCCGGCGCCGGGGGCTGCGGCAGCTCGACCGCCGCATCGCGGCTGGGCAGCAGCACGACGGCGGTGGCCGGTGTGGTCACCTCACCGCGCTGGTTCTCGCACCGCAGCTCGATGTGGACCTCGTTGCGACCGTCCACCTGCTGCTTGTCCACGACCGAGCCGCGCACCCAGGTGGTGTCACCGGTGTAGTTGAACTTGCGGTGCTCGCAGCGCAACTTCCACAGCCAGCCGTCGTCGCCGATCCAGTCGGTCAGTGCGTGGCACAGCCACGTCTCGCGCATGCCGCCGTAGTCGTAGGACGTGGGCAGGCCCAGCTCCTGCGCCCGGATCGGGTCCCAGTGCAGCCGCTGCACGGTGTCCGGGATGTTGAGCCCGTTGGGCGGGTAGAGCCCGGGCGCCTTGCGGCGCACGTTGTACTGGATCTTGAACGCGCCGGGCGGGGTCAGCTGCATGCCCCAGCCCAGGTGCCAGACGACGACGTCGGTCGTGGTGAGCGGCCCCTTGACGCGCGGCTGGATCTCCTCGCCGATCTGCACGTCCTCCCAGTACCGGGGCTCGGCGCCGCGGCGGCTCTCGGCGGCGTAGGCGGCGTCGATCTCGGCCAGCTGCTCGGGGGTGTACGGCTGGATCTCCAGCTTCTCCTTGGCCCGCTTCCTCGAGGTGTGGCGCTCGGCGTTGATCCACGTCCCTCGCCGGACGGCGTGAATCTCGCCCTCGCCGTTGGTGTAGAGGTAGTCGTTCGTGACGTGTGCCGTCCGGCCACCGAAGTTGCTGGTCTTGGACTGCACCCCCACCTGGGCGGCCAGGACGCGGCAGCGGTCGCCGAGCTGCAGCGGCTGCCACCACTCGAACTCCATCACAGCCTGGTAGGAACCCAGGCCGGCGAAGGGATCCCCCTTGAGCAGCGCCTTCGTCTCAGCGTCGGGCGCGGGCGCAGCGTCCTCACCCATCGAGTACATGAACGTGGGCGGCGCGACGAGCTTTCTCCAGCGGGTCGTCGCCGCGTACTCCGGGTCGCAATAGAGGGGGTTGTCGTCGCCGTACCCGAAGGCGAAGTGCCGGGCACCGTCCCACGTGACCTCGTAGTTGTGGGGGGCGTTGCGCTGCGGCTGCGGGACCCCCAGCCGCTGGCGGGAGCGTTCGAAGGCCTCGTCGGTGAGGACGCCGAACTGCGGTGTGGCCGGTGCGGCCGGTTCTGTGGTGGTCACGGATTCGTCTCCTTCGCATCGAGCGGGGAGACATTCCGTAGCCTCAACCCGCCCCTTCAGTCGCATCCTAGCGAAGAATCGCGCAATAGGTTAGCTGATTCCTGAAATTGAACGGCCTGTTTATGCGGGCGGCGGCCCGCCGGCTCCACGCCTCAGGTGAAGAGGTCGACGACCGGTTTGGTCTTCATGCCGTCGCGCAGCAGTATGCGGCCGGCGACCTCCATGTGCTCACGCCAGTGTGCCTCGGCCCCGGGGCCGTGCTTCGCCTCCACCAGGTCGACGAGCTTGGTATAGCTGCGCACCGTACGGCGGAACGTCCGGAGGCTGTCGGGATTACCGGCCCCGCGGGCCACGGCGATCCTGAAGTGGGTCGCGATGATGTCGTCGAGCACGCCACCCTGCACCGCCATGGTCCTGTTGCCCGACCGCTCCATGATCAGTTCGTGGAAGCGTCTGGACAGCTCTGCCCAGGCCTCCGGCTTCGGCAGAGGGCTGCCGCCGTTCTTCACCAGGTCGTCCAGGTCCGCGACGGAGGCGCGCAGGTCAGCGACGTCCTGCTCGGTCCGCCGCTCGGCGAGCAGCCGCGCGCACACGGGCTCGAGCTCCGTCCGGGCCTCGTACACGTCGGTGATCGTCACGCCCTGCACCTGCAGGAGCAGACCGACGTAACGCGCGGCCACCGACAGATGGGGCGCGGTCACCTGGGCCCCGCCCCGCGCGCCGCGTCGCACCGTGATGAGGGATTCGGTCTCCAGGATGCGGAAGGCCTCCCGCAGCGTCGGCCGGGACACCCCGAACTGCTCCATGAGCGTCAGCTCGGGAGCGAGCGTGTCACCCTCGCGCAAGTCGCCACGGACGATCTCCCGCCGGATGTGCCCGGCGATGAGTTCCGCGGTCTTCGGCGCCCGGACCACGTGTCCGATGCTCGTGGTCGCACCCTGCGTCAATGTGTCTCCTAGGACGATCGTGGATCGACCCAGTCTATGAGCACAGCGAATGATAAGAGCCAACTGATCGACCGCTCTCCCCCGGCCGGGGAGGGAGGTGCCCCGGCCCGGCCGCCTCATTCGACAGCCGGAGCGGGTTGTCGGCCGGCTAGGCGGCCGGACCGTCGAACAGCGCGAGCAGGTCGGGCCGGCTGACCTTCATCGATGGGCCGCGGGGCAGCTCGCCGACGACGAGCACCTCGGCGGGGACCTCGTAGGGGGTCAGCACTTCACGGCACAGCGCGACGAGTTCTGCGGGGGTGGGGGCCTCGGCACCCGACCGCAGCTCGACGGCGGCGACGGGCACCTGGCCGAGCCGTTCGTCCGGGCGACCGGCGACGGCCGCCTCCAGGACGGCAGGATGCCGCTCGAGCGCCTTTTTGACGGTGTCGGGCTGGACCTTGAACCCACCCCGGATGATCGCGTCGTCGGCGCGCCCGCGGATCCAGAGGAAGCCGTCCTCGTCGATCTCTGCGAGGTCGCTGGTGCGCAACCAGTTGTCGCCGCCTTCCGGGGACTGCGCCGTGCGGATCTCCAGGAAGCCCACCGTGCCGGCGGGCAGCGCGTCACCCTCCGGCGAGACCACCCGCAGCTCGGCGCCGGGGAACGCCCGGCCGGCGGCGCCCATCTTCCGGTCCCACCACTCCAGGTTCAGCGGAAGGGTCCAACCGGCGACGGCGCCGGCGAACTCGGTGGCGCCGTAGGTGGTCAGCACGCGCGCCCCGTAGCGGCGCTGGAAGGCGTCCGCCAGGTCCGGCGGGCAGGGCGCCGTCCCGCTCGTGACGGCGACGAGACTGGCCAGGCGCTCCTTCGGCACATCGGCGTCCAAGACCGTGCGCATGGCCGCGGGCACCAGGCCCGCAGCCTTGGGGCGGTGCCGCTCGACCGCGTCCACCCAGTCGTCGAGCCGGAACCGGTCCATGAGCACCATGCGGCGGCCGGTGTAGACGCCGGCCAGCGCCCCCCACAGCCCGCCGATGTGCACCAGCGGGGTGGCCACGAGACCGACGCCGCTGCCCAGCAGCCTGCCCTTGGGGATCTTCATGCCGCCGGAGCGCATACCGGCGTCGAGCTGACGGTCGGTGAGCAGCACGCGCTTGGGCGGACCGGTGGTGCCCGAGGTCAGCATCTCCACGCCCACGCCGGGGCTCGTCCGCGGCGCCTCCGGCACGGCGCCGGCGACCGGGCCGACGTTCCCGTCGGCGTCCAGGCGCAGCACCAGCCCGGCGGCGCCGGCGGCGTCCAGGATCCCGGGCCGGTCGAGCACCGAGGGGGAAGCGATGAACACCGGCACCTCGCTGCGGGTGATGTCCGCCGCGAGCCGGTCGGGCGGCATCAGCGGGCTCATCGTCACCAGGCACCGGTCGGTGCTCAGGATCGCCAGGATCGCCGCCACCAGCTCGGGACGGCTCTCCACCACGACGCCCACCCGGCCTCCGGCACCGATGCCGGCCCCCGTGAGCGCGGCCTCGACCGAGGCAGCGATGCGCTGGACCTGACCGTAGGTCCACCAGGACTTCTCGAACTCGATCAGCTCGGCATCGGCCGGCGCCTCGCGGAGCAGCTGCGCCAGCCGGGCGCGGACCGTCGTCTCTACGTCAAGCGTCGTCACCGTTCCAGTCAAGCACAGATTCAGTGCACTCATAAGAGGGGCGACGAGAGGTGCCGGCCACGTGTTCCCGGCTTCCGACCGGAACGCGGGCAGTCAGCGGCGGAAACGCTCGGTCGCCGCCCGGAACGCCTCGCTCGTGAGGAGCGCCCCCTGCGTGGCCCCCATGATCGAGAGCTCGGCGGCGAACCCGTCAGCGAGCACGCGCCGCAACGAGGCCTTGCTGCGCTCGACCGCCGGCGCCGACAGGGTCGCCAGGTGCCTGCCGACCTCGTCGACCCGGGCCTCGAGCGCCTCGGTCCCCTCGACCACCTCGTTGACCAGCCCCCAGTCCAGTGCCCGGGCGGCGTCGACCTGTCCGCCCATCAGCACCATCTCGGCGGCGCGGGTGCTGCCCACCGCACGGGAGAGCAGGTGGGCCCCTCCCATCCCGGGCACCAGCCCGACGGAGATCCAGGACGAAGCGAAGACCGCCTCCGACGTGGCGATGCGCAGATCGCATGACAACGCGAGGTCGAGGCCCGCGCCCAGTGCCGGCCCGCCGACCGCCGCCACGACCGGCACCGGGACGTCCGCGAGGGCGCGAACCAGCCGGTGGAACCGCCCGTAGACCATGTCGGACACGGCGAGAGCACCGCGCTCGGCGACCCTGCCCAGGTCGGCCAGGTCGCCGCCGGCGCAGAACGCCGGCGGCGAGCCCGTGAGCGCGATGGCCCGTACCTCCGGGTCGCTCCCCGCGTCGAGCACGGCGTCCCCGAGCCGGGAGACGAGCTCGACGGTCAGCGCGTTGCGCCTTTCCGGCCGGTCCAGCCGTAACCAGCGGACCGGACCGCGCTGTTCGACGACGAGCATCGCGGCGTCAGCGACCCTTCCAGACCGGCGTGCGCTTCTCGGCGAAGGCCGTCGCACCCTCGCGCGCGTCCTCGCTGCCGAAGACCGGCGACATGATCTCGCTCTGCCGCTCCCAGCCCTCCTCGAAGGTCCAGTCGATGCTCGCCCGGGCGATGGCCTTGGTCGCCGCGACGGCCAGCGGCCCGTTCTCGGCGATCGTCGCCGCCAGCTCGAGCGCACCGGCCAGCGCCTCGCCCTCACCGGTGAGCCGGTTGACCAGGCCGATCTGCGCCGCGCGCGGCGCCTCCAGCGGATCACCGGTGAGCAACAGCTCCAGCGCCAGGGCGAAGGGAACGCGACCCGGCAGCAGCATCGCCGCACCACCTCCCGCGACGAGGGAGCGCTTCACCTCCGGAACGCCGAACCGGGCCGTCTCCGCGGCGACGACCAGGTCGCAGGCGAGCAGCAGCTCGAAACCGCCGGCCAGGGCCCAGCCCTCGACGGCGCCGATCAGCGGCTTGCGCGGCGGCGTCTGGGTGATCCCGCACAGCCCGCGCCCCTCGATCGCGGGGCTCTCACCACGAAGGAACCCCTTGAGATCCATGCCGGCCGAGAACACCCCGCCGGCTCCGGTGAGCACGCCGACGCGCAGGTCGCCGGAGGCGTCCAGCTCGTCGACAGCGGCCGCGATCCCCTCACCGACAGCTTGGTTGAGCGCGTTCTTCGCCTCCGGCCGGTTGATCGTGATGATCTGGACGCCGTTGCGCCGCTCGACCAGTACCTCGTCCGCCACGGGATCTCCTCGGAGTAGTGGTGCACCACCGGCCCGGCGGCCGGCGGCAGGATCAGTGCGCATCGGGCCCTGCCTGGACGACGGCCCCGTCGGCGAGCAGCGCCTCGATGTCGGCGGCCGGGAAGCCCCAGGCCGCCAGCGCGGCCCGGGTGTCCTCGCCGGGCAGCCGCGGTGCACCACGCACAGCACCCGGGGTGCGGGAGAACCGGGGCGCGGGCCCGGGCTGCGGCCGCCCCTCCTCCCCCACGTGGACCCGTCGGGCTGCCATGTGCGGGTGCTCGGGGGCCTCCGTCAGCGACAGGACCGGGGTGAGGCACGCGTCGGTGTCGGCGAACACGGCCGCCCACTCGTCCCGGGTGCGGGCGACCAGGGCCTCGGCGATCAGCCGGCGGTGCTCCGGCCAGCAGGCACGGTCGTGCTGCCCGCCGGAGAGCTTCCCGGTGAGCCCCAGACCGGCAAGCAACTGGGCGTAGAACTGCGGCTCGAGGGCGCCGACGGCCACGTAGCGGCCGTCGGCACAGGAATAGGTGTCGTAGAAGGGCGCACCGCCGTCGAGCAGGTTTGCCGCACGCTCGTCCTGCCAGGTGCCGGCGCCGAGCATCCCGTAGATCATCGTGATCAGCGAGCTGGCGCCGTCGACCATCGCGACGTCCACGACCTGCCCCTGGCCGCTGGACGCCCGCTCCAGCAGGGCGGCCAGGACGCCGACGATGAGGAACATGGACCCGCCCCCGAAGTCGGCCCCGATGTTCAGCGGGGGCACGGGCTTGTCCGCGGTGCCGATCGCGTGCAGGGCACCGGTGAGACCCAGATAGTTGATGTCGTGCCCGGCCCGCTCGGCCAGGGGCCCGTCCTGCCCCCAGCCGGTCATGCGGGCGTAGACCAGGCGCGGGTTGCGCGCCAGGCACTCGTCGGGCCCGAGGCCGAGCCGCTCGGCGACCCCGGGGCGCAGCGGGTCGACGAGGACGTCGGCGCCGTCGATCAGCCGGAGGACCGCCTCGCGACCGGCCGGGTTCTTGAGGTCCACGGCAACCGACGGGCGGCTGCGGTTGAGCACGTCCTCGGCCGGCGCCACCAGCTGCGCACCACCGCCGGGACGGTCGACGCGGACGACGTCCGCCCCCAGCTCGGCCAGCAGCATGCAGGCGTACGGCGCCGGACCCAGCCCACTCAGCTCGACGACGCGAATGCCAGTGAGGGGTCCCGTCTGCGGCTGCACGCCCGGCATGCTAGCAACGATTGAGGATGAGGATTCCGCAGCGGCCGCCGTGCACCACGCCCGCGCCTGGCACGATGCGCGCGTAGCGACCGGACTCCAGCACATCCTCGACCACGCCGTGTGGCTACTACGACCAGGAGAGCACCTGGTCGGGCAGTTCCCGGGCGCTGTGCCGGGGCAGCTTCTTCGACCGGCGCGGCGCGCTCGTCGCGAGCGTGGTCCAGGAAGGCCTGGTCCGGGTCTCCCGGGCGTCGGCCGGCTGAGGCCGCGGGCTGCCGGGCGCAGATGCACCTCCCCAGGGCCTTGACACGGCCCACCCAGCCGCTGTAACTGGGAAGAGTATTCTCATTCGACCCGTCTGGCGGTGACATGACGATCGACCTCGGTCCGCTGCATCCTCGCCACGGCCCCCACGAGCCCACGAGCGGTACTCCCGCCCGCACGCCAGGTTCGCTGCGCCGTACCGCGACCACCGACATGCTGCGGCCCGAGGGCCTCTCCGGGCCGCTGGTGCTGCGCGGGCGGGCGCGCGACCTCCACACCGCCGTCGACGGTTCCGCCCGCGTGCTCGGCGAGAGCAGCACCTACGCCGTCGTCGACTTCGTCGAGGGCCGGCGGCTGCGCGCGGTCACCACCGTGCCGCACCGGCCCGCCCTGTCCTCCCTGCTGGGCCGGAGTGTCTCCGGCGGCTTCCGGTCAGCGGTGCTCGAAGCCGATCCCCGCCTCCCCGAGGACCACAGCCTGCTCAACCTGCTGCTGGACGATTTCCCCGTAGCGACCCTGGTGTCCGGGCACGCCTTCGTCTCCGGCTCGCCCGCCCAGCGGCGGCTGCCGGTCACCACCGGGCGCATGAGCCACGGCCGCGACCAGTGCGCCGGCTTCGCCGACGGCGGGACGGTCATGAACGGCGTCGACCGGGAGGGCGCCGCACCGCTGGTGACCGGTCCCGCGGCGCCGGCCCTTCTCGACCCGGACGATCCCCTGGGGTGGCACGCCATGGACCGGCTGCCTCCGGACGGCATGCGCCGGTCCAGACGGATGGACATCCGCCCGGGCAGCCCCACCGTGGTCGACGTCCTCTTCCGCGACTCGCACGTGCGGCCCGACGGGCTCGAGATCATCGTCCACGAGTACACCGTCGAGGTGCACATCGAGCCGGAGACCGCGACCGTGCTGAGCTGCACCGCCAACCCCCGCGTCCTCCCCTGGGTCGAGTGCCCCGCCGCCGTCGCCAGCGCCACTCGGCTGGCCGGCCGGCCGGTGGCCGGGGTCCGTCGGCACATCCGCGCAACCTTCGGCGGCGTCTCGACGTGCACGCACCTCAACGACACCCTCCGCTCGCTGGAGGACGTCGCCGCACTGCTCCCGCTGCTCCGGTCCGTCGGAGCTCCGCCCACCGGTAGCTGACTTCCCCGTCGGGCCGCGAGCGCCGCCGGCCCGTCACTCCTGGAGCTGGCCGCGGTTGTGTTCCAGCACCTCGCGCCGCCGCTCCTCCAGCCCTTCGTACCCGGTCCGTGTGGCGGCGGCGATCGACTTCTCGATCCCGAGCGCCGCGAGCGTCCCCGTCGCCCCGTCCACGTACATCTGCTTCACGGCCCGCACCGGCGCCGGGTCGATGGCGGCGATGCTCCGAGCGAGCCCGAGCGTGCGGTCCAGCAGCTGCTCGTGCGGCACCACCTCGGTGACCAGCCCCATGCACAGGGCCCGCTCGGCGTCCACCACCTCGCCGGTCAGGGACATGCGCCGGGCGTTGGCCGCACCGACGATCCTGGGAAGCCGAGCGGTCATCCCGCCCCCGGGCGGCACCCCGACGCGGGCATGCGTGTCCGCGAACACCGCCCGGTCGGAGGCCACCAGGAAGTCACAGCCCAGCGCGATCTCGAGGCCACCGGTGAAGGTCGCGCCGTTGATGGCGCCCACGACCGGTGTGACCACCTGCGCCACCTGACCGATGCAGTCGGTCTCCAGGTAGTGCGCGAAGTACGCCTCGCCGTCGCGCGCCGCCTCCTTGAGGTCCACGCCGGCGCAGAAGGCCGGATCGCTCCCGGTCAGGACGACGGCCCGCACCGACTCGTCGGCGTCGACCTCGACCAGCGCCGCGTAGAGGGCGCGGACGAGGTCCCCGCTGAGCGCGTTGCGCGCCTCAGGGCGGTTGAGCGTCAGCATCCGGACGGGTCCGTCGTCCTCGACGATCAGCGGTTCGGGCACGGCGTCTCCTCGCTCGGCCACGGTGCTCCGGTCATGGCCGACGCAGGGCGGCGTTCTTCCGGAAGTCCCAGCTGGTCACCTTCTCCGGCCGGATTCGCAACCAGCCGTGACGACCGTCCGGAGTGAAGGCATCCGTGCCCGAGTACTTGCGGGCGTAGGCAGTCTCGACGTCGGTCAGCAAGGGGTCGGGCTCGGCGCTCCGCGGAACGTCACCGACCGCCTCGGCCCGGCCCTTGATCTCCACCCCGCGCAGCTCGCGGTAGTCGGTGCCCGCGTCCACGACCACGGCGATCCGGGGGTCCCGGCCGAGATCGGTCCAACGCTGGCTGCGCACGATGGAGTTCAGCCAGAGCGCGCCGTCCACCCACACGAACCACAGCGGCGCCACGTGCGGCTCCCCGGTGGCGCTGACCGTCGCGACCCGGCAGGTGTGCTCGCCACCCAGGAACGTGTCGAGTTCCCCGGCGGACATGGCGATGGCCCGGCTGCGCCGCTGCTCACGCGGCTGTCCGGCGGCGGCCGGCTCGTTCGGGGTCATACGGGTCTCCTGGGACGTCTCGTAGGGTCCGCCGGGCCGGCGACTGCCGGTCCGAGTCGAGATGGGGTCGAGGATGACGATCAGCGCGGACACTGCCCGGCGCGTGGCGCTCGTGACCGGGGGCAGCCGGGGAATCGGTGCAGCCATCGCGCTGCGGCTGGCCGCGGACGGCTTCGACGTCGCGATCAACTACCGCCGCCAGGAGGAGGCGGCCGACGGCGTCGCCGCCACAGCTGAGGCTCGCGGCGTCCGTGCCCTCGCCTACCGCGCCGACATCGCCTCCTACGAGGAGGACGCGGCGATGATCGACCGCGTCGTCGCCGACTTCGGCCGGCTCGACGTGCTGGTGTGCAACGCGGGGATCGCCAGTCGTGGCCGGTCGGTGGCCGATACCGACCCCGACGAGCCCGCCCGCCTGCTGGGCGTGCACGCCGTGGGGGCGCACCACCTGGCGTCCCTGGCGCTGCCGCACCTGCGCCGGCACGACCGCAGCGACGTGGTCCTCGTGTCCAGCACCGCCGCCGCGCGGCCGACGCCCAACGGCGCGCCCTACATGATGGCCAAGGTGGCACTGGAGGCGCTGGGCCGGACGCTCGCACTCGAAGAAGGGGACAACGGCGTCCGGGTCAACATCGTCGCCCCTGGGTTGACGGTCACCGACATGGGCGACCGGCTCGCCCACGCGGTGACCGGCGTGCCAGGCGCCGCCGACCTCGATGCGTCCACCCCGTTCGGCCGGGTGACCCGACCCGAGGACGTCGCCGCCATCGTGGCGTTCCTCGTCTCCGCCGACGCCGAGATGGTCACGGGCCAGCGGATCGAGGTCACCAGCACCGCGGGCGTGCCCGGCCGTCACTGACCACTCACCGGCCCCGTCCGGAACGGGGCCGGTGACACCTCCGCTCAGGCCGGGGCCTGCTGGGGTCCGCGGATCAGCCGGCCGGGGAGTGCGTCGGTCGGCACGCCGTCCCGGTAGGTCTCCGCTCCCCGGACGACGGTGTGCCGGTAGCCCTCGGCGCGCTGCAGGAGCCGGCGTCCCCCGCCGGGCAGGTCGTGGTGCACCTCGGGACGGCGCAGCCGCAGGCGGTCCAGGTCGATGACGTTGAGGTCGGCCCGGTATCCCGGTGCCAGCACCCCACGGTCGGCGAGCCCGACGGCGACGGCGGTGTCCCGGCACTGACGCTGGATCAGGAACTCCAGATCGAATGTGCCCGTCGGGCGATCGCGCCCCCAGTGCTGGAGGAGGGTGGTCGGGAAGCTTCCGTCGCAGATCGAGCCCACGTGGGCGCCGCCGTCGGACAGGCCGGGGACGGACCACGGATCGGCGAGCATCTCGCGGGTCGGCTCCAGATCGCCGTTGGAGAAGTTCGCCGTCATCACGTAGATCAGACCGTGGCCACCGTCGGCCACCAGCAGGTCGTAGGCGAGTTCGGCAGGTTCGCGGCCCTCGCGGCCGGCGCGCGCGGCGAGCGACTCGCTGGGGTCGGGCTCGTAGTTCGGCGGATCGCTCATCTCGTACATCAGGTGGAACTTGTCGATCAGGCGGCCGCCGATGAGCGCCGTGCTCTTCTCCCGCGTCATGGCGGCCAGCACCGCCGCCTTGGTCTCCGGCTTGGCCAGGTGCCGGGCCTGCTCGTCCACCGGCCGCGAGGCCAGCGCCTGCCACACCGGGTTGTACATGAACGGGTGCAGCGTCAGCTCCAACCCCATGATCAGACCGACTCCCCGCGCCGCCACCTGCGCCTTGATCGGCAGGCCGTCCGCGTTGGCCTCGGCGATCCGGCGCAGCACCGTGCGGTAGCCCTGCGGATCGAAGTGGGCCTGGTTCAGCGACACCGACAACGGCCGGCCCGACGCCTGCACCATGGACCGCATGATGTCCACGTCGACGTCGATGTCGAGGAAGTCGGTCACCAGCTGGAGCACGCCTCGGCCGGTCCCGCCCACGGCCGACGCGATGGCGACCAACTCGTCGAGGCCGGCGTCGTAGGACGGCGTGAGCTCGCCGTCGACGCTCTTGTGGTTCAACGTCCGGGAGGTCGAGAAACCCAGGGCCCCGGCCACGACTGCGCGTGCCGCCAGCTCGGCCATCCGGGCGGTCTCCTCGGCCGTCGAGGTGGCCCCGGCGACGGCGCGCTCCCCCATCACGTGCACGCGCAGGGCCGCGTGCGGCACCTGGGTGCCGATGTCGAGGTCGAACTGCCGGCCCGCGAGGATGTCGAGGTACTCGTCGTAGCTCTCCCAGGTCCAGGGCAGCCCCTCGTGCAGGGCGGTGCCCGGGATGTCCTCGATCCCCTCCATGAGGTCGATCAGCCGCTGGTGGTGCTCGGGCACGACCGGTGCGAAGCCCACGCCGCAGTTGCCGGCGACGACCGAGGTCACCCCGTGCCAGGCCGACGGCTGCAGCCGGCTGTCCCAGGTGGCCTGGCCGTCGTAGTGGGTGTGGATGTCGACGAAGCCCGGCGCCACCAGCGCGCCGTCGGCGTCGATCTCCCGCCGGCCCCGCCCGCCGACCCGGCCGACCTCCACCACCCGGCCGTCCTGAACCGCCACGTCGGCGGTCCGGCGCGGGGCCCCGGTCCCGTCGATGACGGTCCCACCTCGGACCACGAGATCGAGTTCGGCCATGTCCGCTCCGCTCCGTTGGTCGGCGCCCTGGGCGCGTCCGTCGTCGCACCCGTATCGGTGCACTCATTGCACCCTAGCGAGAAAGGTGGCGCCCGTCACCGGGCGAGGAGGATCAGCGGACGTTGAAGCGGAGCGCCCCGTCGAGCCGGATGACCTCGCCGTTGAGGAAGTCGTTCTGGGCGATCTCGAGCGCCAGCCGTGCGTACTCGTCGGGCCGGCCCATGCGCTTGGGGTTGGGCACCATGGGCCCGAAGCGCTCCTCGGCGGCCACCGGGTCGGAGTAGGCGTTGGTGAGGAACGTTCCCGGGGCGATGCACATGACGCGGATGCCGAGCGGCGCAAGGTCGCGCGCAGCGGTGAGGTTCATCCCGATGACGCCGCCCTTGGCCGCGGAATAGTCGGTCTGCCCCGGCGCGCCCTCGAAGCCTGCGATGCTCGCGGTCGTGATGACGACCCCGCGCTGCCCGGAGTCCAGGGGCTCGTTCGTGGCCATCTGCTCGGCGGCCTGCGCGAGCACGTTGAACGTGCCGGTCAGGAAGATGTCCACCGTGCGCTTGAAGACGTCGAGGCCGTAGCTCTTCCCCTCGCGGTTCACCAGGCGGGCACCGGCCGCCGGGCCACCGTGCACGACGACGGCGACGCGCAGGGGACCGAGCCCGGCGGCGGCTGCGACGGCCGCGGCCACCGACTCCTCGCTGGTCACGTCCGTGCGCTGGAAGCGGACGGCGTCGCCGAGCTCCTCGGACAGGGCCTGCGCCCGCTCCTCGGCCAGATCCGCGATGACGACCTTCGCCCCCGCGCCCACCAGCCGGCGCACGGTTGCCGCGCCGAAGCCACCGGCCCCGCCGGTCACGATCGCAGCTGCACCCGTCAGGTCCATCGTCTTCTCCTTCGTCAGGCCCGCGCGTCGCGACAGGCTCACGCACGCCGACGACGGTCGGCGCGAGCAAATGAGGTTACTGATTCCGCGAGCCAGGCTCGTCGGGGCCGGCGACCCGCCTCAGCGACCGGCCTGGCGAGCCCGTTTCCGGGCTTTGTAGTCCTCGCCGCCGAACAAGGCCACCTGGCCGAGCAGCTCGTTGCGCAGGGCGCCGTGCAGCTGCCCGTGCCACATCCCGTCGACCGTCATCTTGATCATCGCCAGCGCCTCAGGGGGTCGGGTCGCCAACTCGGCGGCGAACTGCGCCGCCGTGGCGTCGAGCTCCTCCGGTGCCACCACCTGGTCGACCAGTCCCCAGGCCAGCGCGTGCTCCGCACCGATCGGCCGGCCGGTCATCAGCAGCCACTTGGCCCGGGACGGCCCGGCCAGCATGGTCGCCAGGGCGGCGCCCCCGGTGTCGGTCATCAGCCCGTACCGGATCTCCGGGAATGCCATCCGGAGATCGGATGCCGCGATGCGCACGTCGGCGGCCAGAGCCATCTCCAACCCTCCGCCCAGGGCGTTCCCGCGCACGGCGGCGACCACTGGCTTGGGGCTCTCCAGCTGATGCACCCGTGTCTGCTGGTGGCGGCGCACGAACGACAGGTCGCTCTCCCCGGCCACCCGCTCGCCGAGCTGCGCGGTGTCGCGGCCCGAGCAGAACGACGGCCCGTTACCGCGGATCAGCACTACCCGGATCGCGGGATCGGCCTGCGCCTGGGCCCAGGTCTCGTGCAGCAGTGCATAGAGCTCGTCGTCCACCGCATTGTGCCGATGCGGGCGATTGAGGGAGATCGTGCCCACGCCCTCGTCGACCGCGAGTTCCACCGTTGCCACAGTGCTCCTTCCAGCAGTTGAATGGAGGGTACTCATCTGACTCATATGGGCGTAACCTCGGCAGCGGCCGATCGTCGGCCACCTGTGCTCCGACCGGAAGGTGCAACCATGCCAGAGGCCGTCATCGTCAGCGCGGTCCGGACGCCCATCGGCACGGCCCGGAAGGGCACGCTCGCCGACACCAGCGCCCAGGAGCTCGCGGTCATCGCGATCTCGGAGGCCGCTCGCCGTTCCGGGCTGCCCTACGACCGGTTCGACGACATCATCCTCGCCGAGTCGGGCTGGGGCGGCGGCGACGTGGCCCGCTACGCCGCGGTCGCCGCGGGCATGCTCTCCGTCCCCGGGCAGGCGGTCAACCGGCACTGCGCCGGCAGCCTCACCGCGGTGGCGAACGCCGCGGCGACGATCCGTGCCGGCATGGACTCGGCGGTCATCGCCGGTGGTGTGCACTCCACCTCGACCGCGCCGGTGATGCGCTACCGGGTTCCGGGCACCGTCGACCAGTTCGAGGAGAACTGGATGAGCGCGAGCCACCCCGACTCCCCCGAGGCTCCCAACCGGGACATGTCGATCTCCGTCGGCTGGAACACCGCCGTCGAGGCGGGGCTGACCCGCGAGCAGCTCGACGCCTGGGCGTTCCGCTCCCACCAGCGCGCCGTCGCCGCCATCGACGGCGGCCTCTTCGCCGAGGAGATCGTCCCGGTGAAGGCCCTGCAGAAGGACGGCTCGCTGGTCGACTTCGCCGCCGACGAGCACCCCCGCCGCGACACGACCCTCGAGAAGCTCGCCGGCCTCAAGGTGCTGCACCCCGAGATCGAGGGCTTCTCCATCACGGCCGGCAACGCCAGCGGCGTGAACGACGCCGCCTCGGCGCTGACCCTGACCAGTGACGAGCTGGCCCGCAGCGAAGGGCTTACCTCGCTGGCCACCGTGCGCGCGTGGGCGGCGCTCGGCGTCGACCCGCGACGCATGGGCATGGCTGCGGTCGACATCATCCCGAAGCTGCTGGCCCGCGCCGGCGTCAAGCAGGAGGACGTCGCGGTCTGGGAGATCAACGAGGCCTTCGCCTCGGTGCCCGTGGCCGCCTGCAAGCTGCTCGGCATCGACGAGGAGAAGGTGAACCCCTACGGCTCCGGCTGCAGCCTGGGCCACCCGATCGCCGCGTCGGGCGCCCGCATGCTCACCACCTTGGTGCACGAGCTGCGTCGCCGCGGCGGCGGCATCGGCGTCGCCACCATGTGCGCCGGTGGCGGCCAGTCCGGCGGTGTCCTGATCGAGGTCTGATCGCGCGCTCGGCAGAAGGCGATGGAGGGGCGGAACCGGTGGTTCCGCCCCTCCGCTGCGTGCGGCCGGAGTCGGCGACGGCCTCCATCCCGGCGCGCTGCATGGGTGAGCCGGCGGAGATGGCCGCCCTCGTGGCCTACCTCTGCTCCGTGCAGGCAGACCGGGTCACCGATCAGGCCGTCCCCGTGGACGGCGGTTCCTCCCGCCACCTCTGAACCGGCTCGACGGCCGACCTGTCGGCCGGAGCGGACTCAGCGCGTGCACACATCCCCCATCACCGATCCTCGTGGAGGTTTCGTGACCGAGAGCAAGCTCTCCCTGGACGGGCAGGTCGCCGTCGTCACCGGGGGCGGTGGTGGCATCGGGCGGGGCATCGCCCTCGCACTCGCGGCGGCCGGGGCCCACGTGACGGTGGGCGACATCGTCCCCGATCGCTGCGAGGAGACCGCTGGCGCGATCACCGCTCTCGGCCGGGACGCCCTCCCCTATCCGGTCGACGTGATGGACAGCGATCAGGTGCGGGCCATGGTCGCCGCCACCGACGAGCGCTTCGGCCGGCTCGACATCCTGGTGAACAACGCCGGCGGGGTCAGCGGGCGGCCGTTCCTCGAGCAGAGCGAGCGCAGCTGGCGTCGGCACATCGAGATCAACCTGGTGAGCATGCTGGCCGCCACCTCGGCCGCGGTGCCGATCATGATCCGGGGTGGCCGCGGCGGGTCGATCATCAACGTGACCAGCATCGAGGGCAGCCGGGCCGCGCCGAACTTCGCCGTCTATGCCGCCTGCAAGGCCGGCATGATCAGCTTCACCCGGACCATGGCCCTGGAGCTCTCCCAGCACGGCATCCGGTCGAACGCGATCGCGCCCGACCACACCATCACCCCCGGCAACATGGGCAACCGCAGCGGTCCGGTCGACGAGTCGGCCTGGATCCAGCGCCCGCCCGAGACGATCGACGCGATGAACCGGATCATCCCGCTGCTGCGCGAGGGCGATGCCGAGGAGTGCGGCGACGCCGCGGTGTTCCTGGCCTCGCGGATGTCCTCGTACGTGACCGGCACCGTGCTGCCGGTCGACGGCGGCACCTGGGCCTCCAGCGGCTGGGTGCGTGGCCGCGACGGCAAGTGGACGCTCAACGAGGGACTCTCCTTCGGCGGCTGAGCGCTCCGGCGCACCCGGGCGCTACAGCAGCCCGGGTGCGCTGATCGCCAGCAGCCGCTCCCGCCGCTCGGCCGGGCCGATGCCACGGAGGTCGGCGGCGCCGTGCTCGGTGACGACGATCCCCACGTCCGCGCGGCCGACGGTCACCGGGCCGGACAGCTTCTCCACGATCGTGCTGCGGCCGCGGGACGTGGCCGGCAGCGCGATGATGGGCAGGCCGCCCTCGGAGCGCGCCGCGCCACGGAGGAAGTCCAGCGAGCCGCCGATGGCGCCGACGTAGCGGCCGGCGACGACCTCTGCGTTCACCTGCCCGCTCAGGTCGACCTCGAGCGCGGTGTTGATCGCGGTGAACCGCGGCAGCGAGCCGAGCACCTCGACGTCGTGGATCCGGCCGGTCCCGCGCAGGGCCACCGCGGGGTTGTCGTGCAGCCACTCGACGAGCCGGCGCCCGCCCATGGTGATCCCGGCGACGCTCAGACCGGTGTCGTAGGGCTTGGTGCGGTTCGTGATCACCCCCCGCTCGACGAGGTCGATCATGCCGTCGGCGAACAGCCCGGAATGGAAGCCGAGGTCGTTGCGCTCGCCCAGCTCGGCGAGCACTGCACCGGGGAAGGATCCGATACCGATCTGCACGACCGCGCCGTCCGGGACGAGCGCCGCCACCTGCCGGCCCAGCGCTCGGTCGGTGTCGCCGGGCTCGGGCGCCGTCCAGTGCGGCGGGTGCCGGTCGGTGTGCACCAGGACGTCGATCTCGTCTGCGCCGAGGCTGTGCGCCCCCCGGATCCGGGGCACGTGCGGGCTCACCTCGGCGATCACGACACGGGCCGCGGCCAGGGCGGCCGGCAGGTATTCGTCGGCGAGGCCCAGTGGGTACCGGCCGTCCGGCCCGGGCGGCGCGACGGTGACCAGGACGACGTCGGCGCGGAGCACGCCGCGCCGGAAGAGACCGGGCAGCGACGAGTAGTGCACCGGAAGCGTCTCGAGCAGGCCGTCGGCGAGCCACCGCCGGTTGCGCCCGCTCGCCCCGTAGGAGGACAACCGCACGTTCGCCGCGACGGCGGGGTCGAAGGCGTCGGCGTACGTCGTCCCTACGAACGCCGTCAGCGGACCGAGTCCGCCGGACTGCTGGGTGAGGGCGGCGGTCAGCGCCGTCGGCTCGGCACAGGCCTGGCCCCAGACGAGGGCGTCCCCCGGGCGGATCCAGTCGGCGAGCGCGAGGCCGTCCGTCTCGTCGAAGTGCAGAGTCATATTGAGGGAACTGTATCGCCGGGCGTCCGGTTCGCCATGGTGGCGCCGACCGGCCACAGGTTCCCGGGTGGACGTACGACGGCGCCGCCGGGGCCGCTCGCGCGCGCCCGTCAGGTTTCTGCGGGGCCGCCGTCCGCCGGCGCCTTCTGGATGGCCCGGTCCAATGCGACGATGTCCCCGAGGGACCGAAGCATGTCGTTCAGGTGGGTGCACGTCGTCGTACCCACGAAGGCCTTCCGGACGTGTTGGCGCAGGACGTGCACGGGTTGCCCGACAAGCCGCGCGGCGCTGGACGCCGCAGCGGGGCACTCCTGCCAGGGCAGGACCCGCGGCTCGGCGCTGAGCGCCAGCACCGTGAGGTCTCCGCGCCGCACCTCGGCCTGCAACTCGTACTCGTGGACCACCTTCTCCTGCCCGTCGGTGGTGATATGGCTGTCACGAAACCAGGCGTCGACGAGCAGACGGTCAGCCTCGGCCATGACATCCATCCGGCGCCACCGACGCATGCCGTGAACCGGCAGCGGCGGGCCCTCGTCCGTTCCCGGGACACTGCTGCCGGGCAGGGCGGGGGCGGCTGGGCCGACGAGCACCGGCAGCGCGCCTGCGGCGGTGAGCGTGGTCATCATGGTGCCGCCCGCACGCCAACCCGAGCAGAGGTCGACGTGGGGCTTCCCCCCGTTCGACGGTGGCCGGCGCTCGATCGGCTCGGCCACGATGGCGTACCCCGAGATCACCACGGCTACGGGCAGGTCGTCGAGCAGGAGAGCCAGGAGTGTCGCGTCCTCCACGTCTCCAGGGACCGCCATCGCGACCGCGCGGCGGACGCCCGAGGACGCCGGCCCGCCGATCAGCCGGTCGAGGGCGGGGCGGGGCGGGGCGGTCACCAGACGGCTCAACATCGGTGCATCCGCGAGGGATATGACTGCGTCCAGTTGCGCCCGGTCGAGGAGTTCCCGACGCGCATCCCCTGTCCCGCGCTCGTCCATGGCGATTCCGTGCAGCACCAGGTCGCCTGAGAGACCGTCGGGTCGCAGAATGTCCAACCGGGACGTCCGGCGGACTCCACCGGGTGTCAGCTCCGGCCAGCTCGCCACCGGTCGCCAGGGGCCGTGACCGTCGTGCGGGGCGGTCGCCCGTGTGGCGGGCGGCGCTCCTGATCCTGCCATCGTGACCCTCTCGGATGCCGTCTCCACGGAGCATAGGTCGTCCGGAATCGACGAAGCCGTCTCCAGCGGTCCTCGTCCCCGCAAGGCCGGCGGTTCCTGGCCAGGTGCCGATCCTCGCCTTGAACCGGCCGCCTGCCGCCCGACACCTCCGAGCGCCAGCTATCGGCGAGCCGACTGCGCGGGTACGGCTTCGTGCGCGAACGTGCGCCCCAACGACGCGACGAGGCCACCGGGTGTCAGGTCACCCATGCCCGTGCGTCGTCGTCACCTGGTGCGGCAGAGTCCCCCCAGGGACAATGCTGCTGCGCCCGGAGTGACCTGCCCGGTAGCACACGGGCAGACCCGGCAGCCTTCGACCGTGCCGGGTCCGCCCACTCGGATCAGGTGATCGCGCCGGCGATCTTCAACTCGATCAGCTGCTCGTCGGTGCAACCGAGCTCGCGCACGATGTCGTCCGTGTGCTCGGCGAACTGGGGCGCGCGGGTGAGGCTGACCGGCGTCTCGTCGAACTGCACCGGGTTGGTGATGAGCTCCCGCTGCACTCCCTCCGCGTCTATGACGGATGCGATGAGGCCGTTGGCCCGGAGCGACACGTCCTGGCCGACCTCCCAGGCGTTCTGGGCCACCGACCACTGGCCCTGCATCCCCTCGAAGGCCACGATCCACTCGGCGAGGGTCCTCGACGACAAGATCTCCGCGACGATGGCCGCAGCCTCGGCGGCATTTGCCATGATCTTGTCGACGTCGCTGAAGCGCTCATCGGTCGCAAGCTCCTCGCGACCCACGACGCGGGTGAATTCCGGCCAGTACCTGCCCGGCTGCAGCATCGACAGCATGAGCCACCTGTCGTCGGCAGTCCGGTAGGTGCCGATCAAGGGGTTGGTCGCGGATCCGTGCTTGGGTGGCTTGGGCTTGGGCAGCGGTCCGCCCTTCATCATGGCCAGGTTGGCCGAGAACTGGGTCGCCCACGCACCGACGCCGAGCAGCGACACGTCGACGACCGAGGTCTCTCCGGTCGCCTTGCGCCGGTACAGCGCCGCGGCGATGCCGCCGGCGATCGTCATGCCGCCCATGGAGTCGCCGTAGGCCCCGGCGGGCATGCCGAGCAAGACGTCTGAATCGGCCGGCGTCACGCCGTCGGCGGAGCCGCCGCGCGCCCAGAAGGCGGTGCTGTCGTAGCCACCTTTGGTGGCCTCCGGGCCGCGGTTGCCGAAGCCACTGCCCCGGACGTAGATGATGTCGGGGTTCGCCGCCCGGATGTCGTCCAGGTCGATGCCCAGCTTGGCCCGGGCTCCGGGCAGAAAGTTGGTGAGGAACACGTCGCTGACCTTGGCCAGCTCCATCAGAAGCTCCCGCGCCCGGGGATGTTCGAGGGCGAGCCCGATGCTCCGCTTCCCCCTGTTAGGCCCTTCCATGATGGGGAAGAAGGAGGATCCCTCGGAGAAAGCGTCCAGGCCGAGCACCTTGACCAGCCCGCGCTGCGCGTCTCCGGTGACCGCGTGCTCCACATGGATGACATCGGCTCCCCAGTCCGCCAGGACGGCCCCGGCGGCTGGGACGAAGGTGAATTGGGCTACTTCGAGGACGCGAACGCCCTCCATGGGTCCGGGCACAGTGCGCTCCTGACGTGTACGGCGGCCACCTGCGCGGCCATCTGTCGAACTGAGGATACGGATTGTCGAGCAGCCCCGGGGATCGGTCCACCACCCTTCGCGCCGCTCAGTACACGGCACGGGGGCCCATCCCGCCGGACGGCGGGATGAGCCCCAGGGAGTGCGTCACCGGTGCCCGTCGAGCCGGCTGCACACCGGGTCGACGGGCACCGGGTCCGAACTAGCCCTGCTTGTCGATGATCTCGCCGCAGATCGGCGAGGCCTCCGGGTCGGGCTTGAATCCGTCTCCCTCGGCGATGGAGACGTAGAAGCAGTTGCCCGGGCCGTGAGCCGAGGCCAGGTTCCCGACCTCGGAGAAGTCAACCGGCTCCGAGTAGAGGCCGCCGGCGTCCCAGGTCTTGCTCTTCTCAAGGGCGTCCATGTAGTCGGCCTGGCTTGCGTCGCAGCCGGCCTGCTCCAGCCCGTACAGGAAGAGGTCGGCCGCTTTCCAACCCACGCCGGCCGAGAACGACGGGTCGTCGAACTCCGCCCCGGCGTACTTCTTCAGCGCCTCCGACTGCGCCTGGGTCGCCTCGGTGTTCAACTCCGTCGGTGCGGTGGTCGTGATGAACCCGACCCCGGCAGCGGCCTGCAGCGCCGGCGGGTTCGCCAGCAGGTCCGCGCCGTAGCCGGTCGGCACCAGGACCGACTTCAGGGTGACCCCGGCCTGCTTCAGGCCACCCACGATCGCGAAGGCGGTCTGCGGCGTCACCGGCATGTACAACACGTCGGCGCCGGAGTCCTTGATGCCCAGCACGATCGCACCCACATCGGTGCTACCGATCGGCAGCGCGACGTTCTGGTAACCCTCGGTCAGCCCGGCGGCCACGCCCGACGCCAGGGCTCCCGTCGCCGCCTGAGCGGAACTCGGTGTGGCGACGCCCACCACGGCGACCTTGGTGCCGCCGATCGCCTTCCAGTACTGGCCGTAGGTGTCGGGGACGTTCCGGTAGTCGGTCGACCCGTCTGCGCTGAAGAAGTTCGTCACCTTCGGGTCGACCCACTGCGGGGCGCCGTCGAACGAGGTCCCCACGACCGGGGTCGACTTCGCCTGGGTGGAGGCGTACTGCGCCGCACCCGAGAAGAACGAGTCGATCGGCATCAGGGCATAGACCTTGTCCTGCTGGACCAGCTTCTGCGTCGCGGTCAACGCACCCTGCGGGCTGGACGCGTCATCACCCATGATCACCTCGACGTCGGTCGAGGCACACTTCCCGTCCCCGTCCTTGTACGCCGACAGGCGCGCCTTCACGCCGCCCTCGACATCGACGAAACCGGCGGCGGTGGAGCCGCTGAGTGAGGTGAGGACACCCAGCTTGATCGTCTGCCCGGCGGACTGGCCACCGCCACTGTCACCCCCGCCACTATCCCCTCCACCGCACGCGGTGAGTGCCAAGGCGGCCGCTGCAAGTGCAGCGATCGCCACGCGGTTGGTCGTGCGCATGGTCGTCCTCCTCCACCAGAGCCGCGTCGCGCGACCCCCGTGCCAGTGATCCGGATCACCCTCGGGATGTGGGCTGGGTAATTAAGGCAGATGAATTAGCGGGGCGGGGCATTCGTTACGCATCCGTGACGCAGCACACACATCCCCTCCGAGCCCACGTCGCGTCAGAGTCGCCGGCCCCTGGGCCGGGCCAGGCTTTGCTCCTCGTGAGCAGACACCGTTGGTCAGAGACCCGTGACCCTGGCCGGATTCGGCAGCCCGCTGGACCCCAGCCTGTTGACGTATCAGACTCTTTGCGGGCACCCTTCTCTGACCGTGACGGACGGCACATGCGCGCTCGTCAGCCCCAGAGCCCCCTGCTCCTGAACCTGGAGGCCATGTGCTCTCCTACGTCCTCGCCGGCCTTTCGCTCGGTGCCATCTACGCCATCGCGGCGTCGTCCCTGGTGGTCACCTACGTCTCGTCTGGCATCTTCAACTTCGCCTTCGGTGCGATGGCCTTCGCGGTGGCTCGCTTCTACTACTGGCTGAACTCCCAGCACGGCTGGTCCATCTGGCCGGCCGCGGCGGTCTCGCTGCTCGTGTTCGCCCCGCTCCTGGGTGCGGCCTTGTACGGCCTGCTCTTCCGCCACCTTCGCCTGCGCTCGCCGGTCGTCAAGATCGTTGCGACGATCGGCGTTTCCGTCGCGCTCCCGGAGTTGGTCAAGCTCATCCTGGGGGATCTTGCGGACGCGACCGCACCGGGTCTGGCCGAGCGCCCGCTGCAGGTGTTCCACCCTTTGAACGCCGCGGTCAACATGGACCAGGTCTTCACGTACGTGGGCCTGCTCGTGGTCCTGGTCGTGGGGGTGTCGGTGCTTCGGTTCACCGACGTGGGTCTGAAGGTCCGCGCGCTCGTCGACTCCGAGGCCCTGACCGCCCTGTCGGGCACCAGTCCCTCCCGCGTCTCACTCGGCGTGTGGGCCGCGAGTGCATCGCTGGCCGGCCTGGCGGGGATCCTCCTCGCGCCCACGACGGGTGTCTCGGTGGAGGGCATGACCCTGCTGATGGCGGCAGCCTTCGCAGCCGTCGTCGCCGCCCGGCTCCGCAGCCTGCCTCTCGCGGTTGGCGTCGCGCTGCTGATGGGCGTCGTCACCACGGTCATCCAGAAGTACCTGGACCCGTCCGACCCGCTGTCCGGACAGATCGTGCCCAGCATCCCCTTCGCCTTCATGCTGCTCTTCCTGCTCTACTACGCGGTGCGTGGCCTGGCAGGTGACAGTGCGCAGGGCGGCGCCCTGGATCGGGCGATCCGCCCCGAGGGAGCCGACACCCCGGTCGTCGTCCGCTCCGAGCAACGCCGGGGATGGCTCTCGCCGTCGGTCGTAGGTCCCATCATCACCGTCGTGATCGCCGCGATCATGCCGCTCGTGTTCGACGAGTACTGGACCGGCCTGGCAGCGGGCGGCATCTGCCTCGGGATCGCGCTGCTCTCGTACACGCTGGTCACGGGCGAGGGCGGGATGATCTGGCTCTGCCAGATCACCTTCGCCGGTTTCGGCGCGATCCTGGCAGCGGAACTCGCAGGAAGCCATGGATGGTCACCGTTGGTCGCCATCGTCGTCGGTGCCGTCTTCGTCGTGCCCATCGGCGTGGTCCTCGGCCTGCTCACCATCCGGCTGGGGAATCTCTACGTGGCCCTTGTCACCCTGACGTTCGGCCTGCTCGCGTCCAACCTCATCTTCACCCGCGACCCGTACTACAACTTCGGGCAGGGCACCTTCATGCCGCGCCCGGACTGGGCGTTCGACAACCAGACCCTCGCGTATGTCGCCCTGGCGGCGTTCGTCATCCTCGCGCTGCTGATCGTCAACCTGCGTCGCTCCACCGCCGGCCTGGCCCTGAACGCCGTCAGATGGAGCGAGACCGGCTCGCGCACGCTGGGTCTCAGCGTGGTGCAGATGAAGGTGCTGGTGTCCGGTCTGGCGACGTACGTCGCCGCCGTGGGCGGCGGCTTCCTGGCGCTGAACTACCAAGCGTCGCTGCCGGACTCGTTCAACCCCTTCATCGGGCTCATCTGGCTAGCCGTGCTGGTCAGCATCGGCTCTCGGTCCGTCGTCGCGGCGCTCGTGGCCGGGTTGGTGTTCGCGCTGTTGCCCGGCGTCTTCGCGGCGTACCTGCCGACCGACTGGTCACACCTGCCGACGATCCTGTTCGGCCTGGGCGCGATCATGCTGGCCCGGAATCCCGAGGGTGCCATCGCGCAGAACGCACGCCAACTCACCGACCTCGCTGTGCGCCTGCGCAACCGCCGGGCGCCTCAGGCAGCGGACCCGCCGTCGGGCCGCGTCGACGATCCGGCCGTCCCGGCCACCGAAAAGGAACAGCTGATCCCCGGAGGTCGGGCGTGAGCACGGAATTGACCCATCCCGATGCGAGAACGACCGAGTCCCGGATAGAGGCGCACGGTGTGACCATGCGCTTCGGGGGGCTGGTAGCGCTCAGTGAGGTCGACCTCGCCGTGCCCCCGGCGACCATCGTGGGGCTCGTCGGCCCCAACGGAGCGGGCAAGAGCACGTTGTTCGGCGTGATGTCGGGCCTGCTCCGCCCGACGTCCGGGCACGTGTCCATGAACGGCGACGACGTCACCCACCGCAGCCCGCAGAAGCGGGCCGCGCTTGGTCTGGCCCGCACCTTCCAGCATCCAGAGCTCTTCTCCGGGCTCACCGTGCGCGAGCACCTGATGCTGGCCTACCGCGTCCGGCACGCCAAGAGCCGGATCTGGACGGACCTGGTGACCGGCAGGGGACTTCGACGCCCGCCGGCGGACGAGCGCGAGCGGGTCGACGGTCTGCTCGAGGCCCTGCACCTGGACCAGATCCAGCACCGGCCCGTGGCAGGACTGCCGCTCGGGATGAGCCGCTTGGTCGAGATCGGGCGAGCCCTCGCCGTCGACCCGACGGTGCTTCTGCTGGACGAGCCCTCGTCCGGGCTGGACACCCGGGAGACCGAGGAGCTCGCCAGGACCCTCGTCCAGGTCGTCGCGGACCACGGCGTGTCCCTGCTCCTCGTCGAGCACGACGTCGACCTGGTCCTCGGGATGTGCCACGAGGTCCACGTCCTGGACTTCGGCGTCAAGATCGCCGCCGGACCTCCCGAGGAGGTCCGGGCCAACGCCGCGGTGCGCGCCGCCTACCTCGGCGAAGAGATCGAGCAGGGAGAACAGACCGCATGACCACGTCCGTAGCACCGGTGTTCCGCGTCAAGGATGTCGCGGTCAGCTATGGCCCGGCGCAGGCACTGTTCGACGTCTCATTCGACATGCCGGCGAACAGCAGTCTGGCCGTGCTGGGCCCGAACGGGGCGGGCAAGAGCACGCTGGCCCGCGTGCTCAGCGGCCTCGTCACTGCCGCGGCCGGCACGATCGAGTTCGAGGGCAAGAACATCGTCAAGTCCACGCCGACCGCGATCCGCCGGGCCGGGCTGATCCACCTGCCCGAGGGGCGAGGGGTCTTCCCCGGACTCACCGTCGGGGAGAACCTCCGGATGGCGACCAGCCTCGACCGCCGGGAACGGGGCGCTGCCCTCGAGCGGGCCTTCGACACCTTCCCGGTGCTCGGGCAGCGCCGCCGTCAGTCCGCCGGGACGTTGTCAGGTGGTGAGCAGCAGATGCTGTCCCTGGCGCGCGCGCTGATGGTCTCGGCAAAGGTCGTGATCGCCGACGAGATGTCGCTGGGACTGGCCCCGAAGATGGTCGACACCGTGTTCGAAGGCCTGGCCCAGGCTCGTGCGGCAGGCATGTCGGTGATCATGATCGAGCAGTTCGCCAGCCGCGCGCTGGCCTTCGCGGACAACTGCCTCATCATGCAGCGCGGCACCGTGGCCTGGTACGGGACCTCGGCCGCTGCCGGCGACGAGCTGCTGCACCGCTACCTGGGAGCTGCGACGGCGGCATGATCCACGGCGGCGATGCTGGCACGGCAGCGCCTGTTCGGTCCTCCACCGGATCCTCTTGACCTTTCGAGACAGATGGTCGAGCGGCGCCGGCGGCGTGCAAGCGTCTCTGGTCCATCAGCACCGAGCGGTGGACGTCGGCGGTGATGGGCCTCCTCGGTCCAGAGGGTGATCGCCGGCCGACGATCAGCTTGCGGCCGTGGATCGTGGTGCGGGCATGACCGTGGAGCCACACCCCACTCGGCGGTTCTCCGTCGTTCAAGCCCTATCCGCCGCACATGTCCTTGCCGGGCACGACTAGCCACCCGCACCGACAACCCCGACGACGAGACGCCCAAGCCGGCCGAGCTGAACACATGTCGAATGTTCACCCTCTACGTCGAACGAGCTAGTGCCGGCGGATCCAGTCGGTGAGCGCGAGGCCGTCCGCCTCGTCGAGGTGGAGAGTCACCGTGAGGGGCTGTATCGGCGGGCGTCCCGTCGGCCGGTCCGGTCGCCGTATCGTCGCGCCATGCCCCCCGCCGACCCGTCCGCCGACTGGGCGGCCAGCGGCGTCGTGGCGCTGACCGGCCGGCCGGAGGGACCGCCGCTCGTGCCGCCCGGACATGCCGCGTCCGCGGCGCGCGTGCTCGGCGACCAGCTCGCCCTCGCGAGCGCCGAGGCGGTCGTCCTGGACGGGCGTGGTCTGCTGGCCGAGCGCGCCGCCGTTACAGGAGCCGCCCGCCGTGGGTCGGAGGCGGTCGGGGGCGGCTCCCGGATCCTGCCGACGGCCGACGGATGGGCAGCGGTCTCCTGCGCCCGACCCGACGACCCGGCGCTGCTCGGCGCCCTCGTCGGGGAGCCGATCACCGGGGATCCCTGGCCGGTCGTGGCCGGGTGGCTGCGTGAGCACCCCGGGGCGGAACTGGCCGAGCGCGCCACGCTCCTCGGGCTCGCCGCCGCGCCCCTTCGTCGCCCGGCGCTGCCGCCCCCGTTCCGGGCACTGCCCCCGCGACCCGTCGCCGGCCTGCTGGTGGTCGACTTCAGCGCCCTCTGGGCCGGCCCCCTCTGCGCGCATCTGCTGGGCCTTGCCGGGGCGCGGGTGGTCAAGGTGGAGATCCCCCAGCGGCTCGACGGCGCACGCCGCGGGAACGCGGAGTTCTACCGGATGCTGCACGCGGGACACGAGTCCGTCGTTCTCGACCCCGCCGAGCCCGCGGGCCGGCGCGCCCTTCTCGCGTTGGTCGCTGCCGCCGACATCGTGATCGAGGCGTCCCGACCTCGGGCACTGGCCGGGTTCGGCCTGGACGCGGCGGCCGCCGTCGCCCGCGGCACCAGCTGGGTCTCGATCACCGCCGCCGGCCGCAGCTCGGACCGGGTGGGCTTCGGCGACGACGTGGCCGCTGCCGCCGGCCTCGTCGCCCGCGACATCGACGGCGCCCCGCTCTTCTGCGGCGACGCTCTCGGCGATCCCCTCGCCGGCCTCACCGCGGCGGCGCTGGCCATGACCGCGCCGGCCGACGGATCGGGCGTGCTCTGGGACGTGGCGATGGCCGACGTCGTGGCCCGAACCCTGGACGCCCCGACCGCCTCCCCTTCCCCGGCCGCGCGGTCCACGCCGGACGGCTGGGTCGTCGACACCTCGGCCGGCCCGGTCGCCGTGGCCGCCCCCCGCCGCCGGTGGGTTCTCGGGGTGGCTCCGGCGGAGGGGGCCGACACCGCCGCGGTCCTCGGGAACCTGGGGATCCCCGTCCCGTGACCGGGCTCCTGCTCCGGAACGGCGAGGTCGCGAGTCGGCCGGCGACGGACGTGCGCCTGGCACACGGACGGGTCACCGAGGTCGGCCGCTCGCTCCACCCGGCGCCCGGTGAGGAGGTCCTCGACCTTGCCGGCGGGGCCGTGCTGCCCGGCCTGTGCGACTCCCATCTGCACCTGTTGGCGCTGGCCGCCGCGCGGGGGTCGGTGCGCTGCGGATCACCGCACGTGGGCGATCCGGAGCAGCTCGCCGCCGCTCTGGCGGCCGCTCCCCCGTCCCCGGACGGCTGGGTCCGGGGCGTCGGCTACGCCGAGTCCGTGGCCGGGCTGCTCGATGCACCGGCGCTGGATCGGCTGCACGGCACCCGGCCGGTCCGGCTG
>DATFPQ010000004.1:0-41549 GCA_035264765.1 Actinomycetales bacterium | reverse complement strand
GGGAGGGCGAAGGCCAGGACCGGAGGGCGATCGTGGCCGACATCGACGAATGGCTGTCGAGGGCCGCGACGACCGGCCGAACGTTCACGGAACTGGGGGCGCCTTGGGCTCATCACGAACGAGACACCGTCCTCGCCCGTGCGGAGATCGACGGAGCCGAGGTCGCACGCTACATCGACGGGCGAGGGACGATCCCCACGTCGAGTCCCCGCCCTGTCCTGCATCCGGTACGAACTCTGGGCGGCGTCTTGCTCACCGCGCGTCATCCAGCAGACCACGACTGGCACAACGGCGTCAGCATGGCGATACCGGATGTCAATGGTTCGAGCTTCTGGGGTGGCGGGACGTACGTCCACGGCAAGGGTTATGCGCTTCTGGACAACCACGGCGAGATCGTCGGCGAGCCACCCGACGTGCGGGCCGACGGATTCAGCCAGCGGCTGAGCTGGCGAGGGCATGACGGAGCAATCGAGCTCCGGGAGCACCGGTCGGTTCGCTGGGCCGGGATGAGCGAGCAGGCCTGGAAGCTGACCTTCGAGTCCGAGCTGCAGGCCCAGGCCGGCGCCACGATCAACTCGCCGGGGAGCAAGGGCCGTACCGGCGGCGGCTACGGTGGGTTCTTCTGGCGCTTCCCAGCCTGTGACGACGTGGAGGTGTTCACCACCGAAGCGCGCGGGGAGACCGACGTCCATGGCAGCGTGGCGCCCTGGGTGGCGTGGTCGGCCGACTTCCAGGCCGGACCCGGGCAGTGTGGGCCGGCCACCATCGTGATCGCCGCGGCAGGAGCGGCCGGTGAGGGGGAGCCGTGGTTCGTCCGCGTTCGCGACTACCCAGGCATCGGCTCGTCACTCGCCTGGAACCAGCCGCTGTCTCTGGACGCCGGTGACACGATCACACGTCGCTTCGACGTGCTCATCGCCGACGGCCGGCTCGGGGCTGCGCAGGTGAAGGCACTGACCGGTGAGCTCCTGGCCTCAACAGGGACTGACCCGGACTAGCTCGCTCGGTGGCCGCCGGAAGAGCTCAACCCGGTGGCGTGAGTGCGTCCATCTGCTCGAGAACAGCGTCAACCAGGGCGGTATCGCTGCCCAGGTCCGTTGCGAGCGTGTCGAGGACGGACGGCACCGTGCTGGGCAGGTCGGGTCCGGCGGCCGCCGCCCGGGCTGCTTCGGCACCCGGGTCCTGCACCGGAGCGCCCAGTCCACGTAGATGCAGGATCCAAGCGCCGAGGACAGTTGCGCACCCCACGGGCGTTCGACCTGCGTCACGCTCGGCCCGCAGCGCAGGGAGGATCCGCACCGGAAGCTTGATGGAGCCGTCCGGCGCGATCTGGCTCAGCTTGTGCCGGACTCGGGGGTTCGTGAAGCGAGCGAGCAGCGCGGTGCGGTACTCAGCCACCGCATCCGCCGGCAGCGTCAGATGCGGACTGGCCTCGTCCCAGAACTGTTCCACCCAGCCACGGCAGCTCGGGTCGGAGATCGCCTCGTCGATGGTGCTGTGCCCGCGGATGCTGCCCGCATAGGCCAGCAGGGAGTGGGCGCCGTTGAGCAGCCACAGCTTGCGCTGCTCGTACGGTGTCACGTCGTCCACGACCCGGGCGCCGGCGTCCTCCCACCGGGGTCGCCCGGCGGGAAACCGTCCGGCGATCACCCACTCCGAGTACGGCTCGGTGGGCACGGGTGCCGCGTCCTCATAGCCTTGAGCCGCCGCGACGACCCTGCGGTCCTCATCGGTGGTTGCAGGGGTGATCCGGTCCACCATCGAAGTCGCGAAATCGACGTACTCGTCGATCCAGCCGGGCAACGTCGGGTCGACCTCATGGGCGAGCTCCCTGACGACCGTTGCAGTCACCGCTCCGTTCTCGGGAAGGTTGTCGCAGGACAGGATCGTGATCGGACCGGCGTCGACGGCCCGACGGGCCAGCAGTCCGGCGACGAGTCTCGCCGGCAGCGTTGCCACCGGCGTGTCGGAGGCGGCCCGCAGGGCCGCGACATCGGTTGCCACGGCATCCCGCCCGCGGTCGAGATGGCCGTCCGCGCCCCGTAGGTAGCCGGCCTCGGTGACCGTGATGGTCACGAGAGCTACCTCCCGTCGGCGGAGGTAGTCGAGGAACTGCTCGTGACTGGTCGAGGGATGGACCGCGACCAGTTGGTCGACGAGGTCGAAGGTGTCGCCGTCGGCGCTGCGGGTGATCAGTGTGTAGAGGCCGTCCTGAGAGGCGAGCTGCTCAGCGACGCCCGGTCGACGGCCGGTGAACGCCGCGATGCCCCAGTCTGAGGCGTCGGGGGCATGCGCGGTGTACCAGACCTGATGCGCCCGGTGGAAGTTGCCGAGGCCGAGGTGAACGTGTCGTACGGGGGCTGCCGCGGGTAGGCCCAGTCCGGAGCGGCTCAGCCGCGGCAGCTCGCCCGGCGCTGGAGAGGCCGCCTGCTCGGCGCCTGGAGTGGTCGTCACTGTCCGAACGCCTCCAGACGGACGGGCTGGCCCGTGCGGGCGGACTCGTAGACCCCGGTGATGACCGCGATCGACTGTCGGTTGGTCTCCAGGTCGACCCGCAGCTCCTCCTTCCCCTTCACGGCCGCCAGGAAGTTCTCGTACTGGCGACGGTGGCTCGCGGTGGTCAACGAACCGGGGTTGCTGCCAGCGCCCACAGCGGCAGCCGAGGCTTGCGCGTACTCGGCGATCTGGTTGACGGACGTCGACGTCGACCCGTACGACTTCTCCTCGGCCTGGCTGCCCGCTCGAGTGACGTGGATGAAGGACAGCTCGTCGTTATCGATGACGACCGAGCCTCGGTCGCCATGCACCTGGAGCCGAGCGCTGAGCCCGGGGTAGGCGGCGGTGGTGGCGTGCAGCACTCCCAGCGCTCCGCTCTCGAACCGCACGACGCCCACAGCGGCGTCCTCCACCTCGATCCGCTGGTGGGCCAGCGTCCCGGTGTACGCGAACACCTCGACGGGACGCCCCATGGTGGCCAGTAACAGGTCGACCGTGTGCACGCCCTGGTTCATCAACGCGCCTCCGCCATCGAGCGCCCAGGTGCCGCGCCAGTCGCCGGAGTCGTAGTAGCCCTGCCCTCGCCACCAGTCGATCGATGCGATCCCGGTGGTCAGCCGGCCCAGCTCGCCCCGCCGGATGGCCTCGACGGTCACCTCGGTGGCCGGGTCGAACCGGTGCTGTGAGATGACCGCGACGAGCTTGCCGGCCTGGCGCTGGGCGGCGATGATCTCGTCGGTCTTGGCCACTGTCACCTCGGCCGGTTTCTCGATGATCACGTGTTTGCCCGCCTGCAGTGCCGCTATCGCGCCCTCGCCGTGCCGCCCCGTCGGGGTGCAGATACTCACAGCGTCGATCTGGACCTCGGACAGGGCATCGCGCAACGAGGAGAACGCCGTGCTGCCGTGCTCCGCCGCCAGCTGCTTCGCCCGTTCGAGCTGTATGTCGACGACCGCGACCAGCTCGATCCGGTCGTCGAGCTCGCTGATCACGCGCCCATGATGAGTGCCGATGACGCCGGCACCCACGAGGGCGAACCGCATCGGCTTGCCGGTCTCTGGTGCGACGGCGCTCATGCGTACGAGATCCCTTCCTGAGTAAGCATGTCAGTGAAGGCGCGCCACGCCTGAGTGAACAGGTCGGCGCCCGAGAAGCCGCCCTGTGATCCGGCGAGCGCCAGGTGCGGCTCGAGGGAGAAGAAGCCGTCGAAGCCGTCCTCGCGAAGGGCTCTGACCGTTTCCACGACCTCGCCGTCACCGGCGCCGGCTACCACGACGCTCCCGTCCGCCCCGCGAGCGTCCTTGATCTGCACGTACTCCACGTGCGGTCGAAGCAGGCTGTAACCCTCGGTGAACGGACGCACGCCAACCTGGACGAAGTTCGCCGGATCCCAGGCCAGCTTCAGATGAGGCGAGTCGACGGAGGTGACGATCTCATGGCAGCGACGAGGGATGTCGCCGTAGATCTCCTTCTCGTTCTCGTGAAGCAAGACGACGTCCGCCTCCTCGCCGATGTCGGCCAACGCGCGCATCCGGTGTAGCACCTCGTCGCGGTGGTCGTCCGGGTTGGCGCCGGGGCGCAGGAAGAACGAGAAGATCCGGATATAGGGTGCGTCAAGGAGCTTGGCGACCTCGGCGGCGTGCCGCATCCGGTCCTGGTGCTCAGGGAAGTCCTCGTCGATGAAGATCTTGCCGATCGGGGAGCCGATGCTCGAGACCGCCAGGCCGTAGTCGGCCAGTGTCTGCTTCATCCTGTCCAGCTGCGCATCGTCCAGGTCCAGGATGTTGACCCCCCACGCGCTGCGAATCTCCAGAAACTTCAGGCCCAGTCCGGAGGCGACCTCGCATTGAGTAGCGAAGTCTTCGTGGATCTCGTCAGCGAATCCGGAGAGTGTCCACATTGCGCTGTCTCCTTTCGTCGGTCGCCATTGATTCCCGAATGAGCCAGCCGCGCTGCATGTCACGCCACGTCGTTCCTCTGACGCGGTGTGCGGTCGGGCGCTTGCAGAGCGCACTCAGCTGACAGGTCATCGTCTCGAGTGGCCCTCAGCGCCTCTGTCGCAGACACTACCGGGCCGTGGCCCCCTGGGCTCGACCGTCCGCTGCCCTGACGGGTCGGCGAGGAAGCCTGCCGGCCGACGGCTCAGGTCCAGTTCTCACGGGAGGTGGCCACCGTGAGATCGCTGTCGGCCGACTCCTCGATGGCCAGCGCGATCTGGTGGTCCTGCGCCCCCTCGGCAAGCGGGTAGGGCCCCGGACCCTCACCCCGGACCCAGCCCGCCATCCCTTCCAGCAGGGTGGCCATCGCGATCTCCTCGTCCATCCAGCGCCGGCCGACGTAGGGGTTGCGGTACAGCACCTCGGACCCCAGCGAGATGTGCTCGGTGTCGTAGCCGACCAGGTCGAGGTCGTGCCCGGTCTGCCGGCGCACCAGAGGCGTGCGTACGAGCGTTCGGGGACCGGTCATGCGCACGACCTCGTCATCGTGCAGCTCACCCGCTGATCCGCGAACGGTGAGCCGGCGGAACCGCAGCTGGTTGCGGGTCTGCTGCTCCGTGAAGTCGTACACGCCGGAGCGTCCGTTCCCGAAGTCCAGGGTGGCGATCGTCGTGCTCGTAGGGTGCGCCTCCTCGTCGTCGGTCCAGCCGCTGCGGCTCAGCGGACTCACCAGCGGCGAGATGAATCGGGTGGCCCGCACGGAAACTTCCCCCCGGCCCGCGCCCAGTAGACGACGGATCAGCGCAACGGCGTGGTACTGCTGCGTGGAGGACACTTGCACCTGGGTCGGCGTGCCAATAAAGCCTTTCGTGACCACGGCCGCGCGGGCGGCGTGCGATGGCATCATCGGGTACTGCTCCGCCACCTGGACCAGTCCGGAGCCGCCTACGGCGGACCACAGCTTGCGAAGGCCGTCGAGATCGGGGGCGGGCGGGGTCTCAGCCAGCACCGGAAGCCCCCTGTCAACGGCATCAGCAATGAGGCCCGGCGTCACAGCGCGCGGCGTAGCCGTCAGGACGAAGTCGACTCGGACCTCGCGCAGACACGCATCCAGCGTCGGGAAGACCGGTGCTTCCATGGGGCGCGGAGTCCGGACGACGACCCCTCCGCAGCGGACTGTGCCAAGCTCACGCGCCACCTTGAGCCACATGTGCGTGCGCCAGCCGCCGCCGATCACCGCGAATGTCGTCACGCGGGAACGATACCGACGTGAGTCCAGGCGACCCAGACACACCTAGGACGCCAGACGCGACGAGTGCAGAATGACTCCATGACCTCGAGGTCCAGGCACATAGGGGAGTGGATCGACCGGCGCGCCGCCGGCGTGTACGACTACGTATCGGATCCGGCTCACATCCCGCAGTGGGCGTCCGGCCTCGGCCGCGCCGTCGAGGAGGTGGACGGCGAGTGGTTCCTGGACAGCGACATGGGGCGGATCCGCGTCGACTTCGCCGAACGGAATGATCTCGGCGTTCTGGACCACGACGTCACGCTCCCAACAGGGCAGACGTTCAACAACCCCATGCGGGTGCTGGTGCACGGCGACGGCTGCGAAGTGGTGTTCACGCTCCGTCGGCTGCCCGGAGTCAGCGACGAGGAGTTCGAGCGCGACGCGAGCGCGGTGGCTGCCGATCTGGCGCGGTTGAAGCGGGTTCTGGAAGCCGCCGGCTGAGCGGCGTCACGCCTAGCAACGGTTTCCACCCTGTGCGCGCGTGCCCAGGCGTCGAGCGGCTAGACTCACAGCCTGGGCTTGAAGCGCTACACGAAGTCGCCTGCATCAACGAACTTCGCGCAGGGCTGCGACCGCCGTGATGGCCTTCCGCCGAGTGGAGGCCATGGCCTCCAAGCGATGTGGATCACCTGAGCGCCCTTGCCAGGGTCGTGGAGAGCGGTTACCGTCGTGTGGTCCATTGAAGCGCTACAAAATCGCCAGTGTGACGAGAGGATTCAACGATGAGTCTGCACCGCACGGCACTGCGCCGGGGCGCCACGCTCTGCGCGGCCGTTGGCGCCGTGGTCCTGACGGCGACGGGTGCCGCGGCGACACCCGCAGCGGGTGCCCAGCTCCGCCCGGGCAGGGCGGGTTCGCCCGTTCCACAGCTGGAGAAACTCGATCGCGGCCTTGTGGCGGCGGTCACCGACGGCGGCGTCTTCGTCAGCTGGCGCCTCCTCGGGGGCGAGGCGTCCGGCGCCGGTCGGACGGGCCTTACCGGCACCGACTTCAACCTCTACCGGGACGGCCGGCGCATCGCGACGGTGACCGACAGCACGAACTACCTCGACACCGCGGGGACGGCCACCAGCACGTACCGCGTCGTGGCCACCGTCAAGGGGGTTGAGGTCGACCGCGGCGCGACGGTCACTCCCTGGTCGCAGAACCACGTCGACCTCCCCCTGCAGAAGCCAGCCGGCGGAGTGACGCCGGCGGGGGAGACGTACACATACTCCGCGAACGACATGAGCGTGGGGGACGTCGACGGTGACGGAGCGCTGGAGTACGTCGTCAAGTGGTACCCGTCGAACGCCAAGGATGTCTCGCAGGTCGGCTACACGGGTAACACGTACCTGGACACCTACGAGCTCGACGGCACCCTGCTCAACCGGATCGACCTCGGCGTCAACATTCGCTCCGGAGCCCACTACACGCAGTTCCTCGTCTACGACTTCGACGGCGACGGCCGCTCCGAGATCATGATGAAGACGGCGCCGGGCACGAGGACGACGTCCTACGAGCGGGGTCGTCCGGGCAGGGCACGCTACATCACCATGCCCAAGGCCGACCGCAGGGCCGGGTACTCCAACACCGACGACTACCGGATGTCGGCGGCGGACTACTACGAGCATGTCGTGGCGATGTTCAAGGGATGGAGCACCCACCCCGAGGTCGTCGCCGGACACTGGCCGAAGACGCTGGAGCAGGCGTTCGGCATCGCGCCGACGTACCAGTACCCGCTCTCGGACGCCGATGCGCGCAAGCTCGCCGACCACTTCATCGACAAGTACGCGCCCGAGCGCAGCGCCAGGAACGCTCTCCGCAAGTTCGAGGGCTTCGTCGTCGACGGCCCGGAGTACCTCTCGGTGTTCGACGCGCAGTCGGGACGGGAGCTGCAGACGGTCCGCTACCAGCCGGGTCGCGGTGACGACGGTCTGCTGTGGGGCGACTACGCCATGGCGCGCATCGAGCCCGGCAACCGGGTCGACCGCTTCCTCTCAGGCGTGGCCTACCTCGACGGAACGCACCCGTCAGCCATCTTCGGTCGCGGGTACTACACGCGCGCCACGGTGGCGGCCTACGGCTGGGACGGCAAGCGCCTGACTCGGCGCTGGCTCGCCGACAGCGGCCACGTGCCCATGACCAATCCCTTCAACGACACCCCCCACGGTCGCGACGGCACCTCGCCGGAGTGGGCCACCATGACGACGCAGGGCGACCACTCGCTCAGCGCCGCCGACGTCGATGGCGACGGTAGGCAGGAGATCGTCTACGGCTCGGCCACGCTGGACGACGACGGGTCCCTGCTGTACTCGTCCACCGGGAAGCTGCCCCCGGGCAGCGCGTCACCTGGAGATACAGCTCGGCTCGGTCACGGTGACGCCATCCACGTGACCGACATCGACCCCGACCGTCCCGGGCTGGAGATCTTCACGGTCCACGAAGGTGCGACCTCCGCGCCCTACGGCATGGCCATGCGCCGCGCCGAGGACGGTACGACAATCTTCGGCGCCTACTCCGGCAAGGACACTGGCCGAGGCATGATCGGCGACGTGGTGCCTGGCTCGCGTGGCCTGGAGGCTTGGGCGAGCATGCCGAGCGGCTCGGACAGCATGGGCCTGCACTCACCCACCGGGCAGAGCCTGTCGCCAAAGAGCCCCGGGACCAACATGTCGATCCGCTGGGCGGCGGACATGACCACCCAGATCATCGGTGGCGCTGAGACGGACAACAAGCCGCCGGCGATCCAGGACTGGGAGCGCGGAACCGTGCTCGAGGCGACCGGGACGCTCGCGAACAACGGGACCAAGGGCAACCCGAGCCTGGTCGCCGACATCTTCGGGGACTGGCGCGAGGAGCTGCTGGTGCGCACCGAAGACAGCAGCGCGATCCGGATCTTCACCTCGACCGAGGTGACGAACCGCAAGCTGTACACGCTGCTGCACGACACCCAGTACCGCGCCGAGGTCGCTCGGCAGCAGACGGCGTACAACCAGCCCTCGTACACGAGCTTCTACCTCGCTTCGGATCTCGACTGGGCGAAGGTGCCGCGGTCGAAGTACTGGGCGCCGGGCAGCCTGGCTGCCCTAGCGGACCTCGTCGGGCGCTACGTGCACGCGGGTGACATCCCTCGCTCGGTCGGTGCGCGCCTCGCCACGAAGCTGGACAGGGCGGAGGGCCACGCCGAGGCAGGTCGGCGTGCCGAGGCACTGCGGGCGATCCGGCAGGTTGAGGACGAGCTCGACGACGCGCGCGTCAGCTCCACGTCCAGGGCTGTCCTGCAGCACCAGGTGGCCACGATCCGGCGGATGCTGTCCTAGCCGCTGCCGCGCGGAGGACGCTGCCGCGCGCAAGACGCTGCCTGCCCCGGGGTGGTTCCGGACCGCCCCGGGGCAGTCGGCACGTCCAAGGTGCCGTGAGCGTCGCTGACCGGAGGCCGACGTCCCGCGGTCGCGCCCGTCTGGCCACGCCAGAGGGAACTGCTGACCGAGCCCATCCCCGACCTGACCTCGGACCAAGGAAGACCGTGAACCAGACCGCCACGCCCGACGAGGCCGACCGCCACCCCGCCACCCAAGTGCGGCGCCACCTCCTCATCGGGACCGGAGCCATTGCCCGCGCGCACGCGAGCGCCGTCGCGGCCGAACGACCGCGCGCGGCGGTCACTTACGCCGTCGACGTGGACCAGACGCGAGCGGCCGAGTTCGCCGCACGCCACGACGTCCCCCGCTGGGGGACCGATCTGGCGGAGGCGCTCGACACCCGGCCCGACCTGGCCCACATCTGCACGCCGCCAGGGTCACACGTCCCCCTTGCCCTCCAGTGCCTCCAGGCCGGCGTGCCGGTCCTGCTGGAGAAGCCGCCGGCGCTCAGCCTGGCCGAGATGGACGAGCTGCTTGCGGCCTCCGAGCACACCGGCGTGGACGTGGCCGTCGTCTTCCAGCACCGGTTCGGGCCGGCCGGTCGCCGGCTGAGCCGCTTGCTGGCCGAGGGAGCGCTCGGCCGGCCGCTGGTGGCGACGTGCGACACCCTGTGGTTCCGGGCCCCCGAGTACTTTGCGGTGCCGTGGCGTGGGAAGTGGGAGGTCGAGGGCGGTGGCCCCACGATGGGTCACGGCATTCACCAGTTCGACCTCCTGCTCACCCTGATGGGCCGCTGGTCAGAGGTCTCGGCGATGGCCGGTCGCCTGGCCCGGGACACCGCCACCGAGGACGTCTCCACCGCGCTCGTGCGCTTCGACAACGGGGCGCTGGCAACACTTGTGAACTCCCTGCTCTCGCCGCGGCAGACCTCTGCCCTGCGGATCGACACCGAACGGGCCACGGTCGAGGTCGAGCACCTGTACGGCTACACGGACACCGACTGGAGGCTGACCCCGGCACCAGGCGAGGAGGCGGTCCTCGACCTGTGGCAGGTCGGCGACGGCGACGTCACGAGCGGCCACCCGCACCAGCTGGCGGAGATCCTGAACGCGATGGACGCCGGCGAGCCGCTCCCCGTGACTCTCCGGGAGGCCCGCGACACGCTCGAGCTGATCGCCGCGATCTACGCCTCCGCGTTCACGGGCGCCATCGTGCGTCGGGGTGAGATCGGTCCGGGCCATCCCTTCTATACCCGCATGGACGGCACCGGCGCGCCCTGGTGCAAGACGGCGGAGGTGGAGTCATGACCGGCGCTCACCATGAGCGCGGCGCAGGAGCCCTCACCGAGGTGCCGCTGCTGCCCCCGCCGGTGGTGGTCCGGGGCGCGGCCGAGTACGAGGCGACCCCTGAAGGACTGCGCTTGCATCGCCTTCCGGCGCGGGCCCGAGCCCAGGTGCCGGACGACTTCATGCGCCTCTGCGAAGAGCAGCCCGCCGGCGTCCGGCTCGCCTTCCGCAGCGCCGCTCGACGCGTCGAGCTGGACGTGCGCGCCCTCCGGACCGTTGCCGTCAACCGCCCACCGGACGAACGCGACGGTCTCGTGCCGGACGCCGGGCTGTACGAGCTGACGGTCGATGGCGACATCGCGGCCCGTGCTCGCGCCGAAGAGTTCGGCACCTACCGGCTGGACCTCGCCTCGCGGACCGGCGAGGCCGGGCACGCCCCGGTGACCACGCTGGTCTTCGACGGCCTGCCTGGACGGGAGGCAGAGCTCGAGCTGTGGCTTCCCTTCGCGGAGGTGACCACGCTCCTCGCGCTGCGGGCGGACGCACCGGTGCATCCACCGACCCCGCCGGATGCGCCGCGCTGGGTCCACCACGGCAGCTCGATCAGCCACGGTGCCGACGCCGACGCACCCACCGGCACGTGGCCGGTGGTCGCCGCCCGACGTGCCGGACTCGACCTGGTCAACCTGGGGTTCGCGGGCAACGCCGTGCTGGACCCGTTCGTGGCCGGAGCGATCCGGGACCAGCCCGCGGACCTCGTCACGCTCAAGCTGGGGATCAACGTCGTCAACCACGACCTCATGCGGGCCCGGGCGTTTCGGCCCGCCGTAGAGGGCTTCCTCGACCTCGTCCGCGACGGCCACCCGACGACGCCGCTGCTGGTCATCTCGCCGATCTTGTGCCCCATGGTGGAGGACTGCCCGGGACCCACCGAGATCGACCCGGGATCCCCGCCGGACGCCCCGCTGTTCCGGACGCTCGGTTCCCCCGACGAGCTGGCCCTCGGCAAGCTCAGCCTGCGGGTCATCCGCACGGTCCTGCGCGAGGTCGTGGACCGCCGCCGCGCCGCGGGGGACGCCGCGCTCGGCTACCTCGACGGCCTCACCCTCTTCGGTCGGCAGGAATGGGACCGCATGCCGATGCCTGACCTGCTGCACCCTGACGCGGCAGGGCAGCAGCACATGGGGGAGCGGTTCGCCGCGCTCCTGCCCGACCTCCTCACCCGCCTCGGGTCGCCGGCTCCGAACGAGGCCGCACCGGCATCCCCAGTCCAGTCACCGGCTCCATCGCCCCTGGAGGATGCATGACCAGCGCCCCGACTCAGCAGCGGATCTGTTTCACGCTCCAGGTCAAGCCGGAGCGTCTCGACGAGTACCGACGCCGGCATGAGGACGTGTGGCCGCAGATGCAGCAGGCGCTGCGCGACGCCGGGTGGACGAACTACTCGCTCTTCCTCCGCGAGGACGGCCTGCTCGTCGGCTACCTCGAGACGCCGGACTGGGACGCCGCGCGGCGCCAGATGGCGCTGACCGAGGTCAACGCCCAATGGCAGGCCTCGGTCGCAGACCTGTTCGTCGACCTGGGGAAGCGCCACGCCGACGACGCCATGGCACCGCTGCCCGAGGTCTTCCATCTCAGCTGATCGGTGACACTGCAGTCGGCTCAGGTCTGCGGGCCGCCGCGGTCGGTCGACGCCCGAGCGACGAGCTCGGGCGGGAACAGCACGTGCCGGTGCTGGTGCTGGTCGGGACGGTCCGCCTCGTCGGCGAGCAGCCGTGCCGCCGTGCGCCCGAGGTCGACCCTGGGCTGCGCCACGGAGGTGAGCGGGACGGCCGCCGCGGCGGCGAACTCGATGTCGTCGTACCCGACGATCGCGCAGGAGTCAGGGACGGGCAGACGCTGCTGAGTGAGGTGCTGCAGCAGGCCCAGTGCCAGCAGGTCGTTGGCGCAGAACGCGGCCGTGGGCCGAGCGCGCTTGGGCAGCCCGAGCAGGCGCTGACCGGCCCTGCGGCCCTCGGCGATCGTCAGCCCGCTGGTGCTGATGTGGGTGAGGGCAGCCTGGTCGAGCCCTGCGGCGTCCATCGCCTTGAGGGCGCCGGTGTGCCGGTCGGCCACCTGCGGGACGTCGAGGGGTCCTCCGACGAAGGCGATGCGGTCGTGCCCCGTCTCGAGCAGGTGGCTGACCGCGATCTCACCTCCGGCGACGTCGTCCACGCCGACGGTGCACCAGTCGTCCGCGCCATCGGGTCCGCGGTCGACGAGCACCACCGGGATGCCCTGCTGCCGGAGCCTCCGCAGCCGGGGGTTCCCGTAGTCCATCGCGGTGATGAGCACGCCGCGGGCGCGCAGCTCGGTCAACCGCTGCAGGTACTCGTCCTCCCGGTCGGCGTCGAGGTCGCTGTTGCAGATGAACAGCGAAAGTCGCTGTTTGCGTGCCACGTCCTCGATGCCGCGGGCGATGTCGGTGAAGAACGGGTTGCCCGCGTCGAGGACGACGTAGGCGATGACGCCGCTGCGGCCCGCGGCGAGATGGCGAGCCGAGGCGTTCGGCACGAAGTTGAGCTCGGAGATGGCCGCCTCGACACGCGCCCGCGTCGACGGGCGCACGATGTCGGGCCGGTTGAGGACGTTGGAGACGGTGCCCAGCGAGACGCCGGCCCTGGCGGCCACATCGTTGATGCTCACCCTGGCCATCCCGGCTCCCTTCGCTGGAGCAACCTACTGCGGAGGACGGCGTCGCCGACCCAGCCGTGCCCGTACGGCGTGATGACCAGGGAACGCAGGTGGCGCTCAGGCGCCCCAGCCGGCCTGGGTGCCGCCGACGCGATCGGCGACGATGCGCTGCTGGTAGCCGCTCGCGGCGTACGCCTTCATGGGGTCCGCTGGGAGGCCGCGACCGGAGCGCCACTCGGCGAGGTCGGCGCGCACGTCGGTGTAGAAGGCGTCCATGAGGACGGCGTGGGCGCCCAGGACGTCCCCGGCCCGCTCCGCCTCCTGCAGGGCCGCGCGGTCGACGAGCAGCGCGCGGGCCGTCATCTCCTGGACGTTGAGCACCGACCGGATCTGGCCCGGGATCTTCTCCTCGACGTTATGGCACTGGTCGAGCATAAAGGCGACGTCGCTGTCCGGCCCGTACCCGCCACCACGGACGACCTCGTAGAGGATGCGGAACAGCTGGAACGGGTCGGCGGCGCCGACGATGAGGTCGTCGTCGGCGTAGAAGCGCGAGTTGAAGTCGAAGGCGCCGAGCCGGCCGAGCCGCAGCAGCTGCATGACGATGAACTCGATGTTCGTGCCCGGGGCGTGGTGGCCGGTGTCCAGGCAGACGGTCGCGCGCTCGCCGAGGGCGACGCAGTGGGTGTAGGAGGTGCCCCAGTCGGGGACGTCGGTTGCGTAGAAGGCCGGCTCGAAGAACTTGTACTCCAGCACGAGTCGCTGGTCGTCGCCGAGTCGGGCGTAGACCTGAGCGAGGGAGTCGGCCAGCCGGTCCTGCCGGTCGCGCAGGTCGCCTTGGCCGGGGTAGTTGGTCCCGTCCGGGAGCCAGATCTTCAGGTCGCGGCTGCCCGTCACGTCCATGATGTCGATGCACTCGACCTGGTGGGCGATGGCCTTGGCGCGGACGCGCTCGTCGACGTGGGTCAGGCTGCCGAACTTGTAGTCGTCGTCCTGGAACGTGTTCGAGTTGATGGTCCCGAGCCGGACCCTGTGGTCCTCGGCGAACCGGCGCAGCTTCTCGAAGTCGTCGACCCGGTCCCACGGGATGTGCAGCGCCACGCTCGGGGCGAGCCCCGTGAGCTCGTGCACGGTCGCCGCGTCGGCGATCTTCTCGAACACGTCGCGGGGCGTCCCGGCGCTGCTGAACACCTTGAAGCGGGTCCCGGAGTTGCCGAACGCCCACGAGGGCAGCTCGATCGCCTGGTCCTCGAGCCGGCCGGCGATCTCGGTGAAGGTGGTCATGGCTCTCCCTGGGGCTCCCTGGTCGCCCGCGGCAGGTCGGTCACCAACCCGCGGATTGAAGCGATTCAAACTTCGAGTGAGTTAACCGTACGCGACCGCCGTCGTCAAGGCTTGTGGCGATGCCTCGGGGGACATCTCCCCGATCCAGGGTCACGGGCTGTGTCAAGGGCGTGTCCAGAATGGTGGAAACCGCTATCCTTGATCGTCCGCGCGACGGAGAGATGGTCCCGGACCGTTCGGTCGGTACACAGGGGGCGTTCCGCGCCCAGACGCCTGGAGGAGCTCCCGTGAGGGACGTCGCAGGAGCCGTCACCCTCAGTGACGTGGCCGCGGAGGCGGGGGTCTCGGTGGCCACCGCGTCAAGGGCGCTGAACGGCAGCAGTCGCCGCGTGCGGGATGACCTCGGGGAGCGCGTTCGCGCGGCCGCTGAGCGGCTCAACTACACGCCCAACGCCCAGGCGCAGGCCATGGCGCGCGGGGCGACCACGGTGGTCGGGCTGCTCGTGCACGACATCTCGGACCCGTACTTCTCCGCGATCGCTGCGGGGGTGTCGCGCGCCGCGGAGGACCTGGGGCTGCTCGTTCTGTTGGGCAGCACGCGCGGTCGTCCGGAGGAGGAGCTGCGCTACCTCAACACCATTCGGGCGCAGCGTGGACGGGCCGCCATTCTCACGGGCAGCAGGCGGGACGACCCCGTGCACCTGCAGCGCCTGGTCGCCGAGGTGGAGGCGTTCGGGCGGGCCGGTGGTCGCGTCGTCGCGGTGACCCAGGCACGGCTGCCGGTCGACACCGTGGTTATCGAGAACCGCGCGAGTGCGACGGCCCTGGCCCGCGAGCTCGTCGGGCTGGGATATCGACGGTTCGGCGTGCTGGCCGGGCCCCGGGCGCTCCTCACCGCTCGTGACCGTCACCGGGGGTTCCACGACGGCGTCGTGGCGGCAGGGGGGAAGCCGCCGGTGGCCGTGCACGGCGACTTCACGCGCGACGGCGGGTACGCCGCCATGGGCGAGCTCCTCGACACCGCACCCCACGTCGAGTGCGCGTTCGCTGTGAACGACGTCATGGCGGTGGGTGCCATCGCGGCCAGCCGTGCGCGGGGGCTGCGGCTGCCCGAGGACGTCGCACTGGCCGGCTTCGACGACATCGCCACCCTTCGCGACGTCACCCCGGCGCTGACCACGGTGCGCCTGCCGCTTGAGGAGATCGGCGCCCAGGCGATGGCCATGGTCGCGGAGGAGCCCGCCGCCTCGCCGCGCCGTCGACGGGTCAAGGGCCAGGTCGTTCTTCGCGACTCCACCCCGCGACGTGCCTGAGCCCGGGCGCAGACGCGAGCCGGAGAGGTGTGCGCGGGGCCTGGGCAAGCGCTCTCCAGGAGCGCGCGCAGGGGTTGCGTCGGAGCTCACCTCGCCGCTACCGTTTTGGTAAGCGCTTTCCAAGAAAGGAAACCATGGCTACTACCACGCTCGGCATCATCATGAACGGCATCACTGGACGGATGGGGTACCGGCAGCACCTCGTCCGTTCCATCCTCGCCATCCGGCAGCAGGGCGGCGTGGTGCTGTCCGACGGCTCGCGGGTCCAGGTGGACCCGATCCTGGTCGCGCGCAACGCCGAGAAGGTCGCGGAGATCGCGCAGCGCCACGGTGTCGCGCGCTGGACGACCGACCTCGGCGAGGCCCTGGCCAATGCGGAGGACACCATCTACTTCGACGCGCAGCTGACCTCGGTGCGTGAGGAGTCGATCCTCGCGGCGATCGCCGCAGGCAAGCACGTCTACACCGAGAAGCCGATCTCCGAGGGTGTGGGTGGGGCGCTGCGTCTCGCGCGTGCCGCCACCGAGGCCGGTGTGAAGAACGGCGTCGTCCACGACAAGCTCTACCTGCCGGGCCTGCTCAAGCTGAAGCGTCTGATCGACAGCGGGTACTTCGGTCGCATCCTGTCGGTACGCGGGGAGTTCGGCTACTGGGTGTTCGAGGGCGACTGGCAGCCGGCCCAGCGGCCGAGCTGGAACTACCGCGCCGAGGACGGCGGCGGAATCATGACCGACATGTTCTGCCACTGGAACTACGTCATCGAGAACCTCTTCGGCCGGATCGAGGCGGTGACCGCCAAGGCCGTCACTCACATCCCCGAGCGGTGGGACGAGCAGGGGAGGCGCTACGACGCCACGGCCGACGACGCGGCGTACGGCATCTTCGAGGTGGAGGGTGGTGTCATCGTCCAGCTGAACTCGTCGTGGGCCGTGCGCGTGCACCGCGACGAGCTGGTGGAGTTCCAGGTCGACGGCACCGAGGGCAGCGCGGTGGCCGGGCTGTTCAACTGCGTCGCGCAGCACCGCAGCACCACGCCCAAGCCGGTGTGGAACCCCGACCTTCCCGAGACCCAGCGCTACCGCGACCAGTGGCAAGCTGTGCCGGACAACGGCACGTTCGACAACGGTTTCAAGGCCCAGTGGGAGGAGTTCCTCCGCTACGTCGTCGGGGACGGCGAGCACACCTACGACTTCCTGGCCGGCGCCCGGGGTGTCCGCCTCGCCGAGGCCGGACTCGCTTCCTCCGCCAAGGGTCAGCGCATCGCGCTCGAGGAGATCGCGCTGTGACCAGCATCGACCTGCCCACGGCGGACGGCACGTGGGAGACCTACCACCCGTCGGCACCGCGCGAGTGGGTCCGCCGCGGCTCGCCGGCTGTGTCACGGGTGGCCTTTGCCGCCGCCCATGTCGTCGCGGATCCTCTGGGTGACAACGTTCCCGGCGCGCCTGCCGCGGTCGACTGGGACTCGACGCTCGCCTTCCGCGGCCACCTCTTCGACCACGGCCTGGGCCTGGCCGAGGCCATGGACACCGCACAGCGCGGGATGGGCCTGGACTGGGCCACGACGCGAGAGCTGATCCGCCGCTCCGCCGCGCTCGCCGCCGAGCGGGGGGCCAGGATCGCGTCGGGCGCCGGCACCGACCACCTCCCGGCCGACACGTGCGACCTCGATGCCGTCGTCGCGGGGTACGAGGAGCAGCTGGCCTTCGTGGAGTCGACCGGCTCGCAGGCCATTCTCATGGCCAGCCGTCACCTCGCCCGCGCCGCCGCCGGCCCGGACGACTACGCCAAGGTCTACGGCCGGCTCCTCGCGCAGGTTGAGCGACCCGTCGTTCTGCACTGGCTCGGCACGGCGTTCGACCCGGCGCTGGAGGGCTACTGGGGGTCGGCCGACGTGCAGACGGCGACGAAGCGGTTCGTCCAGCTCGTGACCGAGCACTCGGACAAGGTCGACGGCGTCAAGGTCTCCTTGCTCGACGCGGAGCACGAGAAGTCGCTACGCGCCGCACTCCCGGCCGGCGTGCGCCTCTACACCGGCGACGACTTTCACTACCCGGAGCTGATCAAGGGCGACGGCGAGCACCACTCCGACGCCCTCCTCGGCATCTTCGCCGCGATCGCCCCGGCCGCCGCGACCGCCTTGGACGCCCTCGACCGGGGTGACGAGGCGGCGTACGACGCTGCCTTCGAGCCGACACTGCCCCTGGCCCGCCACGTGTTCAGCGCGCCCACGTACTACTACAAGACCGGCATCGCCTTCCTCGCGTGGCTCAGCGGCTTCCAGCCCGGCTTCACCATGGTCGGTGGCCTGCAGTCGGCGCGCAGCCCGCTGCACCTCGTGCAGGCCTACCGCCTCGCGGACCAGGCGGGCCTGCTGCCGGACCCCGACCTCGCCGCCGCGCGCGTCCGCAGCCTGCTCGCAACCGTCGGGCTGACCCGGTGAACGACGACCTGAGCCGCCTCTCGCTCAACCAGAAGACGACGAATGCCTGGACCCTTCCAGAGGCTATCAACGGTTGCGCCCGCGCGGGCATCCAGTCGATCGGTGTGTGGCGCGAGCCCCTTGCCGAGATCGGGGTCGATCGGGCCGTTGCGCTCCTGGGCGACGCTGGACTGCGCGTGTCCTCGCTCTGCCGTGGCGGGTTCCTCACGGCAGCGGACCCGCGGCAGCGCGCGGCAGCCATCGACAGCAACATCGCGGCCATCAAGGAGGCTGCAGCCCTCGGGACCGACACGCTCGTCATGGTGGTGGGTGGCCTTCCGGAGGGGTCCCGAGACCTTCCCGGAGCCCGCGCCAGGGTCGCCGACGGCATCGCCGAGCTGGCCCCTGTCGCCGGCGACCACGGAGTACGGCTCGCACTGGAGCCGATGCACCCGATCTTCACCGCGGACCGAGGAGTGCTGGCCACGCTCGGCGAGGCGCTCGACCTCGCCGAGCAGTTCCCGGCCGAGCAGGTCGCCGTCGTCGTCGACAGCTTCCACGTGTGGTGGGACCCCCAGCTGGAGGAGCAGATCGCTCGCGCCGCCGGACGGATCGCCAGCTTCCAGGTGTGCGACTGGATCACCCCCTTCCCCGGCGACGCGCTGCTGTCGCGGGGGATGATGGGCGACGGCCACATCGACTTCCATCGCCTGCGGCGACTGGTCGAGTCGGCCGGCTACACCGGCGACATCGAGGTCGAGATCTTCAACGGACCCCTGTGGGAGACCGACGGCGACGTCGTCCTGGCCCTGATGAAGGAGCGGTACCGGGACTGTGTCCTCGGTTCATGAGCGCGGGGCCGGTTCGGCGCCGGAGAGGAACGGAACAGTCATGAGCGAGCAGCTGCTGCGGCTGGCGGCGGGCGACGACGTCGCCATCGCGCACGAGCCGCTGCCGGCGCACGTGTCCGTGGGTGTGACGGGAGGAGGCCGGGTCGTCACCGAGGGCCCGGTTCCGCGCGGCCACAAGGTGGCGCTGCGCGACCTCGCGCGGGGGGACCTGGTGCGCAAGTACGGCCACGTGATCGGCGTGGCCACCGCACCGGTCCGCGCCGGCGAGCACGTCCACACCCACAACCTCGCCATGCCGGAGGATGCCTCGGCCCTCGCATCGGGTGCGACGGCGACCGGTCACCTGCCGGGCGTCCCGCCTGGCCTGCGCCGGACCTTCGAGGGCTTCCGTCGTCCGGGCGGCGCGGTGGCGACACGCAACTACGTCGGCGTGCTCACGACCGTGAACTGCTCCGCCACGGTGGCGCGCCAGGTCGTTCGGCGCACCGAGGACGACCTGGCCGCCCTCCACGGGGACGGGGTCGACGGCGTCGTGGCCCTCACGCACGGCACCGGGTGCGGCCTCGCCAGCCGCGGTGAGGGCTGGGACGTCCTGCAGCGCACGCTCGGCGGCTACGCACGCCACCCGAACATCGGAGCGCTCGTCGTGCTCGGCCTCGGCTGCGAGGTGAACGCGGTGAGCGCCCTCATGGCGGACCTCGGGCTGACCGACGAGCTACCGGTCGCGTCCTACACCATCCAGGACGCCGGTGGCACCGCTGCCGCGATCGCCCGCGGCGAGGAGCTGGTGCGTGGCATGGCGCAGGAGCTGCGCGGAAGCCGCCGGGAGGAGGTCGGGGTGGAGCATCTCGTCCTCGGCCTCCAGTGCGGGGGCTCGGACGCGTGGTCCGGGCTGACCGCGAACCCGGCGCTCGGCGTCGCGAGCGACCTGCTGGTCGCCGCCGGAGGGACCAGCGTTCTCGGGGAGACGCCCGAGGTCTATGGCGCCGAGCAGATGCTCGCTGAGCGGGCGGTTCGCCCGGAGGTCGGACGCGCGCTCCTGGACCGCATCGCCTGGTGGGAGGAGTACACCGCCTCGCAGGGCACGAGCCTGGACGGCAACCCATCGCCCGGCAACAAGGAGGGCGGCATCACCACGATCCTCGAGAAGTCGCTCGGCGCCGTGGCCAAGGGTGGTCACAGCCCGCTGGCCGCCGTCTGCGGCTACGCCGAGCCCGTCCCTCGACCCGGCCTGGTCTTCATGGACACCCCGGGCTACGACCCCGTGTCGGTGACCGGGATGGTGGCCGGCGGCGCGAACCTGATCTGCTTCACCACGGGGCGCGGTTCGGTGTTCGGCAGCCGCCCCGTGCCCACCGTGAAGCTGGCGACGAACTCGAGCCTGGCGGCACGGATGGCCGGGGACATCGACCTCGACTGCTCCGGTGTCGTCGAAGAGGGTGTGCCGCTCGAGGACGTCGGCCGGCAGGTGTACGACCTGCTCCTGGACACGGCGTCCGGCCGCCGCAGCGCCAGCGAGGAGCTGGGCCTCGGCGGCGAAGAGCTCGTCCCGTGGCAGCTCGGAGCCGTCCTGTGAGGAGGCTCTGACTATGTCGGCGAAGTCCGCGTCGGTGTAGCGCAGAAGCATCGCGGGGGTGCGGGCCACCGGAGGCTTACCCGAGTGGCCTCCGGTGGCCATGGCGAGACGCGATCAGTTACGGCGTATGTCACCGCCCACGCTGTGCTGCGTTGTCGTTGTCGAGTCGTCCTCCATCGCAGTCCGTGGTGACGGAGGCAGTGGCACCGGGGCCGCCGGCTGTCCCGCGCTGCCCGGCCGTCCGGTCGCGCGTCCGAGGCCCGCGGCACCGAGGACGATCAGAACGGCTCCGCCGACGACAAGCACCACACCGACGACGAGGAGGCCAATCGCGAGGCTCTGAAGTCCCGGGACGGTTGCCCCCAAGTCCACCGTCGCCCGCACGCCGGGAGCGCCGTCAGGCCGTGCCACGACGATCCCCCACTGGCCGCTCTGCACCGGCCACCGAAGTTCCTGCGTGCCGGTACCGCTGGCGGAGGAAGACCAGAATGTCTGCTGTGACGGACTGGCGAGTGTCGCCTGACCGCCCTGGCGCAGGTACGTCACCCCGTCACCCACGAGGTCGCTGACCTCGTCGTGCGCCGTTCCGGCCAACCACTGGTTCACAGCGGCTTGCGGTGCGATCCCGATGAACACCGCGCTGCCACCCTCGCCTGTCGCGCGCAGCCGCACGGTGCCGAACCGGTCCGACCTGACCCAGCTCGGTGTGCCGTCGTCGAGTCGTAGGTCGATGCCCTCAGCCGTCACGGCGGCCGTGGGGCTGGAGATCGACTGCGGATTCGTCGTGATGAAGCCACCGGAGTCCCGCCGCGACTGGAGCCAGAGTCCGCCGCTGCCAACCACGGCCAGACCGACACCGAGGACGAGCGCGATCAGGCCGGCAACCAGCGCCACGACTGCTCCTGCCCGGCCGGCGTCGCCCCGGGGACCACTGCCGGATCCGACCGAGTGCGCCGCCGGTGACGGTGGCTCGAGCGCGGCGGCGGCCGGACCCGAGGGCTCCGGACCGCGCGGCTGCAACGGATCGGCACCGCCCTGATCGAGCCGGAATGGTGGGTACGCGTCCGTCATGAGCGCGGCGTAGGCGATGACCCGGAAGACCCACCGGTTCAGCCCCGTCACGAGGGCGTGGAGACCACGCGGGTATCGCGCCGCGAACAGGAGCGCGACGCCGGAGAACAGCACGAGGAGCGGGAGCAGTCCGCCTCCGCCGGCCGTCTCCCACGTCGTGGTCGTCCCGGTCGCCGTCGTGACGGTGTAGGTCGCTCCGCCGACGACGAAGGCGAGGATCAGGTAGTGCGGGATCGCAAGCAGCCACCACTTGACCAGGGCGAGCCCGCGGGAGAGTCGCTGCGGATAGGCGATGTCCAGGGTGGCCGGGTAGTTCGGCTCCTCGCCCAGGCTGAACGGCGGGTACCTGTCCGTTGCCAGCGCGCTGTACCCGTAGTACGACACCCGCCACGACCACCGCAGCACGCCGAGGTTGAAGGCGAAGAGGCTGCGTGGGTATCTGGCCGTGAACAAGATCGCGAAGAACGCCACTACGGTGACGAGGACGAACGCCAGCCAGAGGAATACCAGGACGATGTAGTGCGGGATGAGCAGGAGCCACTTCACGAGCCACAACCAGCGGCTCAACGGCTCCTCGAGTCGGCCGCGGACCACGACGGGACGCGTGTCCGCCGAACTGTCGTACCCAGACATGATCTTCTCGATTCCCCGGCGATTCTGGACGGGCTCCCCGACGATCGGTGAGCGTGCCGGGCGCGCAGCTGGTCGCGGGGCGCCACTCCCACTTCATCGCAGGCGCTCCGCTGAGTCGAGAGCAGGATCCCGCCGGGCTTCTTGGTCCACGGAGGGGTGCCCTCGGTCGTTCAGCCGCGCGCGGACAACCACGTGTGACCCGCCGCGATGTGGCTACGGTTGAGCATGCTGCCCGACGTGGCCCACGTGCGCCCGATCCGCCCGCTGGACGCGCGCCGCCGCTCCGCTCCCGAACCGCTGTGGCGGGAGGTCCTGGGCGAGCGCCTGCGGGTACTGCGACGCCAGCGCGGCCGCACGCTGTCCGAGACGGCCGCGCAGGCAGGAATCTCGCCGCAGTATCTCTCCGAGATCGAGCGCGGCCGCAAGGAGCCGTCCAGCGAGATGATCGCGGCCGTGGCCGGCGCGTTGGGCACCACGCTCGTCGACCTGACCTCGCAGGTCACCGATGATCTGCGAGTCCACCAGCAGCGGTCCCGGAGCGCCGGTCCGACCCTGCTGGCACTGGCCGCCTGAGCCGACCGGCACTCAGGCCGGCACCAGCTCGGTGCGCCGCTGCAGCACCTCGTCGGCCAGGCCGTATCGCAAGGCCGCCTGGGCGGTGAACACGCGGTCTCGGTCGGTGTCCTGGCGCAGCGTCTGCACCGACTGACCGGTGTGCACGGACAGCACCTGCTCGATCTCCGCGCGCACCCGCACCACCTCGTCCGCCTGCAGGATCAGGTCTGGGATGGCGCCCTGTCCGCGCGCGGCCGGCTGGTGCAGCACCACTCGGGTGTGCGGCAGCACGGCCCGGCGTCCCGGAGCGCCCGCGGCCAGCAGGACGGCGCCGGCGGCGATGGCCTCCCCGACGCAGGTGGTGACGACGGGGGCCCGGACGTACTGCATGGTGTCGTACACGGCGAGCATGGAGGTCAGGTCTCCTCCCTCGCAGTTGATGTAGAGGTTGATCTCGCGGTCCGGGGCGTCCGCCTCCAGGTGCAGCAGCTGGGCGATCAGCGTGTTGGCGACTCCGGCGTCGATTGCCGTGCCGAGGTAGATGATGCGCTCGGTGAGCAGGTGCGAGTAGACGTCCAGGATGCGTTCGCCGCGCGGATGCTGGGCGATGACGTTGGGTATCGGGTAGCTGCTCACGCGCCGACCCCCAGCCCGACCGGGGTCCGCCGCGGCGGGCGGATCTGGTCGAAGGAGTCGACCACCCGGTCGACGAAGCCGTAGTCCCGAGCCTGCTCGGCGGTGTACCAGCGGTCGTGCATGGAGTCCTCGAAGATGCGCTGGACCGGCTGACCGGTGTCCTGGGCGATGATTCCCAGGACCGTGTCGCGCATGTGGCGCAGGTCGTTGGCCTGAACCTCGACCTCCACCGCCGAGCCGGCGATTCCCGCCGAGCCCTGGTGCATCAGGACCCTGGCGTGGGGCATCGCGTACCGCTTGCCCCTGGTGCCGGCCGACAGCAGGAACTGGCCGGCGCTGCAGGCCAGCCCCAGGGCCAGCGTCCCGACGTCGCAGGGCACCAGGCGCATGACGTCCCGGATGGCCAGCATCGACGGGACCGAGCCGCCGGGGGAGTGGATCCACAGGACGACGTCGGACGTCGGGTCCTCCGCCGCCAGGGACGTCAGCTGCGCCGCGAGCAGCGTCCCCTTGTCGTCGTCCAGCGGCCCGTCCAGGACCAGGATCCGTTGGTGCAGCAGCTGGTGCCGCATGCGGTCGTCGAACACCGGACGTTTCGTGTCGTCTGCCATGCCGCCAGGCTGCGCCGAAGGTCGCGGGTGGGACACCCGTCGCTGCTGTGGGCGGATCCGCTCACAGCGCACCCCCGGAACCCGCGGGCCCGGCGGCGTCACGTACGGACCTGGTCCGCCTCGACGACGTGGTTGTCACATCCGATGCCCGGCGGGTGTCTCCATGGCGTAGCAGTCAGCAGCCAACAGGAGGAGACATGGCCAGCAACACCCGCGTCCCGAAGGCGGAGATCACCGGCGTCTACGGCGCCGTGCTGAAGCGGATCGGCACGAGGATGTTCGGCGTTCTGCCGGAGCCGCTCGAGGTGATGTGGCACAACCAGCCGGTGCTCAGGTTCAGCCTCGCCCTCGGCCGGAAGGCCGGCAGGTGGAGCAGGTGCGACAAGGATCTGAAGTCATACGCCCACATGGCAGTCGCATCCCTGATCGGCTGCACGTGGTGCCTCGATCTGGGGTACTTCCAGGCTCACAACGAGGGACTCGACGAGGCCAAGGCCCGCGAGGTGCCGCGGTGGCGCGAGTCGGACGTCTTCACGCCGTTGGAGCGGGACGTTCTGGAGTACGCCGAGGCGATGTCGCAGACGCCACCGACCGTCACCGACGAGCTGTCCGCTCGGCTGCTCGAGCAGCTCGGGGCGCCGGCGATGGTCGAGCTCACGGCGTGGGTCGCCCTGGCGAACCAGTTCACGCGCACGAACGTGGCACTCGGCATCGAGGCTCAGGGGTTCTCCGCTGCGTGCGACCTCGCGCCCTTGGCGCAACCCAGCCGCGAGACGTCACGGGCATGATGTACCGCCGTTAGCCACCCACCGCAGGTCACTCTCTGGTCGCCGACGAGGGGTTGGCTCCCACAGGGTTCGTCGTCCCCAGCGCGGATGCTGTGGGGTCGTCGCCTTGGTACCTGAGGACGGGAGGATGGCAGGCGTGGACGAGAACGAGCTGGCCGCCCGGTTCGAGGAGCATCGGGTGCACCTGCGGGCGGTGGCGTACCGGATGCTCGGCTCCCTCAGCGAGGCAGACGACGCCGTCCAGGAGACGTGGCTGCGCCTCAGCCGGGTCGGGGCTGCGGATGTGGAGAACCTCCGCGGTTGGCTGACGACCGTTGTCTCCAGGGTGTGCCTGAACATGCTGCGCTCGCGGAACACGCGACGAGAGGAGTCCCTGGATCGGCACCTGCCCGACCCGGTGGTCAGCGCCGAAGGTGGGCTGAGCCCGGAGGAGGAGGCTCTGCTGGCCGACTCCGTCGGTCTCGCCCTCCTCATCGTGCTCGACACGCTGAGCCCGGCAGAGCGGCTCGCATTCGTCCTCCATGACATGTTCGGTCTGCCGTTCGAGGACATCGCGGCCATGGTCGATCGGTCACCGACAGCGGCGAGGCAGCTCGCCAGCAGGGCACGACGTCGGGTCAGAAGTGCCGACGTGGCCGGTCCCGACGCCGACCTACCCCGGCAGCGCGCCGTGGTGGACGCCTTCTTCTCAGCCGCGCGGGGCGGCGACTTCGACGCCCTCGTCACGCTGCTGCACCCAGACGTCGTACTGCGAGCGGACTTCGGAGACAGGCGACCCTCCGCGGCGGGAGTGACCCGCGGCGCAGCGGCAGTCGCCGGTCAGGCGGTCCGCGGTGCGTTGCCTCATGCGGAGCTGCACCCCGTGCTGGTCAACGGAGCAGCCGGCGTGGTCGTGACCGTGCGGGGCCGTCCCTTTGCCGTGCTGGGATTCACCGTCACCGACGGCACGATCGTGGAGATCCAGGCGATCGTGGACTCCGAACGGGTAGGAAGGATCGCAGCTGGGGTGCTCCACGGCTGACGCAGCGGGTTCAGCACGGTTGGGACTGCCCCGCACAGTGGGCCGGCCATCGCCCAAGCCACCCAGCCGGGCCGCCGCGCCCCTGATCCGACAGGAGGACCGGATGCTGACCATCGTGCAACGCGAACCGATGGGTCCGACGACCCGCACGGTGCAGTTCGAAGGCGGACCCCTCGGCGCGGGAGTGTCGTTCTTCCTCGTCGACAACGATCCGGGACAGGGACCGGGTCTGCACACTCACCCCTACCCGGAGATTTTCACCATCGTCTCCGGGCGCGCCCTTATCACCGCAGGTGACGAGCAGATCGAGGCCGACCGCAGTCAGATCGCGATCGTCGGCCCCGACACCCCGCACGGGTTCACCAACCTCGGACCCGGCCGGCTGGAGATCGTCTGCATCCACGCCAGCCCGGCCATGGTCACCACTTGGCTCGACACGTAACCGTGGGCCCGCGCTCCCCTTGGGGCGCACGGCCGACAGGAAAGGCCGATGAGGGCCCACTCTGCGCCGCGACATCGGATCTCTGCTCTGACCGGAGAATCCGTTCCTCGCGCAAACTTCAGCGCATCGACCTGGTGTAGTGGGTGCGCAGTCCGGGTAGTTATGCCTCGTGACGGGTCCGGCGCGGCGTGCCCAGGACACGCCGGAGGAACCCCTCGGTCGTCGCCACGTGGACGAGTGCGGCGGCCCGAGCGAGCGCTGTGTCCCCGGCGGCCAGCGCCGCGTAGATCGCCTCATGCTCGGCGACGGTTCGCCTGGCCGCGTCCTCCTCGAGGATGCCGCGCCACACCCGGGCCCGCAGGGTGCCGCCGGAGATGCCCCGCAGCATCGAGGACATCGTCGGGTTGCGCGCCGCCGCGGCCACCGTCTCATGGAAGTCCTGGTCGTGGACGACGAGCTCTTCGACATCGGTCTCGGCGGCGCGCATCAGGGCCAAGTGCCGGCGCAGCTGCTCCAGCTCCGCCGCCTCGATGCGCTCTGCGGCAAGCTCGGTCACCGCGGGCTCCAGGGCCTTTCGGACCTCGATGAGCTCCAGGGCCGACTCGTCCTGCATGAGCTCGACGGCGAACCCGATGCCCTCCAGAAGGAGCTCTGGCCGAAGGCTGGTGACGTAGGTGCCGTCGCCGCGCCGCACGTCGAGCACGCGGGCGGTGACCAGCGCACGCACGGCCTCACGCGTGGTGTTGCGCGAAGACCCGAGCTGGTTCGCCAGTTCCTGCTCCGGAGGCAGCCGAGCGCCGGGCGGCAGGACGCCGCTGATGATCAACCCGCGGATCTTGTCGATCGCCATCTCGGTGAGCGGCGCGGCCATCTGGTCGAACCCTCCCGGTGCGGCGCTGACGGCTTCCAGTGTAGTCGGGGGCCGACCCGAACGACCCTCGAGGCGGCTCAGACTCTTGACACCTGCGGCGCGGTCTGGTGCGCTTACCGCCGGAACATCCTATGTCTTTGCACTCGACGGTGCGGCGCGGAGCGGACCGGCGGACCCCGGCGACGGTGCCTGCGGCCCGTTGACCGTGGCCGCCCCGCCGGTCCCGTACGCAGCTCGCACGGCAGCTCCAATCCGACATCTGCGCGCTCCACAGCTCGGCCCCCCACACAACGGAGAGTGGATCATGGCATCGAGGCTCGGTAACGTCCGGCGGACTCTGGCGACCGTGGCAGTCGCCTCCCTGGCCCTCGCGGGTTGCGGGGGCAACTCCGGCAGCAGCGGTGAGGGGGCCGCGTCCGGCGGGAAGACCAACCTGACGTGGTTCATGTGGAGCGGTTCTAGTGCCGAGGTGGACGCGTGGAAGCACGTCGGCGACATGGTCACCCAGAAGTACCCCGACATCCAGATCACCTTCCAGACGGCAAGCTTCACTGACTACTTCACCAAGCTCGCCGCCCAGGCCAGTGGTGGCAACGCCCCCTGCCTGCTGGGGATGCAGAGCCTGCGCGCGCCGGGGCTCGGTCAGCTGTTGATGCCCCTCGACGACCTGGCGAAGAAGGCGGGGGTGAACACCGCGGAGTTCGACCCGTCGATCATCGAGGGCCTCAAGGTCGACGGTAAGCAGGTCGCCATTCCGTACGACCTCGGTCCGCTGATGATGTACTACAACAAGGACATGTTCCAGAAGGCCGGCGTGACGCCGCCGAAGCCGGGCTGGACGACGGACGACTTCCTGGCGGCGGCCAAGAAGCTGACCACCAACGGCAAGTACGGCTTCGCGGCCTTCCCGGTCGTGGACTGGACGGTCCCGTTCGCGACATCGATCTTCGGGGTGAACCCGGTGACGTCGGATGGCAAGGCGCAGCTGACGAACCCGAAGTTCGTGCAGGCGATGCAGTGGTACGCGGACCTGGTGCAGAAGGAGAAGGTGGCGCCCACGATTCCCGCGACGAACGATGGGACGTGGCCGATCAACCAGTTCCTCTCCGGCAACGCCGCGATGGCCATCGACGGCCCGTGGGACCTCATCAACGCCAAGTCCCAGGCCAAGTTCGACGTCGGCATCGCCCCGGTGCCGGCAGGGCCGAACGGGTCCCGGACGGTGACGGCGGGTTCCGGCTTCGGCATCTCGCGCAACTGCCAGTCGCCGGAGCAGACGATGAAGGCGATCTCGGTCATCACCGGTCCTGAGGCGCAGCAGTACCTCGGCGAGCAGGGGCGGGCGTTCCCCGCACGGACGGCCCAGCAGACCTACTGGTACAAGAACGCCGTCCCCGGGGCCAAGGAGGCCCTCGAGGCGGCGACCAAGGGCTCCGAGCCCTTCCGAGCCACGAAGAAGTGGAACCAGCTGTCACAGCTGTTCCAGCAGTACGGCATCCAGGCCATCAACGGGCAGCAGCCCGTGGCGACCTGGCTGGAGAACGTGCAGCAGCAGGCCGGGACCTGATCCGGCGCGTCGACGGACGAAGGAGGTCCTGCGATGGCGATACCCATCCCCGGGGCGGCAGCCCGCCTGGCCCCGGCTCCACCGCCGGCTGAGAGGGGGGCCGCCGCCCGGCACGAAGCGAGGGCAGCGTCCGGGTTCCTGGCCCTCAGCATGGCCGGCTTCCTCGCCTTCACGATCCTGCCCATCATCGGCTCGCTCGTCATGGCGTTCTTCGACTGGCCCGTGTTCGGTGACCGGTCGTTCACCGGGCTGAGCAACTTCTCCACCCTGTTGCGCTCGGACCCGGTGTTCCACCGGGTGCTGGGCAACACCGTCCTCTTCGTCGTGCTGTACCTGCCGCTGAACATCGTGGTCTCGATGGCCCTGGCCGTCTGGATCTCGCCGAAGGTGCGCGCCCGCGGGGTGTACCGCGTGCTGTTCTTCCTGCCGGCGGTCACCCCCATGGTTGCCAACGCGATCGTCTGGCAGCTGCTGCTCACCCCGCGCGGCGTCGTCGACGGACTGTGGAAGTCGGTGACCGGCAGCGATGCGCCGAACTTCCTGGGCTCGACGACATGGGCCATGGGATGTGTGGTGGTGATGTCGGTGTGGCAGGGGTTCGGCTACAACATGCTCGTCTTCTCCGCCGCGCTCGACGCCGTGCCCAGCACGCTCGTGGAGGCCGCCACGGTCGACGGTGCCGGGCCGATCCGGCGGTTCTTCACCATCGTGCTGCCGCTGCTGTCGCCCAGCATGTTCTTCGCGGTGACGATGACCCTCATCACGTCGTTCCAGGTCTTCATCCAGCCGTACATCCTCACCGGCGGAGGACCGGGCGTGAGCACGGAGACCCTCGTGATGTACCTGTACCGCATCGGGTTCGAGCAGTTCCAGATGGGTCTTGCGGCGGCCACCGCATGGGTGCTCTTCATCATCATCATGGCCGTCACGGCTCTGCAGTTCATCGGTCAGAAACGGTGGGTGCACTATGACAACTGACGTCGGGGTATCCCGCCCCGCCAGCGTGCCGGCTGCCGCCTCCGCGCACCACAGAAGGCATCGGCGAGTACACCTGGGTCCGATCATCTCGCAGGTGCTGCTCACCGTCGTGCTGCTGTTCTTCCTCGCGCCGTTCCTCTGGGCACTGCTCACGGCCCTGAAGCCCGCGGACGAGGTCTTCAGCACGCCCCCCAAGGCGATCGGGTCCGAGATCGCCTGGCACAACTTCGCGGACGCGTGGAACTTCCTGCCGTTCGGCCGGTTCATGGTGAACGGGCTCGTCGTCTCGGTGCTCGGCACGCTCGTGGTGATCGTCTCGTCGACGCTCGCGGCGTACGCCTTCGCCCGGCTGCGGTTCCGCGGCCGGGAGCGGATCTTCGTTGTGTACCTCAGCACGCTGATGATCCCGCAAGAGGTGCTGGTCGTGCCGATGTTCATCCTCATGCAGCAGCTCGGTTGGGTGAACAGCTACGCGGCCCTGGTGCTGCCGTGGGCCTTCACCGCCTTCGGTACCTTCCTGCTGCGGCAGTTCTTCCTCGGGATCCCGCGAGAGCTCGAGGAGGCCGCGATGGTCGATGGAGCCGGCCGCATCCGCGTGCTCCTGCAGGTCATCGTCCCGACTGCGAAGCCGGCCATCGCCGTCCTGTCCGTGTTCACCTTCATCAACTACTGGAACAGCTTCCTGTGGCCGCTGATCATCGTGAACACGGCCGAGATGGCAACGGTGCCGCTGGGACTGAACATGTTCCGCGGCCAGCAGGGCAACCAGTGGCACCTCATGATGGCCGCCTCGATCATCTCCATGGTTCCCAGCGCCGTCATGCTCCTGCTCCTGCAGCGCCATCTGGTCCGCGGCATCGCCCTGTCCGGCCTCGGTGGGCGCTGACACCCAGCCGCTCGTCTCCTCCTCCTCCGAAAGGCAAACCTTGACACCTCCGGCGCAGGCGAGGTTCCCCCGCCGTACCGTGCACCTGGACTTCCATACCGGGCCGGCCGTGCCCGACGTGGCCCGCGACTTCGACCCGGAGCAGTTCGCCCGCGCGTTCGCCGACGCCCACGTCGACAGCGTCACGGTCTTCGCGAAGTGCCACCACGGGATGCTGTACTACGACACCGAACGCCCGGAGCGACACCCCGGCCTGCCCGCCGACCTCGACCTGCTCGCGGCACAGGTCGACGCCCTGCACGGCGTCGGCATCCGAGCGCCGATCTACCTCAGCGTTCAGGTGGACGAGCACGCCGCCGGCGAGCACCCGGAGTGGGTGGCCTGCGACGAGGACCTGCGGATGACCCGTTGGGGCGGATCCGCTTTCACGCCCGGGTGGCACGTCCTCGACATGTCGAGCCCGTACCAGGACTACTTCGCCGATCAGCTCGACGAGGTGCTCCGCCGCTTCGCACCGGTCGACGGCATCTTTCTGGACATGTGCTGGGACCAGCCCAGCGCCTCGAAGTGGGCGATCGACGGGATGCGCCGGGACGGCCTCGACCCCGCCGGCCCGCAGGACCGGGTGCGCTACGCCCGGTCCAACGCCCTGCGCTACATGGAGCGCTACCGGGAGATGGTCGAGAAGGCTCTCCCGGAGGACGCGGTGCAGGGCGTGTGGTTCAACTCTCGGCCGAAGACCAACCTGCACGAGGAGAGCAGGCTGTTGCGCCACGTCGAGATCGAGGCGCTGCCCACGGGTGGTTGGGGGTACGCCTACCTCCCGTACGTCGCGCGCTTCGTGCGTCCGCTGGGTCTGCCGACGCTGAGCCACACCGGGCGCTTCCACGAGAGCTGGGGCGACAACGGCGCGCTGAAGCCGCGCGCCGCGCTGCTGTACGAGTGCTCTCAGGTCCTCAGCCACGGGCTGACGAACGGCGTCGGAGACCTGCTGCACCCGCGGGGCGTCCCCGCGCGTGCCACTTACGAGCTGATCGGGTCGGCGTACGAGCACATCGAGCGGTGTGAGCCGTTCCTCGAGGACGGCTCGCTCGTCAGCGAGGTCGCCGTGGTCGTCGACCCCGAGCTCGGGGACTCTCCGGGGCCGAGCGGCGTGGGGACCGTCCGGGCGCTGCAACAGCTGCGCCAGCAGTTCGACATCGTCCCGCCCACGGCGGATGTGTCCGCCTACCGCGTCGTGCTCGTGCCGGAAAGCACAACGGTTGACTCGGCGCTATCGGCCGGCCTCGGGCGCGCGTACGAGGCGGGTGCGGCCATCGTGCTCGTCGGCGACTCGCTGACCGGCTCCGATGGTGGCCCGGGCGTCCCGCTGCCCGTCGAGGTCGCGGGGCCGTCGGCGTTCACGGCCGCCTTCCTGCGCCGGGAGGACGTCAACACGGGGGGCTTCGACACCGTCGCCCATGGCAGGGCGCTGCGGGCCACGCCGGTACCCGGTGCGGAGGTGCTCGCCCGGTTCGTGCGCCCGTACTTCGAGCGCACCTGGGACCACTTCAGCGGTCACTCCTACACCCCGCCGGATGCGCTCACCGACGAGGCCGCCGTCGCGGTTCGGGACCGCGTCGTGGCGGTGACCTGGCCCCTGCTCCAGGCGTTCGCCGAGCACGGCAACGAGGCGTACCGCGAGCTGCTCGGTGCCGCGCTGGCCCGGGTGCTGCCGGACCCTCTGCTGCGTGCGGGTGGTCCCACCCACCTGGAGACAACCGTCGTCCGCACGCCGGGCAGCACCGTGGTTCATCTGCTGAGCTTCGTGCCATCCCGGGAGACCGCGACCTTGGACCTTGTCCACGACCCGTTCCCGCTTCTCGACTTGCCCATCGCCGTGCGCGCCCAGGCACCGCCCGCGCGCGTGCATCTCGAGCCCGAGGGCGTCGAGCTGGAGTGGACCTACGACGACGGGTACGTGCACACCCAGGTCACCGTGCAGGGTGGGCACGCGATGCTCGTGCTTGACGACAGCTCGACCACACAGACCGGAGGGTTGGAGAGCCGATGAAGCTGCTGCGCGTGGGTCCGCCGGGCGAAGAGCGTCCCGTAGTCCTGCAGGAGGACGGCCGGGCGCTGGACCTGTCCGGCGTCCTTCCTGTCGACCTGCCCCTCACCCCACGGGTGGTGGCGGACATCGCTGCCGCGGTGGCGGACGGAGGGCTCCCTGAGGTCTCGCTGGAGGGACAGCGGGTCGGTTCGCCGCTGCCCCGGCCCGGCAAGATCGTCTGCATCGGCTTGAACTACCGGGACCACGCCGCGGAGACCGGGGCCGCGATCCCGGCCGAGCCGATCGTCTTTCTGAAGGCTCCCTACACCGTTATAGGGCCGGACGACGAGGTGCTCGTTCCGCGGGCGAGTACCAAGACGGACTACGAGGTGGAGCTCGGGGTCGTGATCGGCAGCACCGCGCGCTACCTGGGCTCGGCCGAGGAGGGCCTCGCCTGCGTGGCCGGGTACGTGGTGTCGCACGACGTCTCCGAGCGGGAGTTCCAGATCGAGCGCGGCGGGCAATGGGACAAGGGCAAGAACTGCGAGACGTTTAACCCGCTGGGTCCATGGTTCGTGACCGCCGACGAGGTCGGCGACCCGGGTAACCTGGGCCTGCGGTGCTGGGTGAACGGCGAGCTGCGCCAGGACGGGACGACGAAGGACCTGATCTTCGGGGTCGGCGAGCTGGTGCGCTATCTCAGCCAGTTCATGGTGCTCGAGCCCGGCGACGTCGTCAACACCGGTACGCCGGCCGGCGTCGCCCTCGGGCACCCCGACCCCAAGCCCTACCTGCGTCCGGGCGACGTCGTGGAGCTGGAGATCGACGGCCTCGGTCGCCAGCGCCAGGTCCTCGGGGGGGCGTGATGGCACGCCTCACCCGGTTCGAGACGCACGACGTGCGGTTCCCGACGTCCCAGTCGCTGGACGGCTCGGACGCCATGAACCCGGACCCCGACTACTCCGCTGCCTACCTCCTCCTCGGCACGGACGCCGGAGACGGGCTGGAGGGGCACGGGTTCGCGTTCACCATCGGCCGCGGGAACGACGTGCAGGTGGCGGCGATCGCCGCCCTCGCCGACCACGTGCTCGGTCGCGACATCGAGGAGCTGCTCGGCGACATGGGCGCGACCTGGCGGCTGCTGGTCGACGACTCGCAGCTGCGCTGGCTCGGCCCGGAGAAGGGCGTCATGCACATGGCCATCTCCGCGGTGGTCAACGCCCTCTGGGACCTGAAGGCCAAGCGCGCCGGCCTGCCGCTGTGGGACCTGCTGGCGGGGATGAGCCCCGAGCAGCTCGTCGCGCTGGTGGACTTCCGGTACATTGCCGACGCCCTGTCGCCGGTGGAGGCGCTGGAGCTGCTGCGCCGCGCCGAGCCGGGTAAGGCCGAGCGCCGCGCTGCGCTGCTGGAGTCCGGGTACCCGGCCTACACCACGACCCCGGGCTGGCTCGGGTACTCCGACGACAAGCTGGTGCGCCTGTCCCGCGAGGCAGTGCGTGAGGGGTTCACGCAGATCAAGCTCAAGGTCGGCGCCGACGTCGACGAGGACGTTCGCCGGCTGCGGCTCGCGCGCGAGGCGGTCGGCCCGGACGTGCGGATCGCCGTCGACGCCAACCAGCGGTGGGGTGTCGCCGACGCGATCGCCTGGATCGGACAGCTGACGCCTTTCGACCCGTGGTGGGTCGAGGAGCCGACCAGCCCGGACGACGTCCTCGGCCACGCCGCGATCCGGCGGGGAGTTTCCCCCGTGAAAATCGCCACCGGGGAGCACGTGCAGAACCGCATCGTGTTCAAGCAGATGCTGCAAGCGGGCTCGTTGGACGTGCTGCAGATCGACGCAGCACGGGTGGGCGGGGTGAACGAGAACGTCGCCATCCTGCTGCTCGCGGCGAAGTTCGGCGTTCCGGTGTGCCCGCATGCCGGGGGAGTGGGACTGTGCGAGCTGGTGCAGCACCTCTCGATGTTCGACCTGATCGCGGTGTCCGGGACCGCTCAGGACCGGGTGATCGAGTACGTCGACCACCTGCATGAGCACTTCCTCGACCCTGTCGTCCTCCGGGACGGGCGATACCTCGCCCCGCGCGCCCCCGGCTTCTCCGCCCAGATGGTTCCCGACACTCTCGAGCGCTTCGCGTTCCCGCACGGACCCGTGTGGGCGGACCGCACAGTTGACCCCCAAGCAAAGGCCGCCGTATGAGCAATCAGCCCGAAGAGTTGGAGTCCGCGTGGCAAGGAATGACCGCCTTGGTCACCGGCGGCGCGTCCGGCATTGGCGCCGCAACCGCCAATCGGCTGACCGCGGAGGGGGTCCGGGTCGCGGTGCTGGACCGTGACGTCAGCGCGGTCGACGGCCGGTACGTTGCCGTCCAGGGGGACGTCACGGACGATGCATCGGTGCGTGCCGCGGTGGAGACGGCCGTGACCGAGCTGGGTGGGCTAGACGTCCTCGTCAACAACGCCGGCGTCGGCGCGCAGGGGACTGTCGCGGACAACGAGGACGAGGAGTGGCACCGCGTCCTGGACGTCAACGTCCTCGGCATTGTGCGGACCACTCGCGCCGCGCTGCCGCACCTGCGGCGGTCCGAGCGCGCCGCGATCGTCAACACCTGCTCGATCGCCGCCTGGGCCGGGCTGCCGAACCGGGCCCTGTACTCGGCGTCGAAGGGCGCGGTGCAGGCGCTGACCCTGGCGATGGCCGCGGACCACCTGCACGAGGGCATCCGGGTCAACTGCGTCAACCCTGGGACTGCTGACACCCCCTGGGTGCAGCGGCTGCTGGATGCGGCCGACGACCCTGAGCAGGAGCGGGCCCGGCTGGAGGCCCGCCAGCCCACCGGCCGGCTGGTCACCGCGGACGAGGTGGCCCACGCCATCGTGCACCTCGCAGACCCGCGGTCGAGCGGGACGACGGGGACGGTGCTGGCCGTTGACGGCGGTATGTACGGCCTGCGGGTGCCTGCGAGGACGACCTGACGCGGAGGATGCTGACGTGCTGACTCGTCCACTTGGAACCACGGGCACCGCGGTCACCGCCATCGGTTACGGTGCTGCGCCGCTCGGCAACCTTTACACGGCGGTGTCCGACGCCGAGGCGGACGCTGCGGTGCAGGCAGCGTGGGACGCCGGCATCAGGTACTTCGACACCGCGCCGCACTATGGTCTCGGCCTGTCCGAACGCCGGCTCGGGGCGGCGCTTCAGGGACGTCCCCGGGACGAGCTCGTCCTCTCCACGAAGGTGGGTCGCGTGCTCCTGCCCGCACCCGGCGGTGAGCACGAACGCGATCTCGCCGCCGGCTTCGACGTCCCCGCGGACCTGCGCCGGGAACGGGACTTCAGCCGCGATGGCGTGCTGCGGTCGATCGAGGCCAGCCTCGACCGGCTCGGGCTTGACCGCGTCGATGTCGCCTATGTGCACGACCCCGACGACCACGAGGAGGCGGCCCTAGAGGGGGCGCTTCCCGCGCTGGTGGAGCTCCGCGACCAGGGGGTCGTGCGGGCCGTCGGCGTGGGGATGAACCAGTCGGCCATGCCGGCCCGCTTCGTCGAGCGGGTCGACCTCGACGTCGTCCTGCTGGCCGGACGATACAACCTGCTGGACCAGTCTGCCCTTGACGACCTGCTGCCCGCAGCGCTGAGGCGGGGCACTTCGATTGTCGTCGGCGGAGTCTTCGGAACCGGAGTTCTCGCCTGGGAGTGGCCGCCCGACGACGCCACGCACGACTACGGCCCGGCGCCCGCGGAGGTGCTGGGCCGGGCTCGGCGAATGGCGCAGTTGTGCCGCGAGCACGGGGTGACGCTGCCAGCTGCGGCTGTGCAGTTCCCGTTGGCCCACCCCGCGGTGGCCTCGTCCCTGCTTGGCATGCGCAGCGCGGCCGAGGTGGAGCGCAACGCCGCACTGCTCGACGTCCGCGTCCCGCGTGAGCTGTGGGACGCACTGCAGGACGAGGGACTCGTGCGCGCCGACGCACCGATCCCCACCGGGGTGGCGGCGTGACCGCCGAGGCCCCTGGGACAGCCCTTTGCTGGAGGCGCACGACCACCTGTGAAGCACGCGCTTCCGCGCCCACCCGTGGATGCGACGTCCCCGACGTCTGACCTGACCTGGCTACTCAACCACCCCCGAGGGGCGGGACTTGTGTTCCGTCCCAGCGACGAAGGAGTCCTCGTGGCGATGTTCAAGGACGCTCCCCAGCGTCCCGAGCTGTACCGGCAGTTCGAGCGGGACGTTCCGGGCTGGTTCCGGGGCGCCAAGTTCGGCATCTTCGTCCACTGGGGCGCGTACTCCGTGCCGGCCTGGGCAGAGCCGATCGGCGAGCTCGGCACCATCGACAAGCCGACCTGGTTCGCGCACAACCCCTATGCCGAGTGGTACGCGAACACGATCCGGATCGAGGGAAGCCCCGCTCAGCGGCACCACGAGGAGGTGCACGGCGGTGCGCCGTACGACGACTTCCTGGACCAGTGGACCGCCGCGGCGTTCGACGCGGATGCCGTGCTGGAGCTGTTCCGGCGCACCGGAGCTCGATACGTGATCCCCACCACCAAGCACCACGACGGCATCACGCTGTGGGACGCCCCAGGGACGGGCGACCGCAACACCGTGCGCCGCGGCCCGCGTCGCGACCTGGTCCGTGAGTTCGCGGACGCCGCCCGCCGGGCCGGGCTGCGCTTCGGTGTCTATTACTCAGGCGGGCTGGACTGGCACGTCACGGACTTCCCGCCGATCCAGGACGAGAGCTTCGACTCCGTGCGGCCGGTCGACGCGGCCTACAACGAGTACGCCTTCGCCCATGTCGCCGACCTGATCGAGCGCTACCAGCCGGACGTCCTGTGGGGCGACATCGAATGGCCGGACGCCGGCAAGCCAGACGGGCCGTACAGCTTCGCCAGGCTGCTGGAGCGGTTCTACTCCGCGGCGCCCGACGGCGTGGTCAACGACCGTTGGGGCCTTACGCACTGGGACTTCCGCACCAGCGAGTACCAGCAGGGGACGTCCGTCGAGGGCGGCCAGATGTGGGAGAACTGCCGCGGGGTGGGCTTCTCGTTCGGCTACAACCAGCTCGAGAACGCCAGCCACTACCTGGACGGCCCCGCCGCCGTACGCCACCTCGTCGACGTCGTCTCCCGCGGTGGCAACTTTCTGCTCAACGTCGGTCCGGACGAGGCCGGCCGGATCCCCGACCTGCAACGGCGCACCCTGGAGCAGATCGGGGAGTGGATGGGCGTGCACGCGGCGGCGGTGCACGACACGGAGCCGCTCGACGCGGCGCTGGGAGGGCCCTCTGAACAGCCGTGGGTGCGCTGGACGCGCACCGGCGACGTGGCCCACGCGGTGGTGGACGGAGCCGGACCCGTGCGGCTGTCCGCCGACGCCGGCCGATTGGACCCGCGCAGCGCCCGGCTGGTCGACGGCACGCCGGTGTCGGCGACGGCAGGCGACGGCGGCATCGTCGTGGAGCTGCCGGATGCCAAGGTCGCCGGTCCGGTGGTGATCGACCTCGACGTCAGCCGCGCCTGAGTAGGTCAGGCCGTCGTCACCGGGGGAGCAGTCGGACTAATAGGTTGTCGGAGTAGTCGGTCAGGCGTCGATAACTCGCAGCTGCCACCAGGTTCCGTGTCCGGCCTTGGAGGCAACCTTTAGCGTTGCGCCCGCCTCGCGCGTCAGGTCGGCAAGAACGCGAAGACCCAGGTGTCCGGGTGCGGGCTCGGCCATGACGGCTGCGGGGTCGAACCCCAGGCCGTCGTCCACGACGTCCAGCACGACCTCGTGCTCGTCCTCGCGGAGCCGGACCACGACGCTCGAGGCCGCTGCGTGCTTCGCCACGTTGGCCAGGCACTCGTGCACGATTCGATAGACCAGGCGTTGGGTGTCCGAGCTCAGCCGATGGGGGTCCGTGGCCGCAGGCACGTCCAGCAGCACCTCGACGTTGCGGGCGCGGAGCGGGCCCGCGAGGTCCTGCAGCGTAACGGCCAGCCCGGCCGAGGACAGGCTCCGGGGGTAGATGTCCACGAGCAGAGAGCGCAGCCCTCCGATGCTTCCCCGTACCGTTGCCGCCGTCTCTCGCAGCTGCGCGGCCAGGGCGGGCGAACCCTCCTGCTCGGCCCGCTCGATGCTGCCCGCGAGGGCGAAGGAGGATGCCGCCAGCTCCTGCACGACGCCGTCGTGCAACCTTCCCGCGATTCGGCGCCGCTCGTCGTCCGAGGCGTCGACCGCGCGCAGCAGCAATGCCTCCCGCTGCTCCTGTACGCAGCGAATACGCCGGAGCAGTCGCCACAGCAACGGCGCGTGGAGCAGCGTGAGCAGCAGCAGGCTTGAGACCATGAGGCCGACGAAGCCGCGCCAGATCTGGTCGCCACGCTCGCTCACCTCGTCATACGTGGAGTACGTCTCGAAGAGGAGCGGCGTGCCGCTTGGCGACGTGGTGACCCGTCGGTAGACCTCGAGCAGCTTTCCCTGTCCTCGCTCGTACTGGTTCTCCGGTCGACTCAGGTCCGTCACTTCCGCGCGGATGAGCGGATGGTCCAGAGCCTCCTGCTCGTCCTCACCGAGGGTGAGGTGCTGGCCGATCAAGCGCGGCTCGTCCGAGTAGACGACGCGCCCGTCCGCCGACCACAGCTTGACCCGGACGATCGGTTCGTCGATCACGCGGTCACGGACGACGCGGTCCACGGTCCGCAGGGCTCCCGGATCACCGCGGAGCAGCCCATCGCTCAGAGCCGGCTGCAACACGGCATCGGCGATGAGATCCGCGCGCCGGCTGGCGTCGTCGATCGCCTCCCGCTCCGCCATCCGGCGAGCGGCCACGGCCCCCACCACGGCCACGACCAGGATGACGAGCGCTGCTGTGGCCGCGACCTGGATCACGATGCGGCGAGGGTCCACCGTTGTCCTCGGTTCGGGGCGGCCGCTCTGGGACAGCACCAACCAGGGCGACGGCGGCGCTACGTCACCGGCGGCACCGTCTGGGGCGGCATCATGGGCGGCGCGGGGCGCCGTGATGACGTCGTCCACCGTCATGCGACACCGTCCACGGGGCATCGCTGCGCGCCATGGCGCCCACCTCTGCTGAGGAAGCCTGTCACTGTGTCCCTCCGGGCTGTTCGTAAGGCACCTTTCTGCCGCACCGAGGGCCGTGATCGACATTGGACCTTGGTCTTAGTGCTCCCGAAAGGCCACGGGAAAAACACGGGTAGGGCGCGTGGGCAGGGAAAAGGGCTGGTGCGCCCGTCAGTTCCTTGGCGGTTTCACGCGTTCTGCCTGCATCCAAGGCCAGCACTTGTAAGGTGAGCCTTACCTCACTATGGTCAGGTGGTGACCCGTGGCCGAAGCACCATGCCAGGCGCGGTCCGCTGAAGACCCAGCAGACAGACCGGTGTACGAGGAGCATCGTGACCGCAGTGTTCGGCCCGACGGATTCCGACCGGACCCGACCTAATCCGGCCGAGCTGGCGCGCACGGCGATCGCCTCGGCCTGCGTCGGTTGCCTGACCACCTACCCGCGGAGTCGGCCGGCGCAGCCACATCACACGCGGGTGGTGCTGGAGCCGGACGTCGAGGGACGGCCGGTCGTGCGGCTTGCTTTCGGGTCGCAGGCCGCCGCTCAGGTGCTGGCTCGGGCTCTGGCGACCCTTAGGGTCGGCGTTCCCGGCACCTCGGCCGTGCTGGTGCATGGGAGCATGCAGCGGTTGGCCGCAGAGCGGGGTCAGCTGCGTTACCAGGTTGAGGTCGTCGCGGTGCGGGTGGCGTCGCCTCATTGGCAGCGCGTGCCGTTGACCGACTACCGGGCTGCCGACCCGGACCCGCTGCGGCGTGAGGCCCCCGGTGTCCTTGATCACCTCGCGCGCCACCACGGGCCGCAACTCACCGCGTGCCTGCGCGCGCTGGGTCACGACACGCAGTGGGTGGAGCCTCGGTCCCTTGACTGCCGGGGCCTGGACGTCCTCAGCGTCGATGCTGACGGTGTAGAGCTCGTGCGCCTGGCCTTCCCCCGGCCGGTGACCCAGCTCAGAGACCTGTCGACCGGGTTGGCCGCCCCGCTGCTGTGTCGCTGCCACCGGGACGGTGCCACCGACGGGAGTGGCTGAGCGCCCTGGGCTGCCTGATCCGCACCGCACGAGGACCGTTTCACCCGACTTCTCGTCTAACCAGCAGGTACGTCGCGTCCGGAGGTCCCTTCGTGACGCCGGCTACGCCGTCCTCGCGTTTGGGTGCCGCCACAGGCGTGCGGTCGCTGCCGAGCTTGCGGCGCGTGGTGAGCGCCCTTGAAGCCGTCATGACGCGTGGATGAGGCGCTCGGATGCCGGAGGGCCGGCACCGGGGGCTTGTCAAGGTGCACCGCAGATGTGTCGCAACCCTGACGTTTCCTGTCAGATTGCGTCAGGTCCGGCGGTAGGGAACCGCCAAGGCACCCTAGCCATTTGGGACCCGCCATCATTCATCAAAGTGGGCGTGGGTTACCGCACGAGCGAGGAATGTCGCCCCCAATTCCCCCGATGACAAGGTTCACGTACTCGGTCGCAGCCCGCGAATCGAACCGTCCCAACTCATCGCCGCCTCACCAAAGCGGCCGCAGCAGGGGAGCAACAATGTCCGCTAAGACTTTCGCCCGCGTCGTCGCAGGGTCCGTCGTCCTCGGTGCCGCGGTGCTCGCGCCGAGCATCGCCCAAGCCAAGGACGCGCCCACCCTCAACGGCACCGTCACCATGGCGGCCTGCCCGCTGACCGGCTTCACCGACGTCAGCACCGCCTCGGTCACCGGCGCGTCAACCTTCTCCGTGACCGTCCCGGCCACCCTCGGCACCGAGTACGACATCCGGATCCGCTACTCGGAGGCTGGCGCCACCCCCACGGCGAAGCGGATCTTCGGCAAGTCCCGCGACTTCCTGGTGACGCCCACCACCGTCGCCTCGGTCGTCCGGACCGGCACGATCACCGGCAGGGACGTGCGGATCTACCGGATGGACGTCGTGGACACCCTTAACGAG
>DATFPQ010000003.1:0-7538 GCA_035264765.1 Actinomycetales bacterium | reverse complement strand
AACGTGCGCGGGGGTCGGGATCGCGCGCTCGCGGAACGCCGTGCGCAGCCCGTCGTCGAGGTCGACGAGATCCGCCTCGTCGAAGACCGACCAGTCCGGCAGCGGGACCTCGCCGTCCACGGCCGGCAGCTGGTCGTTGATCACCCCACCGTTACCGAGGGGACCGCTGTCCACGTAGACCACCCGGGCGACCCGGTCCGGCCGCGCGTCGACGGCGGCATGGGCGACGGCACCGCCGCCGGAGTGCCCGACGAGCACGACCTTGCCGTCGGCTGAAGCGAAGGAGTCGATCACCTCCACCACGGCCTCCACGTGGTCGCGCAAGGTGATCTCGGAGCGGTCGGCCGATCGCGACTCCATGCCAGGCAGAGTGAGCGCGTGAGTGCGGTGACCCGCCTGCTCCAGGGCGGGGACCACGTCGTCCCAGGACGAACCGTCGAGCCAGAAGCCGGGAATCAGAATGATCTCCATGGGCCTGACGCTAGGCCAGACCACCGACAGCCGGCGAGGTTCCCCGCAGCTCGTCGCGTCGGCGGGTGAGCTGACGGCGCTCCTGGTCCGTGGGGGCGAGTGCGAGGGCGTGCTCGAGCGCGGTCACGGCCTCCGTCGGGCGCCCGGCCCTGGCCAGGAGATCACCGCGGGCGGCGGGCAGCAGGTGGTAGCCGGCCAGCCGGGCGTCCCCAGCGAGGGCGTCCAGTGCGGCGAGGCCGGCGAGGGGGCCGTCGCGCATACCGATCGCGATGGCCCGGTTGAGCCGGACCACGGGTGATGGCAGCACGTCCAGCAGCTCGTCGTACAGCGAGACGACCGCGGCCCAGTCGGTGTCGGAAGCCTCGGGCGCTGCGGCGTGGACGGCGGCCAGGGCCGCCTGCAGCCGGTACGGACCCCGGTCGGTGCCCGTCAGTGGCTCCAGGGCGAGCGCCTCGTCGATGGCCGCGGTGTCCCACTTCGTCCGATCTTGCCGCTCCAGCGTGACCAGCTCGCCGTCGACGAGGCGCGCAGCACGGCGGGCGTGCTGCAGGAGGAGAAGAGCAAGCAGCCCGCGGGCCTCGTCGGAGTCCGGTACGAGCTGCACCAGCAGCCGCCCCAGCCGGACAGCCTCACCGGCCAACGCGTCATCCGCGGTGCCGGCGTAGCCCTCGGTGAAGATCAGGTAGATCACCGCCAGGACGCCGTCCATGCGCTCGGGCAGCAGGTCGGGCGAGGGCACCCGGTACGGGATGCCGGCGTGCGCGATCTTGCGTTTGGCGCGAAGCAGCCGTTGGCCCATCGTCGCCTCGGAGGTGAGGAAGGCGCGCGCGACGGCGGCCGTCGACAGGCCGGAGACGACCTTCAGCGTCAGCGCCACCCGAGCCTCCATCGACAGAGCGGGGTGGCAGCAGGTGAAGATCAGCCGCAGCCGGTCATCGGGCAGGCAGGAGGCCTGGGGGAGGTCGTCGGCGCCGGAAGCCAGCTCGGCGAGCGCCGCGACCTCCCCCAGCTTCGCCCGCTCGACGTCGGCGCGGCGCAGCAGGTCGATGGCTCTGCGACGAGCGGTCGTCGTGAGCCAGGCACCCGGGTTGGCCGGCACACCCTCAGCCGGCCAGCGACGGAGCGCTCGCTCGGCCGCGTCGGCGACCGCATCCTCCGCGAGGTCCCAGTCCCGCGTTATGCGGATCAGCCCGGCCACTATCCGCAGCCGCTCACCCGCCATAGCGTCCGAGAGCGCGCGGCGGACACCGGCCGGCGTCGCGCGCTCACCGGGGCTCACCCCTTGGGACCCGCCTGCTCGTCCTCGTCGGACCAGAACGGTCGCAGCTCGAGACGGCCGAAGCGGGCCATCGGGTGCGCCGCAGCGATGGCGATGGCCTCGTCCAGGTCGGCGCACTCGAGGATGTCGAACCCTGCGATCCACTCCCGCGTCTCGGCGAACGGCCCGTCCGTCACCAGGACCTCGCCGCCCCGTCGGCGCACGGTGGTGGCGTCCTCGACTGGCCGTAGCCGGTCTCCCATGACCCACTGGCCGGATGCTTCGTGCTTGGCGACCCAGTCCTCCGCGTCGTCCGCGGCCGGGTCGTACGGCTCAGCGTCGGGGTCAGTGGCCACGAACATCAGATACCTCATGTCAGCTCCTCGTAGGTTGGACGGTCCCAACGCCAGTACGACGAACGAGACGCCCAGCATCCGACAGCTGGCCCGGACGATGTTCCAGCCGTCGTCCACATGATGTCCCCCCCGCAGCGAAAACCTAGATCCACGCACCTGGATCTCGCCCGAGCAGTGCGGCCAGCCGGTCGATCGCGGGGGCGTCGTCGCCCACCGGCCGCGAGGGACCGAAGGGGCGTCGCTCTGGCGGAATCCTGTCGAGCATCGGCCCGCTGAAGGCCAGCTCGCCCTCCGCGAGGTCGGGAGGCACGTCGAAGCGCGGGCCGGTCGCCCGGGCCAGGTCCCAGCCGTGAACCAACGCTTCGGTCGTCCTCAGGTGCACGGCAACGGCGCCAGGCACGGTGCCGGCGGGCACAGTGACGATGCGCTCGAGCGCGCCCGGGTTGCCGAACGCCGCCAGCAGATGCTCAGCGGAGGCCCGGTACGCGGAGACCACATCGCTGCCGCCGTCGGTGATGGGGCAATCCCGCGTCTGGGCCTTCACTGCTTCGATCGGCTCGCCCGCCAGGACCCGGGCGAACAGCCGCTGGCCGGATACAACGTGCCCCACGAGCTGCTCCACGTTCCACGCATCGCACGGCGTCGACAAGAACCACTGGTCAGGGCCCACCGCGGCGACGAGCCCCCCGAACAGGTCGAGGGCCCGGGCGAGCGGCTCGAGAGGTGTGTCCACCACGGCGGCCTCCTAGACGTGAACCGTTGGGCGTCACCGTAGCGGCGGGTGCCGACAGCACCGCCCTTCACAGCGAACGCATAGCGTCGGCGCAGGGCGCATTGGGGTAGCGGCCCGAGGCTGGTCGGCGTGAGCACGACAGCGACCAACACGTCCACGGCCGCGCGCCAGGGTTCATCCCCTGTGGCGGGGCCGCAGTCCGTGAGCCGGGGTTTCGGCGCCGATGTCATCGGTGCGGCCGCCCTGCTGAGTGTCGTCTACGTCGTCGCACTGTGGCTGTCGAACCGGGGCCTGCAGGACCTGGCGGGCGGGACCGGGCCGGCGTTGACCTCGCTCGGCCGCGTGCTCGGCCTGGTGGCCGCCGACCTGCTGCTTCTCCAGTGCCTGCTCATGGCCCGCATTCCCTGGGCGGAGCGGACGTGGGGCCAGGACCGGCTGGCGAGATGGCACCGCGTCCTCGGCTTCACGTCGTTCCACGCCATGCTGGCCCACGTCGTGCTCATCACGATCGGGTACGCCGCCGGCGACCAGCGAGGCGTCCCCGGCGAGCTGTGGAACCTGGTCTGGACCTACCCGGGCATGTTGCTGGCCACCGCCGGGACGCTGCTTCTCATCGTGGTGACCGTCACCTCGATCCGGAGAGCTCGGCGGCGGCTGCGCTACGAGTCCTGGCATCTCCTGCACCTCTACGCCTATCTCGGCGTCGGGCTTGCCCTACCGCATCAGGTGTGGACCGGCACCGACTTTGTGTCGTCGGCGTTGGCGCGCCGCTACTGGTGGTCCCTGTGGGTCGCCGCGGTCGCGGCCGTCCTGGTCTGCCGGGTCGGCACGCCGTTGTGGCGCAGCTGGCGGCACCGGCTTCGGGTCGCAAGGGTCGTCCCCGAGGCGCCCGGCGTCGTCTCGGTGTACCTGACCGGACGGCAGCTCGACCGGCTCGGCGCTCGCGCCGGCCAGTTCCTCACCCTGCGGTTTCTGGACGGTCCGGGTTGGAGCCGCGGCAACCCATACTCCCTGTCCGCGGCGCCGCACCCGTCCGCGTTGCGCGTCACCATTGCGGACGCCGGCGACGGAAGCTCCCGTGCCGCGGCGCTCAGGGCCGGCACCGGGGTCCTGTTCGAGGGTCCCTACGGGCGGCTGACCGCCGAGGCACGCACGGACCTCGCCCGCCCCGTCGTGCTGCTGGGTGCCGGCGTCGGAGTCACTCCCCTGCGGGCGCTGCTCGAGGACATCGACGCGCCAGGCCGCATCACCCTGATCGTCCGAGCGCCCACTCCCGCCGACCTGCTCTTTCCGGAGGAGCTCAAGGCGCTCGCCGCGGCCCGTCGCGCTCGGGTCATCCCGCTGATCGGCCACCGCGGCCGCTCCGGCTCCTGGCTGCCACAGGAGCACTCCGGGCTGGACGACGCCGCCGCGCTGCGCTGGCTGGTTCCGGGCATCGGCGAGGCCGAGGTGTACGTCTGCGGCCCAACCGCCTGGTCCGAGGCCGTCGTCGCGGCGGCGCGTGAGGCCGGAGTCCCGAACCGCCGCATCCACGAGGAGCGCTTCTCGTGGTGACCCGGAACCCGCCTTTCCCTACCGCAACCTCGCGTCCCGTTGAGGAGGACCTGCCGTGCGCCGCCTGACCCTCTGGTTCGTCTCCACCCTGTCCGCGCTGGTGCTGCTGTTCTCGTACCACACCAGCACCGGGGGGTCCGTCGAAACCCAGACGGCCGCCCTCGCCCCCGCCTCCCCCGGGAGTACCAGCTCCACCTCGCCGTCATCGGGCTCGTCCTCCGGCTCGTCCTCGGGCTCGTCCTCGGGCTCTTTCACTGGCAGCTCCGTCGACACCCGCTGGGGTCCGGTTCAGGTCGAGATCACCGTGGAGAACAGCCGGATCACTGACGTACAGGCCGTCGTGTACCCCTCCGGAAATGGGCGGGACGAGGAGATCAACGCCTACGCCCTGCCGCAGCTGCACGACGAGGTGATCCAGGCGCAGAGCGCCGAGGTCGACACGATCAGCGGAGCCACCGTCACCAGCGACGGCTACCTCACCTCCCTGCAGTCCGCCATCGACGCCGCCCACCTCGGAGGCTGACCATGACCGCAGCCACCGACACCGCGCCCGCCCTGACCGGCACCACCCTTGCCGGGTCCGCCGCAGTCGGCCTCCCACGCCGGTCTTGGGTCGAGCACATCATGGGACTGCCGATCAGCGTCCACGTGCGCGGCGACGCCGCGACCTCCGCCGGGGTGGACCGCGCCGTGTGCACCTTGTACGAGAGCCTTCGCGAGACGGACGAGCGGTTCAGCCCCTACCGGCCCGACAGTGAGGTTTCCGCGATACGGCGCGGTGAGCCGACGTCGTCCGCCGAGCTGCTCGAGATTCGCGCCTTGTGCGCGGAGGCGCGCAGGCGGACCGACGGCGCGTTCGACGCGGAGCTGCCCGGCGGCTTCGACCCGAGCGGCTTGGTCAAGGGCTGGGCGGTCGAGCGAGCCACCGGCCCGCTCCGGGAGGCGGCCGCGGGCAGCGACTGGCTGGTGAACGCGGGCGGCGACATCCTGCTGCACGCCGAGCCCGGACGGAGCTGGGAGGTCGGCGTCGAGGACCCCGGCAACCTGAACCGCACTCTGCGCACCTTCGCCCTGTCGCACGGGGCGATCGCGACCTCCGGGGACGCCCGCCGCGGGGCGCACATCACCGACCCCAGCACCGGCCGCCCCGCCTTCAGCGGGGTGCTGTCTGCCACGGCCATCGCCCCGACGCTGCTGTGGGCCGACGTGTACGCGACCGCCGCGTATGTCCGCGGCCTGGCGTCCCTGCCGTGGCTCGTCCGCGAGCGCGGCGTCCGGGTGCTGTTCGTCCGGGCCGACGGCTCACGTGTCTCGACCCTGTCCCGCCCGAAGGCCCGCAGCTGACCACCCCCGGCCGGGGTGCAGTCAGCTCAGCAGGCCACCGGCGCCGGCCAGCGCGATGACGCGTCGCACGGGGCCCGGAACCTGGTGCAGCTGCAGGGCTCCACCCATGTTCGTGGCCAACCTGCGGGCCGTCATCAGGACGCCAACACCCCTGCAGTCGATGAAGTCGACCCGACTGAGGTCCAGCACGAGATCAGGGGAACCTGGACGGACCAAAAGCCCGAGCAAGCCCTCAAGAAAGCGCACGCACGCCACATCCAGCTCGCCGGCCATGGCTACCCGTGCCGGGCTGCTCAGCTGTACGGTCACGCCCAGTTCCATGACTGCCCCCGCACATGAAAGAGGAGTTGCGCGGCCATCGAACAATAGCCGCGAAAAAGAGCCGCCGACGCGCCGATCCCGACTTCCAGCGTGGGATGCAGCGCTTGCGAATATGTGACCAGGCAGGCGTCATACGAACGTCAAAGCCACCCTTGCCATCCGCGCAGCCGTGCCGACAGCCGGCGGTGCCTACTGCGGGTCGTCGTCCGGGACCAGCCCACCGACGTCCAGCTGGTCGCCCACCGCCTCGCGCTCCCGCTGGACGGACTCCTCCATCGGCTTGGCCCGCGTCCGGGCAGCCCTTGGGCCTACGGGAAGTGAATAGATGGTGCGACGCTATGTCGCCGGGGACAGCAGCACGGCCTCGGTGGCCAGCCCCTGCGGGTGGGCGAGTGGCACGCGCACGAGGAGCTCCTCGCGGGCGTAGCGCCGGACCAGCAAGGGGACGAAGGAGAACACGGTGGCGTCCGCGAAGCGGCCGGTCACCTCCGCGAGGCACTCGTCGACCGCCGGCGCCCCGAGTAGGGCGTCGAACTCCTCGTGGAGCAACCCGGCCACGTGGGCGAGGCCCGTAGCGCATTGGTCCTTAGCCGAAAGGCTCAACCTCGAGTGGTCGCTCACTGGGGCAGAGTGGCGCCGCCAGGTGAACACGGGATGAACAGCGTCGGCGTGTCCCGTGGCTCGGCCGCTCCTTTCCGCGGCAACCTGACGAGCGGACCTCAGATCACGTCATTTGCCATGTGACAGTTTCTGCTCTCGGCAATAGAGCCAGCCGTCGGTGACGCTCAGCGGCGAGGGACGATCCGGGCGAAGAAGATGTCGCTGGGACCGTCCTCGGCCTGTGGCGCCGCCATCGTGAAGACCGCCGCGAACCCGCGGCGCCCCATCGCAGCGAGGCCCTGGTACTCGCCGAGACGTCCACGAGGCGCGGTGCGCAGGTCGAAGGACCCTGCGACGTGCGTCTGCCGCCACCTGCGGCCACCGATGTGCGTGTGCCGCCAGGTCCGCCCCCGGTCGCGGGACGCAGCGAACCAGACGTCTGTCGTCGCCTCGTCGTCACCGAGCCGGTCGCGGCGGTTGTCGTACCAGAGGACGCCGAGCGTCCCCTTGCCGTCGACGGCGATGGCCGGCTCGAAGGCGAACGCGGTGATCCCCGGTATCGGCCGCGGACCGGTCCACGTGCGGCCGTCGTCGGATGACGAGACGAACTCAACTGTGCCGGAGGTCGGTGAGGTGTCGCGGTCCCACGCGACGTAGAGAGTGCCGTCCGGGGCGGTCGCGGCCGAGAAGTAGCTCATGTCCTGGTTGGAGAGGGACTGACCGGTCTCGGGGTCGGTGAAGGGCCGGATCGGCTCGGAGGCGACGGCACGGGGCGCGCGCCATGTGCGGCCGAGGTCGGGCGAGTGGGAGGTGAGCAGCCGGTTCACGAAGGTGCCGTCGGCCAGGATCTCCAGCCGCGCGAACACGGCCAGCAGTGAGCCGTTCCGGAGCACCATCACCT
>DATFPQ010000002.1:0-2017 GCA_035264765.1 Actinomycetales bacterium | reverse complement strand
GCTACGCGCGCTGCTGGCCGCCACGCATACTGGCTTACGTGTCCAGCACATCCGAGGTCGGCGAGTTCCTGCGCAGCCGGCGCAGTGCGCTGACGCCGGAGCAGGTGGGACTCAGCCGGCGCGGGCGTCGCAAGGTCGCCGGCCTGCGGCGGGAGGAGGTCGCCGCCCTGGCCGGGGTCAGCACCGACTACTTCACCCGGCTCGAACAGGGCCGCGTGCGCACCGCGTCCCGCTCGGTGCTCGAGGCGCTGGCCGACGCCCTGCGCCTGGACAACGCCGAACGGACCTACCTGCTCAACCTCGCCGCAACCGACGCCTCCGTGCGCACGCGACGTGGGTCGGACCAGCGGGATGTGTCGCCACGCTTGCAGCGGATGATCGACGGGTTCGTCAACCAACCTGCCTTCGTGCTCGGGCGCCGGCAGGCGTTCGTCGCGGGCAACCACCTGGCTTCCGCGCTGTTGACTGACTTCCGGGCGTTTGCCGAACGCGAGCGGAACCTGCTGCGGTGGATCGTCCTCGACCCAGCCGCCCGCGACCTCTACCTGGACTGGGCAGAGATCGCCGCCGACGTCACCGGTGTCCTGCGCGCCGAAGCCGCCCGCTACCCCAACGACCCCACCACGACGCAGTTGGTTGGCGAGCTCGCCATGAAGAGCGCCGAGTTCCGTCAGTGGTGGGCCGACCGAGCCGTGCGAGACCGCACCTCCGGAACGAAGCGCTTTCTGCATCCAGTCGTCGGCCGAGTCGACATCGAATGGGCAGCATTCCCCGTCCCGGACAACCCCGACCAAACCCTCTTCGTCTACACCGCCCTCACGGACCGCGATGCGGACGCCCTGCGCACCCTCGCAAGCTGGGCCGCCACCAGCCACACCGACGAAGGCGACCGTCAGCCGCAGGACGAGCCGAAGCCCCTCAAGAGGGCGTGAGAAGCAGTTCCGACGAGCGCGACGCCAGGCACGCCGCCCGGCGGCCAGCCGATGCCGGCCCGAACGGAGGGAGATCACGAGCGTGCTGCTCAAGGCGTGTGTCAACGGCCCACGTCGTCCCGGGGAACATCCCGCGTTGCCGGTGACTGCCTCGGACCTGGCCACAGAGGTGAGGCTCGTCGTGGCCGCCGGAGCGGACGCCGTCCATCTCCACGTCAAGGACGACGACGGCGCGGACACCCTCGACGGCCCTCGACTCGCCGGTGTCCTCGCCGCGGTCCGGCCCGTGTCCCCGGGCACGCCCGTCGGAGTGACCACCGGAGCATGGGCTATGCCAGATCCGGATCGGCGAGTCAGCGCTGTGCGGGGCTGGACCGTCCTGCCCGACTTCGCGGGGGTCAACTGGCATGAACCTGGAGCCGAACAGGTGGCCGCCACGCTGCTCGGTCTTGGGATCGGCGTCGAAGCGGGGCTGTGGCACGCCGCCGCTGTCGAGGCCTGGCTCAGCTCGCCGCTGAGCAGGAGCTGCTTCCGAATACTGATCGAGCTACCAGACGGCCTCGATGCCACGGCGACCGAAACCGAGGCGGACCAGCTCCTTGCCCTCATCCCTGACGACAGGCGCGCCAGCGCAACGGTGCTGCTTCATGGGCAAGGCGACAGCGCGTGGCCCGCGCTGCGCCATGCCGGTCGGCGGGGGCTCGCCACCCGGATCGGCTTGGAAGACGTCCTCGAACTGCCCGACGGAAGGGTCACACCCGACAACGCCTCGCTGATCAGGGCCGCCCGGAGCATGATGTCGGCCTCGCCTCCTGTGGCGGGCTAGCGTCGCGGTCCCTGTCGCGCGAAGACTGCAGCAGCTGGTCGTGCTGCGTGCCTGGGAGCACCTCGCTGCAGACACCGCACTTATCCCGCTCGAGAACCTGACGCTCCACGACGTACGGGCAGCCGCCGCAAGCCTCCCGGTGGTTGCTCAGCTTGCTGTGGGCCGACGGTGGCCCTGATCGGGGTGGCGCTGCTAGTCGGGCTCGGAGACGTACATCGTGTTGCCGTCCAGGTCCGAGAACGCGAACATCAACGGCGCC
>DATFPQ010000001.1:0-39083 GCA_035264765.1 Actinomycetales bacterium | reverse complement strand
CCCGCCCCCGAACAGCGCGTGCAGCATCTCCAGCTGCGCCGAGCTGGTGTCCTGGTACTCGTCGAGGAGCACGGCCGGGAACCGGTGCCGCTCGGCGGCGACCATCGACGGCACCTGCTGGGCCAGCCGGGCGGCCACCTCCAGCTGGTCGGCGAAGTCGACGCTGTCGGCCTGGCGCTTGGCCTCCCGGAAGGCCTGGACCACCGGGACCAGCTGGCGCCGCGCCTCCAGCTTGTGCAGCAGCTCACGGACGACGGCGTACCGGCCATGGTCCTTGCGGTCGTCGTAGGGCAGCAGCTGCAGGACGTCGATCCGCGCCCCCAGCCACGCCTCGACGTCCGCGGGGTCGACCAGGTGCTCGGCGCACTCCCCGGACAGGGTGAGCACCGCTTCCACCACCGTGCTCACCGCGTTGTCGACCGAGCCCATCTCCCCGGTCCAGCGCTCCACGACCCGGTGCGCGAGCTGCCACGCGGCCGCCTCGGACAGCAGCCGCGCCTCGGGCTCGACGCCGAGCCGGAGCCCGTGCTCGCGGACCAGCCGGCCGGCATACGCGTGGTAGGTCGACACCGTCACGTCAGCGACGTCGGAGCCGTCCTCGGGCGTCCACAGGCCGGCGGCCCGCAGCGCCCGCAGCCGGCGTCGGACCCGCTCGGCCAGCTCGCCGGCGGCCTTACGAGTGAAGGTCAGGCCGAGCACGCCGTCCGGCGCCACCTGGCCGCCGGCGACCAGCCAGACGACCCGCGCGGCCATCGTCTCGGTCTTGCCGGAGCCCGCGCCGGCCACCACGAGGAGCGGCGCGAGCGGCGCCTCGATGACCGCGACCTGCTCGGGCGTCGGAGGGGGCAGACCGAGGGCGGCCGCGATCTCCCGCGCACCCGGCCCGATGGGCGTGGGGACGCCGCCGAGCCGCACGCTCACGACGTCACCGTCCGGCCGTCCGCCACTGCCGGGCAGGATCCCCGCACCGAGCACCGTTCGCACAGGCCGTTCACGGTGGCCGCGAACGTGTCGGCCGCCATCTCGGACGCCACCGATCCGAGCAGCTCGACCGCCCAGTCGCCGTCGTCCGGCAACGGCTCCTGGTGCTGCACCTTGAGCCGCTTCTCGACCGACCCCAGCTGCGCCAGCGTCGCGCCGGCGGTGGTGACGCCCTCGGGAAAGGCACCGCGCTGCACGGCGACCTGGTAGACGCCGAGCTGCGCGTGCCGCTCCAGGTCGTCGGCCGACGGAGCCCGCTTCCCGGTCTTCAGGTCGACCACCCGCAGGCTTCCCTCGCGGTCGCGCTCCAGCCGGTCCACCCGCCCGGTGACCACCGCCGGCCCGTCCGGTAACTCGACCTGGACCTCGAAGCCGCGCTCGACGTCGACCAGGTCCCAGGAGTGCTCGGCCAGGTAGTCGGCCAGCTTGCCCACGACCCGCTCGGCACGCGCCCGCTCTGCGTCCCCCACCCAGCCCTCGCCCAGCCCGAGCACCCGCCAACGGCGGCGCAGCTCGGTCAGCAGCTCGTCGCGGTCTGCCTTCGGGAAGTCACGCGCCAGGTCGTGGACCAGGTTGCCGAGGCCCTGCGCCGCCGAGCTCGGCGTCCGGCCGCCCGCGGAGCTCAGCAGCCAGCGCAGCGAGCATCGGTCGAACTCCTCGACCGCCGACGGGGACACCCGCACCGGCGGCTCGTCGTCCAGCCGCAGCGGCCGGGGGTCGGACAGCGGTTCGAGCCCGTACCAGTCGGCAGGATCGGCTCCGGGAACGCCGGCACGGGCCAGCCGCGCCAGCTCGGCGGCGGCCTGGGCCACCCGGCCCGGCGGGGCTTGCGGGTCCGTGACCGTCTGGCGCAGGGACGCCGTCAGCCCGGGCAGGCTGAGCGGCCGCGGAGCCGGCGTCAGCCGACGCTGGCCGTCGCCGTCCCAGCGTGCGGTCGACCGTGCGCTGTCGGTGTCCGGAGGCGGGTCCAGCAGGTCGAGGTAGGACGACGGCTGGTCGTCCTCGTCGCGCACCGCGGTCGCGACGAGCAGCTCGCGGGCCCGGCTGACCGCCACGTGCAGCAGCCGGCACTCGTCGTCGCGGACGGCGGCCAGCGCTGCCCGTGGCGAGGACGGGCGGCCGCTGAGGACGTCGACCAGGTGCTCGGACCCGAGCAGGGACCCGCGCAGCCGCAGGTCCGGCCAGACGCCCTCCTGCAGGCCCGCGACGGCGACGACCCGCCACTCGCGGCCGGCCGCGCCCGCCGGGGTGACCAGTGCCACCGCCTCGGTGGCGGCCCCACGCTCGGCGAGGGTGTCTCCCGGAACGTCCTGCCCCCTCAGGTGCTCGACGAACTGGCCCGCGCCCGCGCCGGGCAACCGGTCGACGAACCGCGCGGCCGCATCGAACAGGGCCACGACGGCGTCCAGGTCGCGGTCAGCGCGCGCCCCCGCCTGGCCGCCGGCCAGCGCGGTGCGCCGCCAGGCGTCCTGCAACCGGCTGGCCCGCCAGACCCCCCAGAGCACCTGCTCCGCCGTGGCGCCGTCCTGCGCGGCGGCCAGCGCCCCCTCGGCGACGACCCGGGCCACCCGGTGCGCCGGAGCGGCGGTGCCTGCGTCGACGGTGGCCAGGCGCACCGGGTCGAGGATCGCGGCGACGAGCAGCTCGTCGGACGTACGGCCGCCTCCGTCGGCGAGCTCGCCGGCGCGCAGTGCCCGCCGGAGCCGGCGCAAGGAGACGGCGTCCGCGCCGCCGAGCGGGGAGGTGAGCAGTGCGGCCGCACGCTCGCCGTCGAGCGGCGGCTGCTGGCCCGAGGCGAGCGCCAGCGAGACCTCGAGGACGTCGAGCAGCGGCACCACCGCCGGCTGGTCGCGGACCGGCAGCTCACTGAGCGGCACCTCGACCGGCACGCCGGCCGCAGTGAGCACCCTGCGCAGCGTCGAGGAACGGCCGCCGCCGCGCACCACCACGGCCATGTCGGCCCAGCCGACGCCGTGCTCGAGGTGCTGGCGGCGCAGCAGCTCGGCGAGGAACGACGCCTCGTGCACCGCCGACCGGAGCACGTGCACCTCGCAGCGACCCTCCGGCAGGCCGGCGACCGGGACCTGCTCGCGCTGTGCCCCGCCACCGAGCGCGCCGATCCGCTCGGCCACCCGTCGGGTGACCGCCCGCAGAGCGCTCCCCTGCCGCCACGAGCTGGTGAGGTACACGGTCGGGACCGGGCGGGACGCGCCGTCGTCGAGAAGCAGCCCGGGGTCGGCGCCGCGGAAGGACTGCGTGACCGCGTCCGGGTCTCCCGCCAGCAGCATCTCGCCGCCGGGTCCGGCGAGCACCCGCACCAGGTCCGCCACCGCGGGCGTCGCCTCGTGCGCGTCGTCCACAGCGATGCACCGCGCCTGCTCCCGCACCTGGGCCAGCAGCTCGTCGTCCTCCCGCAGCTGCGCCGCGGCGGTGCTCGCGATCGCCGCCGGGTCGTAGGCGCCAGGGGTGGCCAGGCCGGTGACGTCGAGGTACTCGTCCAGGACCGCGGCCGCCGCGACCCACTCGGGACGGTGCTGCTCGGCGCCGAGCAGCCGCAGCTCGTCCGGCCCGACGCCGCGCTCGACCGCGCGCATCAGCAGGTCGCGGAGCTCGGCCCGGAACCCTCGGGTGGACAGGGCTGCCAGCAGGTCGTCCGGCCACGGCGGAGGCGTGCCGTCGCCGGCAGCGTGACCTGCCAGCAGCTCGCGGAGGACGACGTCCTGCTCCGGACCGGAGATCAGCCGGGGCGGCGGACCCCCGGACCGGGCCGCCACCCGCCTGAGGACGCCGAAGGCAAGGGACTGCGGCGTGCGCACCAGGGGCTCGCGCACCGTGCGCGCGAGCCGTCCGGTGACCTGCGCGCGCAGGCGGGCCGCGGCCAGGCGGGTGGGAGCCAGCACGAGCAGCTCGCCGGCCTGCAGCTCTCCACGCTCCACGCGGCCGACCACCGCCTCGACCAGTGCCGTCGTCTTGCCGGACCCGGGACCTCCCACCACGCGCAGCGGGCCGCCGCGGTGCTCGACGACGAGCCGCTGTCCTTCGTCCAGAGCCTTCGGCGGGGCGTCCACCAGGCGTTCGCGGCGCAGCCGCACGTCGACGCCCCGGGCGGGGTCGAGGGAGGCGGTCGAGGGCATGACGGAAATCCCATCACAGGCCTCCGACAACGGGCCGGAGCCGCGCGGGCGCCCGGCCGCACGCACCCGGAATTGGCCGGACGTGCAAGGCGCACAGGGGGAAGACGTGCCTCAGAGAGCGAGACACGAGGCCGGCGCGGACGAGGGCTCAGCGGCCGTCCCACCGCGCGCGCGAGAGGTCGACGCGCGTGCCGCCACGGCGCAGCGGCGTCCGTTCGGACCTGAACCTGGCGAACGCGCGCTCCTCGAGCCCCGGCGCGACGCTGCCGTCCGCCCGCAGCACCCGCCACCAGGCGACGGCCGCACCGTGCCGCGCCATCACCGCCCCAACGCTCCGAGCGCCGCCCTCCCCCAGGTACTCCGCCACGTCCCCGTAGGTCAGCACCCGCCCACGCGGGATCCGGTCGACGACGTCGAGCACCCGGCTGGCGAACTCGGGAAGCTCACCAGGGTCGCCTCGGTCGGTGCTGCTCACGGGCACCATCCCAGCACGCCACCCGTTGTCGGGCCATGGACCGAACCCAGCCCGCCGCACGCCGCCAGGCCCACGTCCGGGTTGCGCTGGCCTGCGCGCTGTCCCTGCCCCTGGTGCTGGCCGGATGCGGACAGGCGGAGGACACCGCCCGTGGTGCTGCCTCCGACGCCGCCCGCTCGGCGAGCGCGGCCGCCTCCTCGGCCGCGTCGTCAGCGTCGTCCGCCGCAGGCAACCTCAAGCAGGCCGCCAAGGACCGGGTCGTCAAGCAGCTGTGCGAGCAGACCTCCGGCAACGGTGCCCTCGCCGACGTCAAACTCACCGAGACCGAGCGCGCCGCCATCGGCCGGCTGGCCTCGGCCGCGTCGGCGGCCGGGGTGTCGGAGCGCTTCGTCGCCCCGCTGCGACAAGTGTCCGAGAGCAGCAACCAGCAGGACGTGACGGACGCCGTCACCGCGCTGCGCGAGGCCTGCCAGAACCCGTGAGGCCGCGAGGTCAGTACGTCGGCAGCCCCGGGTCGACGTGCTCGACCCAGGCCAGCACCCCACCCTCGAGGTGCCGGACGTCGGGGTGCCCGGCCGCGCGCAGCAGCCGCAGGGCGCTTGCCGAACGGGCACCGGACCGGCAGTGCAGGACGACCGGCCGGTCGAACGGGATCTCCCCGAAGGCGTCACCGGAGTCGAACCGGGCGCGCGGCACGGGGACCGAGCCAGGGATGCTGACGATCGCGCGCTCCCCGGGCTCGCGGACGTCGACCAGCATCACGTTGTTCTCCCCGCGCTCCCGGGCCGCCAGCAGGCCGGCGAGCTCGCGGGCGCTGACGACCGGCACGTCGTCAGAGTCAGAGGCGACCGCCGCCGCTGGCGGAAGGCCGCAGAACGTGTCGTAATCCGCGAGCCCGGTCTCCCGGGTGATCGTCGGCGCGTCGCCGCAGACGGCACAGGCGGGGTCGCGGTGCACGGTGAGCTCGCGCCAGGTGGCACGCAGCGCGTCGTACGCGAGGAGCCGTCCGAGCAGGGGGGTGCCGATGCCGGTGATCAGCTTGACCGCCTCCGTGGCCTGTGCCGATCCGATGGCCGCACAGAGGACGCCCAGGATGCCGCCCTCCGCACACGAGGGCACGCTGCCGGCCGGCGGCGCCTCCGGGAACAGGCACCGGTAGCAGGGCCCGTGACCACCCCAGAACACGCTGACGTGCCCGTCGAACCGGAACACCGAGCCCCAGACGCAGGGGATGCCCAGCAGGACGCAGGCGTCGTTCACGAGGTACCGCGTCGCGAAGTTGTCGGTGCCGTCGACCACCAGGTCGTAGCCGTCGAGGATCTCGAGGGCGTTGCCCGACTCCAGGCGCACCGGGTGCTGGACGACGTTCACCAGCGGGTTGACCTCCGCCAGGGTCGCCGCGACGGACTCCACCTTGAGCCGGCCGACGTCACTCGCCCCGTGCACGACCTGCCGATGCAGGTTCGACAGCTCGACGACGTCCGGGTCGACCACCCCGATGGTCCCGACTCCCGCCGCGGCCAGGTAGAGCAGCGCGGGGGAGCCGAGGCCCCCCGCGCCCAGCACCAGGACTCGCGCGTTGGCGAGCCGACGCTGGCCGACCTCGCCGACGTCCGGGATGAGCAGGTGACGGGCATAGCGTGCGACCTGCCGGTGGTCCAGCGGCGGACCCGGCTCGACGAGCGGCTCGATGCTCACCGCACCACTCTACGAACCGTCACGGGAAGGGCCAGGGGTTCGGCCGACATGGTGCGACCCGTTTGGTCTGCTGCTGCATCACCGGGGCTCGGCGGCCCGGCCCGGGGCACTGCTCGTGGCCGTGCCCGAGCACGTGGCCGACCTCGTGGTTGACGACGTACCGCCGGTACTGCGCGACGCTGTCGAACTCGGGGGTGCCGCGGGCCCACCGGTAGGCGGTCAGGATCGCCCGCTGGCCGCGCCCGCAGGAGAGTCTCCCGTGGGTGAGGAGCGGGCGGCACAGCCGGGCGGACGTCGTGGGGCTGGCCAGGACGACGGCGACGTCGGCCGCACCGGAGGTCCGGGCGAAGGACCGCGTGCCGCCGTGCCCCCACGAGCGGTCGTCGTTGAGCGTCCTCAGCACCTCGGCGGCGAAGGCTCGCGGTTCGACGTCGACCCCGCCCTCGACCTCGACGCGGACCCTGATCCTGCGGCCCGGACCAGGAGCAGGCGCCGATCCCTTGACCGTCGCCAGCCGACCGGTGCCGCGTTCGGCCACGCGCATCGCCGTCCTGGGGGGATCCGTGGGCGTTTCGGGGGCCGACGTAGCGGAGGTCGGCGTGACCGGCCCGGACGCCGACGGTGCCGGCGGCGTCGACGTGGACGCGGTGCTGCGCGCGGAGGCCGTGGCGCCCTGCGCCGCCGGACCGGCGGCGGTGTCGCCGCCTGGACCGCAGCCGGCGAGCAGGAACGCCGCGCCGGTGAGCAGTACCGGGACGACCAGCGAGCGCCGGGGTCGGCCCACCGCCGACGGCGGCCGGCCGGCGGGACCTCTCGCGGCGTTCACCCGGCCGAGGATGCCACGACCGCCCGACGGTTCAGCGCGTCGAGGGTGGCGCGAACGAGGGTGTCGCTGCGGTCCTCGCGGACCAGTGCGGACCCGGTCAGCCGGTCCATCCGGCCGTCCGCGAGCAGGGTCACGACAACGACGCCGACCCCGTCGCCGCCCACCTGCACCACGTCGGCGGCCTCGACGTCCAGCCGCACCAGCCCGCCGGCGACCTGCTCGACGGCTCGCGCGGTGGCCGAGACGACGGCCCGGTGCCCCCCGCCGGGCGTGGCGGCGGCCGTCGCCGAGCCGGTGTGCAGCGTTCCCCCGGACCGGAGCCGGACGTTCGCGCGGACCTGGAGCCGCTCGGTCACCACCTCGACGTCCTCGACCGCCAGCCGCGTGGGCGGCCGCAGGCCCACGCTGTTGCGGCTCGGGGGGCGCGATGACCGTGCCTCCACCTCGGTGGTGCTGTCGGGTCCGGGCCGCGCCAGGGCGTCGTCGACCACGGCGACGACCGGTCGGCCCCGGGGTCCGGTGAGGCGCAGCCGGCTGGCGTCGACACCCGACCCGAACCGGCGACGCAGGCCCGCGATCGCCGCCCCGACGACCTCGTCCCCGTCGGCGCCCGCTGCCAGCCGAATCCGTAGCACTCCCTGGCCGCTGCCGTCGAGCTCGAGCGCCACGTGCTCGACGCCCGGCACGACGCTCAACGCGTCGCACATCTGCGCGGCATCGACCTCGTACGTTCGGATCACTGTCACTCCCTGCGAGTGCACTCAGGTGCCGAGTCTGCCAGCACGCCGGGCGCCCGGGGCGCTGACGACGCACCGGGCAGCCTGGATCGGCCGACCACCGTAGGATCGAGCGGGGCCGGACGCGACCGGCCGCGGTCCCGGCACGGGCCCGGCGACGAGGAGGCACCGTGACGACCACACCGACGACCCGTGGCCGCGCCCGCCTGCCACGGACGGCACGCCGCGCGCAGCTGCTCGTGGCGGCGCAGGAGGTGTTCGTGCGCGCCGGTTACCACGCGGCCGCGATGGACGAGATCGCCGAGCGGGCCGGCGTCTCCAAGCCGGTGCTGTACCAGCACTTCCCCAGCAAGCTCGAGCTCTACCTCGCCCTGCTCGACCAGCACATCGGCGAGCTGCTCGAGGCCGTCCGGCAGGCGCTGGCCCGCACCCACGAGAACAAGCAGCGGGTGACCGCGACGATGGCGGCCTACTTCGAGTTCGTGGACCGCGAGGGTGAGCCGTTCCGGCTGGTCTTCGAGTCCGACCTCACCAATGAGCAGGCGGTCCGCGAGCGCGTCGACGCGCTGAACGAGCGTTGCGCGGACGCGGTGGCCGAGGTGATCCGGGAGGACACCGACCTGCCCCCGGAGCAGGCCAAGCTGCTCGCCGTCGCGCTGACCGGGATGGCCCAGGTCACGGCCCGGTACTGGCTCTCGGTCGACGGGTCGATCCCTCGTGACGCGGCCAGCCGGCTGGTCGGTCAGCTGTCCTGGCGGGGCATCGGCGGCTTCCCCAAGGCCGACCGCGCGGAACAGGCCGAGGCGCTGCGCCGTTAGCCTGGAAGCGGCTCATCTCGAGCCATCCCTTCGTTTTCGAGTTTCGCTGAGCCAGGAGGCCATCGCTGTGGAGGTCAAGATCGGCGTGCAGAACGTCGCGCGCGAGATCACTCTCGAGTCGTCGCAGACCGCGGACGAGATCGCGGCACTGGTCGACGCGGCCGTGGCGTCCGGCGGCACCCTACGCCTGACCGATGACAAGGGTCGCACCGTCGTGGTACCCACGGGCGTGCTGGGCTACGTCGAGGCGGGCATCGAGACCGACCGTCGGGTCGGGTTCGGGATCGCTTGATCCGCCCGATCTGAACGGTTCGTCCGTCCACCGCCTCGCGCTGCCGGTGTGTCGGATGGCGAATGGGCGCAACGGGTGAAACGCTTTGGCCGGCCGGTGATCGTCGTCGGCCCCGCCGCGTGGGGTCAGTGGCGGTCTCGCCCGGCTCGTCCGGGCTGACTGAGAGGGTTCTTCCACATGGGCACAATCGGCGCGATCATCGGCCTGATCATCTTCGGTGCCGTCATCGGCGCCCTGGCGCGACTGGTGCTCCCGGGCAAGCAGAACATCAGCCTCCCCATGACCATCGTCCTTGGGGTCCTCGGCGCACTGGCGGGCTACTGGCTCTGGGGCCTGCTCGGTGGCGGCAACACCCGCGGCATCGACTGGATCCGGTGGATCCTCAGCATCGTCGTCGCGGCCGTCCTGGTCTCCGCCTACGGGGCCATGACCGGTCGGAACGACCGCCGCGTCCGCTGACGCAGCGCCAGCAGCACCGAAGGGCCGTCCCGTCCGGGGCGGCCCTTCGTGCTGGGTGGCCCCGCTGTGTGGGCCGGTCCGTCGTCCCCCGGTGCGAGCCCGGCCCCGGGTCAGTCAGAAGGGGTCGCTCAGGAGGACAGTCCGAGCCGCCCCATCCGGCGGGTGTGCTCGTCGGTCAGCCGGGCGAACATCCGACCGATCTCGGCCAGGTCGGCGCCGGACCGGTTGCCGCCGCCGATCAGCAGCGACCCCAGGGCGTCCCGCTCGGCCGCGACCCGCTGGGCCTGCGACAGGGCCTCCCCGACCAGCCGGCGTCCCCACAGCGCCAGCCGGCCCGCGGACGCCGGGTCGCGCTCGATCGCCGCGCGCACCGCCCGGACCGCGAACTCCGCCTGGCCCATGTCCTGCAGCACCTCGTGCACGAGCTCGCGAGTGTCCGCGTCCAGGTAGGCGGCGATCTCGCGGTAGAAGTCGGTCGCGATGCCGTCCCCGACGTACGCCTTGACCAGCCCCTCCAGCCAGGACGACGGCCGGGTGCGGTCGTGGAAGTCGTCGACCGCGGCGACGAACGGCTGCATCGCCGCCCCGACGTCGGCGCCAAGCCGGCGCAGGCGCTCCTCGAGCAGCTGGTAGTGGTGGAACTCGCTGACCGCCTGGCGCGCGAGGGCAGCCTTGTCGCCGACGGTCGGTGCGAGGTCCGCGTCCGCCGCGAGCCTGCTGAACGCCGTCAGCTCGCCGTACGCCATGGCGCCGAGCAGGTCGACGACTGCGGCCCGGTAGGCCGGGTCGGCGAACGGGTCGGCCGGTTCCGTCCGCCCCCCGGGACCGTCGGCTGGCTGCGTCGGCTCCGGCGGCTGCGTCATGGGTCCGGAGCCTAACGCCGGGCAGGTAGACTGGTTCTGATCCCGGATGCCCGGTCGGAACACAGCGAGCCCGAAGACCCGATCGGCTCCGCCCCAGCGGAGCGGCCCGCCAACGCGCAGCAGCCCCCCGGCGTGCGGCCCCCGCCCGATACGAAGGCATCGTGTGAGCACCGACAGCATCAGCACCACCAGCAACGACACCACCAGCAAAAACCCGGTCGGACTCCAGACCGTCACCAACACCGACGACGAGGCGCGCGCCGCGGTCGCTGCCGACCGGCCGGTTCGCACCTTCAGCGACTTCGGCGTCCGCGCCGACCTCGTGGACGCCCTGGCTCGGGTGGGCATCACCGCCCCGTTCCCCATCCAGGCAATGACCCTGCCGGTGGCCCTCGACGGCCACGACATCATCGGCCAGGCCAAGACGGGCACCGGCAAGACCCTCGGCTTCGGCCTGCCGCTGCTGCAGCGCACCGTGGCTCCGGGCGAGCCCGGCTTCGAGGACCTGCCGGCACCCGGCAAGCCGCAGGCGCTCGCCGTCGTGCCGACCCGCGAGCTGGCCGTGCAGGTGGCCGGCGACCTGGAGGCCGCCAGCGCGCTGCGGCCCACCCGGGTGCTCACCGTGTACGGCGGCCGGGCCTACGAGCCGCAGGTCGAGGCGCTGGCACGCGGCATCGAGGTCGTCGTCGGCACCCCCGGCCGGCTGCTCGACCTGGCCCAGCAGGGCCACCTGGACCTCGCGAACGTGCGCACGCTGGTGCTCGACGAGGCCGACGAGATGCTCGACCTGGGCTTCCTGCCCGACGTCGAGCGGCTGCTGGCCCTGACGCCGGCGGACCGGCAGATGATGCTGTTCTCCGCCACCATGCCCGGCGCCGTGGTCTCGCTGGCCCGACGGTTCATGTCCCAGCCCACCCACATCCGCGCAGTCGACCCGGCCGACGACGGCGCGACGCTCAAGGCCATCAGCCAGTTCGTCTACCGCGCGCACGCGCTGGACAAGGTCGAGATGGTGGCCCGCATCCTGCAGGCCGAGGGCCGCGGGCTGACGCTGATCTTCGCGCGGACCAAGCGCACCGTGGCCAAGGTGGCCGAGGAGCTGGCCGAGCGGGGCTTCGCCGCGGCCGCCATCCACGGCGACCTGGGCCAGGGCGCCCGTGAGCAGGCGCTCCGCGCGTTCCGGAACGGCAAGGTCGACGTCCTCGTGGCGACCGACGTCGCGGCCCGCGGCATCGACGTCGAGGGCATCACCCACGTGATCAACTACCAGTGCACGGAGGACGAGAAGACCTACCTGCACCGGATCGGCCGTACGGGCCGGGCCGGGCGGACCGGTGTCGCGGTCACCTTCGTCGACTGGGACGACATGCCGCGGTGGGGTCTGATCAACAAGGCGCTCGACCTCGGGATCCCCGAGCCGGTGGAGACCTACTCCAGCTCGCCGCACCTGTTCACCGACCTGGGCATCCCCGAGGGCACCAAGGGCACCCTCCCCCGCGCGCAGCGCACCCGTGAGGGCCTGTCCGCCGAGCAGGTCGAGGACCTCGGCGAGACCGGTCGGCGCGGTGGCTCCGCACCGGGTCCGGACGCCCGACGTGGTGGACGCCGCAGCGCTGGCCGTGGCGACGGCCGCGGTCGCGATGGGTCCGGATCCGACTCCCGGCCCGGAACCGGGTCCGGGTCCGGCTCTGGCGCCGACACCGGATCGGACGCGGACGCCGGCCGCGAGCGCACGCCGCGCAAGCGCAACCGTCGGCGCACCCGGGGCGGCGAGCCGACCGGCCCGGGCGCGTCGAGCACGTCGCCCGCCGGCGAGCAGCCGGCGGAGCAGCACGCGCCCGAGGCCGCGGGTGAGCACAGCGAGCGTGCGGGCGAGCAGGGTGGCGCTGCCGCCCCGCGTCGTGCCCGTCGGCGCGGCGGTCGCGGTCGCGGCGCGACCGCGGGCGCGGCACCGACCGGCGACTGAGCGCGGCGCCCCGGCAGCCCGGCGGGTCGCGCGGCGGTAGCGCGCCTGGATCCGGCGGAGCCTGGCCTGAGCTGTGCGGAGCCTGGCCTGAACTGTCCGGTACGCCCCTGGAATCGGCGTCCGTGCGCCACAATGCGACCGTGGAGCTGGTCGAACAGGTGGGCAGCGATCCGCGGGAGGTCTCCCGCGTCCGCCATGCCGTCACGGCTGCGCTCGGCGTCTGGGGGGTCCCCGCCGACGACCAGGACGTCGTGACACTGCTGACGAGCGAGCTGGTGACCAACGCGATCCGGCACGGGGAGCCCCCGGTGTGCCTGCGGGCGGCCCTCGAGGACAGCGCGGTCACGGTGAGCGTGGACGACGGCAGCGTGCTGGCTCCGGTTCCGGTCGACGTCACCACCTGGGACGCCAGCGGAGGCCGCGGACTGCACCTCGTCGAGTCCCTCTCAGACCGATGGGGCGTCTCGCTCGACGGCGTGGGCAAGCGGGTCTGGTTCCAGGTACGACTCAGCGCGTGAGGCGCTCGGGCCCCCGTTGCGGCGTCGGGAGCCGCCTGCCATCGGGGCAGCCCGGGATGCGCCGGGCCGGAGCCCCTGCAAGAGTCGGACGGTGATCCCGACGTCCCGCCCGCCCGGCCAGAACGGCCCCGGTGGGGGCGCCGGTCGGCCCGGCGGCGGTCGGATGCGGGGGCCGACACACGCCGAGGACGTCGGTCTGTTCGGCCCTTCGTCCGTCACCTGGCGGCTGCACGCGGAGCCGGTGATCGGCATCGCCGGCCTGCGGGCGCTGCTGCTGCAGGCGATGCACCCGGTCGCCTCGACCGGCGTGTCGTGGCGACGTGCGCTGGGCGAGGACATCTGGTCGCGGTACGCGCGGACCGCCGAGTTCATGGGCGTCCTGACCTTCGGCAGCACGACCGAGGCGCTCACGGTCGGAGCCCGGGCGCAGGCAGAGTACGCGGCGCTCGCGGCGGACCCCTCCCCGGACCGCGAGCCGTCCGTGGACGAGATCGACCTGCTGACCTGGGTGCACTGCTGCCTGGTGGACTCCGCGATCACCGTTCTCGACCGGGCCGGCGTCGGGATCGACGAGGCGGAGGCCGACCGGTACGTGTCCGAGCAGCTGCGGACGGCGGCCCTGCTGGGGCTCGACCCGGGGGACGTCCCGACCGACCTGGACAGCCTGCGCGCGTACTTCCGCCGGCTGCGGCCACGGCTGCGCGTCAGCGCGGCGGCCCGGGCCGACGCCGAGGACGTCGTGGAGCCGCCCCCCGCAGACCGTCTGGCAGAGGGACTACCGAAGTGGTTCTCGGTGGCCGGACTGGCGTTCGCCACGCTGCCGTCCTGGGCGCGGCGCAGCTACGGCCTGCCCCTGCTGCCCGGTGCCGCCGCCCTGCAGGGGACGGCGATCACCGTGGCGCTGCACGCGGTCCGCGCGAGCCTGCTGGGGTCGGCCGAGGCCGCCGCCCCGGCGCTGGGTCGCACCCCGCGCCTGCCGTCGGCCCGTGAGCGCCTCGCGGCGCCGGTGTCGCCTGAACCACAGGAGGACGCGGAGGGGACGGACGGCAGGAACGGGGTCTACGGTATCGAGCGGCCCGACGGGTCGGACGACTCGCTGACCGACTGAGGGAACATCTGCCGCGGGGAGTAGGTTGAACGCAGTACCGAGCCGGTGCCAGACCCCCGGGCCTCACCTTCCGCCGCTACGAGCGGCCACTCGCCGAGAGGCGTCGACCGGTTCGGTACAGCCAGTGGGGCGGTGGGAGAGATCCTGCCGCCCCATTGGCGTGTCCGCGCCCGCTCGAACGTTCTCTGGGCAACCAGCTTCGTCGCGGGAGAGCTCGTTGCCACGCTGACGCCCGCGGCCTACTTGTGCAGCCGGCTCGCGGGAGCCAGCCGCACGCGGTGGAATGAGGCCATGACGCAGCCCCCCGACCCGCAGCCGGACACCCCTCAACCGGCCGGCATCGACTCCCAGCTCGACGCCGGCCTGGCCGACGACGACGCGCAGGACCGGGACGCGGGCGCCCGCCCGACGGAGGGTGAGCGCACGGATCCCGATGACCCCGAGGCGTCGATCCGGGAGGCCACCGAGCGATCGCGCTCGCAGCCCTGAGCCCCTCCCGAGGACGGTTTCCCCAGCCGCGCCGGCCCCGAGGCCGGTTTCATCCACGCGCCCCGACGTGGGCGGTTAGGCGGGCCCCTCGATGAAAGCCCGGACGGCGTCGGCGACCAGCTGCACCGCGATGGCCGACAGCAGCAGCCCGGCGATGCGGGTGACGAGCGTGGTTCCGCTCTCGCCCAGCACGCGATGGATCCGCCCGGCGAACCGCATGGCGCCCCACAGGCACAGGTGGACGCCCAGCAGCCCCAGCACGATGGCCACCCACGCCGGGGCGCGGCCGTGCGCCTGCTGCACGTAGACCATCGTCGCCACGATGGCGCCCGGGCCGGCGAGCAGCGGCGTGCCCAGCGGGACCAGCGCCACGTTCACACCCTCGGCGCTGCCGGGCGCCTCGTCCTTGCCGGTCAGCAGCTCGAGTGCGACGAGGAGCAGCAGGAGGCCGCCCGCGCCCTGCAACGCAGGCAGGCCGATGTGCAGGTAGTCCAGCAGCGCGCGGCCGAAGACGGCGAAGGCGATGATGACGCCGAAGGCGACGCCGACCGCCTGCCGCGCCGCACGGACCCGCTGCCGGCCGGTCATGGACGACGTCAGCGCCAGGAAGATCGGCACCGTGCCGGGCGGGTCCATGATCACGAACAGTGTCACGAACACCGAGCCGAGGAGCTGCGCGTCGAGCACCGCCTGCATCAGCGGACGACCGTCGACCCGGTGCCCCGGGCCTCGATCTCCTTCAGCACGGCCGGGTCGGTCGTGTTCTCGCCGAGCCGGTTGGGCTTGCCGGTGCCGTGGTAGTCGCTCGAGCCGGTGACGAGCAGGCCGAGCCGCTTGGCGAGGTGCCGGAGGTGGTCACGCGCCTGCGGGTCGTTGTCGCGGTGGTCGACCTCCAGGCCGGCCAGCCCGGCGGCGGCCATCTCCTCGATCACCTCGTCGTCCACCACGCGGCCCCGCTTGCGGGCCAACGGGTGCGCCATGACCGGCACGCCGCCGGCCTCGACGACGAGCTTCACCGCGTCGACCGGGTGCGGCGCGTAGTGGCGCACGTAGTACCGGCCGCGTGCGGAGAGCAGGCTCGCGAACGCCTCCGTGCGGTCGCGGACCAGGCCACGCGCCACCAGCGCGTCGGCGATGTGCGGGCGGCCGATCGTCGCCCCCTCTCCCACCTGCTCCATCACATGGTCCCAAGTGAGGTCGAGGTCCTCCCCGAGCAGCTCCACCATCCGGACGGCGCGCGTCTCACGGCTGCTGCGCGCCAGGTCGATCTCGTCCCGCAGGCCCCGGCTGGCCGGGTCGTGCAGGTAGCTGAGCAGGTGCACGCTCACGCCGTTCGCCGCGCACGACACCTCGGTGCCCGGCACCAGGGCCACCCCCTCGCGGCGGGCTGCCCCGGCAGCGGCGGCCCATCCGGCCGTCGTGTCGTGGTCGGTGAGGGCCACGACGTCCAGTCCCGCCCGCGCGGCGGACGAGACCACCGCCTCGGGCGGTTCGGTCCCGTCGGACACCGAGGAGTGGGCGTGGAGGTCGATCAGCACCGGTCCAGGGTAGTTGGCCGCACTTCGCCGGTACGCCGCGGCGGGACCCCCCGGGCGGCCGGGTCACTCCAGCAGCGGCGTCAACGCTCCGGCCGGGACGTCGAGCGGGTGCCCGGGATCACGCAGGTCCACCAGCCGCAGCCCGTCGAGCGCCATGGCTCCCGCCGCGGCCGGCAGCACCACCAGCCAGAGCCAGACCGACGCCGCCTCCCCCACGTACGCCGCCCGGTCGGCCGCTCCGTCAAGGGACCACAGCGGCACCGCGTGGCCCTCGGCGTCCACACTGGCGTGCGGGCTGGACGCCGACATGGCCGCGGTCAGCGCCGGGCCGGGGTCGATGTCACCGACGCCGGCCAGCCGGCTCGCGAGCCCCACTCCCGGCTGCTCGGCGATGACGAGCATCTCGGCGGCCAATGGGTCGTGGCTGCTGGCGCGGAACGGGTTCGGACCGGTCAGCGCCAGCACAGACCCGACGGTGCCGTCCCGCTCGTCACCTGCCCGCTGCACCCCGGTGACCACCCAGTCGGTCGGCAGCGGCCAGGGCAGCCACACCGGGACCTCCGAGTTGGTGCCAAGGTCGCGCAGCTGCGCGTCGTCCAGCACCCGGGCCGGGTGCAGCGGAGCGACCTCGCCGTGCAGGTCGCAGCGCCAGCGGGGAGAGCGCCACCCCGGCGGGTGGGCCGGGCGCAGGCAGCGCGGGCACCGCAGTTCGGGGGGCACGCGACGACCGTCCCGTGGCACCGCCTCCGCGTCAACCCCGCAACCGCTACCTGCCCCGGCCGTTGTCTTTCGTATACAGTAGGCGGGTCGAGGTGGCGGTGGAGAGGGGTACGTCGTGGATTCCACCGACGGCGAACCCGGCAGGGCAGGCGGCGGGGCGGCTCGCGCGGACCGCGCCGGCCCTCCCAGCCAGCGGACGGGGGACCGGCGCGGCACCATCGGCGCCCAGCACCTCACGCTCCGCGACCAGGTGCTGGCCGAGCTGCGTCGGCGCATCGTCGAGGCGGAGTACCGCCCCGGTGAGCGGCTCCGCGAGGACCGCCTGGCCCAGGACTTCGGGGTGTCCCGCAACCCGGTGCGCGAGGCGCTTCGCGTGGTCGAGAGCGAGGGCTTCGTCCAGGTGGAGCCGCGGCGCGGCGCCGTCGTGGCAACGCCGGACGAGCGGACCATGCAGGACCTGTTCGACGTACGCGCGCTGCTCGAGCCGCTGGCGGCCCGGTACGCGGCCGAGCGCGCGACCCCCGCCGACCTGGTGGCCCTGCGCGGTCTGCTGGAGGCGGCCCGCGTCGCAACGGAGGCCGGCGACTACCCGCGCGTGGCCGAGCTGAACACCGCCCTGCACGGCCGGGTCGCGGAGCTGTCCGGCAACCGGTGGCTGGTTCAGTTCTCGACGGCGATCTACCGGCACGTCCAGTGGGTCTTCCGGCTGGGCGTAGCGGTGCGCGCCGTCCACTCCTGGCAGGAGCACGTCCGGCTGGTCGAGGCCCTCGAGGCCAACGACCCGGACGCCGCCGAGCGCGCGGCGTCGGACCACGTCGACGCCGCCCGGCACGCGGCCGTCGAGGACGGCGCGCACGCCGACCGCGCCGGCTGAGGGGGCTGCCGGCCCGTCGCTGGTCAGGCTGACACCGAGCCGCTGGCTCGGGCCGCCTGCCACACGCTGTCCCAGCCGGGTGCCAGGGAGGCGGCTCGCAGGCACGACAGGACCAGGCTCGCCTCCCGGGCGATACCGCGGCCGGCGATGTCGAACGCCGTGCCGTGGTCGACCGAGACCCGGACGACCGGCAGCCCGATCGTGATGTTGACGCCGTCGTCCCCGTAGACGGCCTTGAACGGGGCGTGACCCTGATCGTGGTAGCAGGCAATGACGATGCTCCACTTCCCGCGGACGGCGGCGGGGATGAGGGCGTCGGCCGGGATCGGGCCGTGGGCGTTGATCCCCCGGTCGCGGGCGCGGGCCACCGCGGGAGCGAGGATGTCGGCGTCCTGGTGGCCGAAGATCCGGTTCTCGCCCGCATGCGGGTTCAGACCCGCGACGCCGATCGCCTCGTCGGGCTTGCCGAGTGCGGCGACGAAGGCGCCGGCCAGAGTCAGCACGTCGTCCGCGCGCTCGGGGGTGCAGTTCTCCACCGCCTGCTGCAGTGACACGTGCCCCGTCAGGTGGAAGATGTAGAGGTCGCCGGCCGACAGGACCAGGCTGAAGTTCTGCACCCCGAACTCGTGGGCCAGCAGCTCGGTGTGCCCGGGCCACTTGTGACCGGCGGCCTGCATGGCGGCCTTGTTCAGCGGAGCGGTGACGATGCCGTCGACCTGGCCCTCGCGGGCCAGCCGGCAGGCCTCGACCACGAACCGGTATGCACCATCGCCCGCGACCGGGCTGAGCTGGGCGACCGGCACGTCCGCCAGGGACGGCCCGGTCTGGAGCACCTCGATGGTGCCGGGGTCGTTGCGAGCAGCGCGCGGGTCGGCGATCACCGTGACCGCAGCCGGGTCCAGCCCGGCGCGCTGCGCTCCTGCCCGTACCGAGTCGGCGTCCCCGATCACGATCGGAACGCAGACCTCGCGGAGCTCCGGGTGCAGCAGCAGGGTCTTCGCCGTGATCTCGGGGCCGATGCCGGCAACGTCTCCCAAGGTGAGCGCCAAGGTGGGACGAACGGGGTGCGTGCTCATGTGGAATCCTCCGGCGTGGGTTGAGCGGGGGCGGCGCTTGGTGGCGATGAGGGTGGGGACGGTGGCTGAGGGAGTGGGCCGTCGCGGAGCCGGCGCACGAGCGTGGCGAGCGTGTCATGGTCACCGAAGCCGCCGGCCTTCGTGACGATACGCAGTCCGTCAGCGAGGCCGCCGAGGATCCGGCCCTCGGGAGCACCGGGGACGATCGCGGACCCGATAAGGACCCGTTCGACGTGCAGGCGGTCGAGGACGGCGGCCGCGCCGTCACCGCCGACCAGGACGAGGGCGTCGAACCTCCCGGTGGTCAGCCGGTCGGCCACCCGGTCGGCCAACCGCCTGGCGATGGCGGTGGCGTGGGGCGTCGGGGCGCCCGCCGGGGCTCGCTCGGCTGGCGTGGTGATCACGTCGACGTCGTCATCGCCGTCGCGGGCGCACCGCTCGCGCAGCCGCTCCACCTGGTGGCGAGCCTGCGGATGCACGGAGCTGACCACGACGAGCACCCGGCGGCTGGAGGTGGCCGGCGGCCGGCTCTGCGCACCGCGGTGTCTGCGCGCGAGGGCCGCGGCGAGCCCGGCGGACCCGACCGCCACCGCTCGGGAGCCCGCGCAGTCAAGGGCCTCGGCGAGGTCGGCCAGGTCGTCCTCCGTGGCGGCGTCGACGACGAGCAGCTCCGGCCGCCCGGCTGACCAGGCTGCTTCTGGCTGCAGGAGGCGTTCGAGGCCGGGTACGTCGGCTCGCACGCCCCCCGGCAGCAGGACGTCCAGCCGGCTCTCGGTCACCGGGGTCACCGGGTCGTCGGCGGCCGCAGTCTCGGCGACGGGGACGCCGTGGACGAGGACGGCAGCGTCGACGACCGTGCGGCCCTGGGCGGGGAACGCCGGGCAGACGACGGCGACGCTGCCCGGGTGGTCGGCCCGCCACGCCGACAGGGCTCCCCGCGCCTGGGCGGCCACCGAGCCCCGGACCGTGGAGTCGATCTTCAGGAAGAGCCGGTCGATGCCGGTGGCCATCAGCGCGGAGACCGCCGCGGCGGTGGCGGCCGTGGCCTGCTCGTCGGACGCGCCGCGGACTCCCGTGGCCACGGCGACCAGGGTGCGCCCGGCGCCGAGCGCGGACCTGCTCCAGACCTCGAGCGGTCCGCGCTCGAGGCAGGTCGTCCAGCCCTGCTCGGCGAACGGCAGCGCGGAGTCGGTGGCACCGGTCAGGTCGTCGGCGACCAGGCCGACCATCGACGGCGCCCCGCTCACAGCGACGCTCTTTCGCAGATAACCAGATGCTGGCCGGTGATCGACCCACCGTCCGGCCCGAGCAGCAGGCAGGTCAGGCCCGCGACCTCCGCCGGCTGGACGTATTGGCCGAGGGGCGGCAGCTGCGGCGGCGTGGCGGCCCGCGTCGGGGTCACGACTGCCGCGGGGACCGGCTTCGCATCGTTCGTCCGTCTCGGCGTCATCGTGGTCAACCTTGCACGCGCCGGCTCCTGACCCCGAGCCGTGCGGATGCGGCCCTATCGGCCCACCGCGTAGCCCTGCGCCCCGCGCGGGTTCGCGGCGGCCGACAGCATCCCCGTGTGCGGATCCACGGCGACTGCACACATCCGGCCGAGGCTCCAGGGACCAGCGCGCGTGACGTCGTGCCCGCGTCGGCTCAGCTCGGTGATCACGCCGTTCCCGAGCCGGTCCTCGACCACGAGCCCGCCCGGCGCCATCTCGCGCGGGTAGAACGACCCGGGGAAGGACGTCGTGTGCCAGGTCGGCGCGTCGATCGCCGCCTGCAGCTCCGCACCGCCGACCAGGTGCCGCAGCAGAAACAACAGTTGCCACTGGTCTTGCTGGTCACCACCCGGCGTGCCGCAGGCCATCACGGGACGCCCGTCGCGCAGCACGAGCGTCGGTGAGAGCGTCGTCCGCGGCCGTCGTCCCGGCGCCACGGTCGACGGCAGCCCGTCGTCCAGCCAGAACATCTGCATCCGGCTGCCCAGACAGAAGCCGAGGCCCGGCACGGCGGGTGAGCTCTGCAGCCAGCCACCGCTCGGCGTCGCCGACACCAGGTTGCCCCAGCGGTCGATCACGTCCACGTGGCAGGTGTCGCCCCGGGTCTGCCCGCTCGCGACCGTGACCGTGGGCTCCCCCAGACCCGCTGGGACGTCCACGCTGCGCGCGGCGAGCACGTGCGAGGCCAGCCGTGGCTCGCGACCGTCCGGCGAGCCCGGACGCAGCTCGCGGGACGCCTCGGGACCCACCAGGGCGAGCCGGCGGGACGCGTACTCCTCGCTGAGCAGCGCCTCCAGCGGGACGTCCGGCACGTCGCCGTACCAGGCCTCCCGGTCGGCGAGCGCCAGCTTCAGCACCTCGGCGACGGTATGCGTGCCGTCCGCAGTTCCGGGGTCGAGCAGCGCGTCGTCCAGACCGTCGAGCATGGCCAGCGACTGCAGCAGCACGGGCCCCTGCCCCCAGGGTCCGGTCTTGGCGACCTCCACGTCCCGGAACCGGCGGACCACCGCGGGCTCGTAGCCGGCCGACCAAGCGGCCATGTCGGCGCCCGTGACGAGGCCTGCGTGGTCCCGGCCGCTGGCGTCGCGGTGGGGCTGGCGCTGGAACGCGTCCACGGCCTCCGCCACGAAGCCCTCCCGCCAGCCCCGCCGGGCCCCGTCGACCTGCGCCTCGCGGCCGGCGCCCGATGCCTCTCCCTCGGCGACCAGCCGCTCCAGCACGGCGGCGTACTCGGGGTTGCGGAACCGGGCCCAGTGGCCGGGCGGGTGGCCGTCCCGCAGCCACAGGGCCGCGGAGGTGGGCCAATGGGTGGTGAACAGGTCGGTCATCGAGACGACGAGGTCGGCGGCGCGGGGCAGGAACGGGTGGCCGTCCCGGGCGTAGCCGATGGCGTAGGACAGGACGTCGGCGAGCCGGCGGGTGCCGTGGTCGCGGAGCAGGAGCAGCCAGGCGTCCACGGCGCCGGGGACGGCGGCCGCGATCGGTCCCGAGCCCGGGATCAGGTCGAGGCCCAGCGAGCGGTAGTGCTCCGGCGTCGCCCCTGACGGAGCGGGACCCTGCCCGCACAGCACGGTCGGCGTCGGGTCGTCCGCGGTGGCAAGAATTGCCGGCACCTCACCGCCGGGCCCGTTCAGGTGCGGCTCGACGACGTGCAGCACGAAGCCCGCGGCGACCGCGGCGTCGAAGGCGTTGCCCCCTGCTTCGAGCTCGGCCATCGCGGCCTGAGAGGCCAGCCAGTGGGTGGTGGACACCATTCCGAACGTTCCCCGCAGGGTCGGGCGCGTCTCGACGTCGGTCACGGGGTGGGTCCTCCGGAGGGAACGGGAGTGTCGTCGGGACGAAGCCGGACATCGGGTCCGTTGCCGTCGTCGTCCACCTGGTGGCAGGCGACGAGCCGACCGGCCACGTGGCGCAGCGCCGGGACCTCCGTCCGCGACCGCTGGTCCGCGACCGGGCATCGGGTGTGGAACCGGCAGCCGGGCGGCGGGTCGAGCGGCGTCGGGATGTCGCCGGACAGCACCACCCGGCGGCGCCGGCGCTGCAGGAGCGGGTCGGGCAGCGGCGCGGCGGACAGCAGCGCCTGCGTGTACGGGTGCTTGGGTGACTCGAAGATCCGCTCTCGTGGGCCGTACTCGGCGAGCACCCCCAGGTACATGACCGCCACGTCGTCCGCGAGGTACTCGACCGCGGACAGGTCGTGCGTGATGAACAGGCAGGCGAAGCCGAGGTCGCGCTGCAGGTCGGTCAGCAGGTTCAGCACGCTGGCCTGCACCGACAGGTCCAGGGCGCTCGTGGGCTCGTCGGCGACGAGCAGGCTGGGCTGCGACACCAGCGCCCTGGCGATGCTGACCCGCTGGCGCTGGCCGCCGGACAGCTCGTGCGGGTACCGCTCGGCCACCGCCCGGCGCAGACCCACCCGCTCCAGCATGTCGCCGACGCGCTTGGTGCGGTCGCCGCGCCCGACCCCTTGCAGCCGTAGGGGCTCACCGACGACCGCACCGACGTCGAGCCGTGGGTCGAGCGAGCTGGCGGGGTCCTGGAAGACGATCGACACGGCCTTCCGGTGCGGACGCAGGGCATGTCTGCTGAGGTGGGTGACGTCCACTCCCTGCAGCTGCACGGTTCCGGACGTCGGCTCGAGCAGCCGCACCACGCAGCGTCCGACGGTCGACTTGCCGGACCCGCTCTCCCCGACCAGGGCCACCACCTGACCGGGGTGGATCCGCAGCGAGACGCCGTCGACCGCGCGCACCGGGCCGAAGTGCTTGACGACGTCGACCAGCTCGCACACCGGCTCGGTGGCAGCCACCCGCTCCGCGGTCACGTCCTCGCCTCCGCTTCGCCCGCCCCAGCCTCGGGCACGGCCCGGTTCACCTCGGTGGCCGGGTGCCAGCAGGCCGCCTCGTGCGCGCTCTGCGGCGCCCGGGTCAGTGGCGGACGGGACGTCCGGCAGGTGTCGTCAGCCGCCGGGCAGCGGTCGGCGAAGGTGCAGGCGTCCGGCTGCTGCGCCAGGACCGGCACGAGCCCGGGGATCTCGCGCAAGCGCTGCCGCGTACCGTGCACTCGCGCGGCCGGGACGGCGCCGAGCAGGCCGACGGAGTACTGGTGGCGCGGGTGCGCGAAGAACTCGTGCACCTCGCCGCGCTCCACCACGCGGCCCGCGTACATCACCATGACCCGGTCGGCGACGTCGGCCACGACGCCGAGGTCGTGGGTGATCAGGACCACCGCGGCACCCAGCCGGTCGCGCAGGTCGCGCAGTACGTCCAGGATGCCGGCCTGCACGGTGACGTCCAGCGCCGTCGTCGGCTCGTCCGCGACCAGGACCCGCGGGTTGCAGGCCACCGACATCGCGATCATCACCCGCTGGCGCATGCCTCCCGACAGCTGGTGCGGGTACTGCTTCAGCCGCTCGCGGGCGCTCGGGATGCCCACCAGGTCGAGCAGCTCCGCCGCGCGGGCCAGGGCCTGCTTCTTGCTCATGCCCTCGTGCACGCGCAGCACCTCGCTGATCTGCCGGCCCACGGTGAAGACCGGGTTCAGCGAGGTCATCGGCTCCTGGAAGATATAGGCGATCTTGCCGCCACGCGCCTGGCGCAGGGTCGCGGCGCCGGCACCCACCAGCTCCACGCCGTCCAGGCGCACCGACCCGGTGACCGTTGCACTGCCCGGCAGCAGGCCGGAGAGCGCCATCGCCGTGACGCTCTTGCCGCATCCGGACTCCCCCACGACGGCGAGCAGCTCACCGGCGCGGGCGTCGAAGCTCACGCCGTCGACCGCCGAGAGCGTGCCGTCCTCCGTGCGGAAGCGCACGGACAGGTCACGCACCTGCAGGAGCGGCTCGCCGGCCGTCGACTCGTCCGGCGCGGGGGTCAGGTCCGACCTGGTCGAGGTGGTCACCGGCGGCTCGCCTTCGGGTCGAGGGCGTCGCGTAGTCCGTCACCGAACAGGTTGAAGGCCAGGGTGAGGGCGATGATCGCCAGGCCCGGCATCACGGCCGTCCACGGCGCCCGCGCGATGTAGCGCTGTGCCTCTGACAGCATCGTCCCGAGGCTGGGCGCGGGCGGCTGGATGCCCAGGCCGAGGAAGGACAGCACCGCCTCGCCGAGGATCGCCGCGGGGATCGCCACCGTGGCCTGCACGATGAGGACGCTGACGGCGTTCGGCAGGATGTGCCGGCTCAGGATCCACAGGTCGCTCGCCCCCTCGGCGACCGCTGCCGAGACGTAGTCGAGTCCCTTGAGTCGCAACGTCTCCGACCGGCTCACCCGGATCATTCCCGGTATCTGCGCGATGCCGATGGCCAGCGCGGCGTTCGACAGCGAGGCCCCGCGGATCGCCGCCAGACCGACGGCCAGGATCAGGAAGGGGAACGCCAGGACCACGTCGGTGAACCGGGAGATCACCGAGTCCATCCGGCCGAAGTAGCCGGCGAGGAGTCCGAGCGGCACGCCGACGACCAGCGCGAGGATCACGGAGAGCACACCGACGACAAGTGATGCGCGGGTGCCGTAGATGATCCGCGACAGGATGTCGCGACCCAGCGAGTCGGTGCCCAGGACGTGGCCCGGGGAGCCGGGTGGCAGGAACGTCGAGGCGAACGAGGTCTGCGTCGGCGGGTACGGAGCCAGCACCGGAGCAAGCAGGGCCACGAGCATCGCGACGACCAGCACGATGAGCCCGGTGAGGGCGAGGGGTGCCCGGAGCAGGCGGCGCAGCACCCGCCGGCGGCGGGGTGCGGCGGTGCCCGCAGCGGGCGTGTCGACGACGGCGGCCTCGACGGTCGTCATGTCCGGTCCTCGCGTCGCCGGCCGCTCATGCCACTTCTCCCGTCACCCTGATGCGCGGGTCGATCACGGAGTAGAGGAGGTCCACCAGGAGGTTGATCACGATGTAGGCCGTCGCGGTCACCAGGACGACGCCCTGGATCACCGGGTAGTCGCGCTGGAAGACCGAGTCGACGGTGAGCTTGCCGAAGCCGGGTAGGCCGAAGATCTGCTCCGTGACGACGGCTCCGGAGATGAGCGCTCCGAGCTGCAGCCCGACGATGGTGACGACCACGATCAGGCTGTTCCGCAATGCGTGCACGCCGATCACCGAGCGCTCCGCCAGCCCCTTGGCGCGCGCGGTGCGGATGTAGTCGGTGCTCATCGACTCCAACATCGACGACCGGGTCTGCCGCATGATCACCGCGGCGAGCCCGAAGCCGAGGATGACGGCGGGCAGCACCATGTGGTGCAGGTTGGCGGCCGGATCCTCCCGGAACGGCACGTACCCGGAGGCGGGGAAAAGCGGCACCGCCACGGCCAGGTAGAGGATGGCCATCAGGCCGAGCCAGAAGTTCGGCACGGACAGCCCGATCAGCGCGAAGCCGTTCGCCAGCCACTCGGCCGGCTTGCCGCGGCGTACCGCGGCGAGGATCCCGGTCAGCACGCCCACCAGCGAGGCGACCAGAAGCGCCAGGAAGGACAGCTCGAGCGTCACCGGCAGGGCCGAGACGAGCAGCTCGGTCACCGGGATGTTGGTGCGGACCGACCGTCCCAGGTCGCCGGTGAGGAAGTTCTTCAGGTAGTGCAGGTACTGCAGCCACACCGGGTCGTTCAGGCCGTACTGCTCGCGAACCGCCTCGAGCGACGCCGGGTCGCGCTCCTCGCCCGCGAGGGCGAGCGCGGGATCGCCCGGCAGCGCCCGGACCCCGGCGAACACGACCATCGTCGCGAGCACCAGGGTCACCGCCGAGTGCCCCAGCCGACGTCGCAGGTAGCGACCCACTGGACGTCCCCCCTACTGGGTGAACCCGGCTCGGGCAACGCGGATGATGCCGTCCGGGAAGACCTGTACCCCGGAAAGCTTCTTGCTCACGCCGGTCAGGTTGCGCTGGCGGTAGATGTAGACCAGCGGAGCCTCGTCCTGCAGTGCGGTCTGCAGCTGTCCGTAGAAGGTCCTGCGCTGCGCCGGGTTCTGGCTCTGGCGAGCCTGCCGCAGCAGCGTGTCGACCTTGTCGCTGCTGAACCCGGCGACGTTCTGCGAGCCGCCCGTCTCGACGAACGTGGAGAGGTTGCCGTCCGGGTCCGGACGTCCGGACCAGCCGATCTGCACCGCCTGGAACTTCCCCTGGTCCTGCAGGTCGAGCAGCGAGGTGAACTCGACCGGCTCGATCTTCATGTCGAAGCCGCCGTCCTTCACCATGGACTGCAGGGCTTGGGCGAACTGCAGCGAGTCCGGCGTGTTCGAGGTCAGCATCGAGAAGCGGTACGGCATCGTCACGCCCGCCTGCTGAAGCAGCTGCTTCGCCTTCGCCGGGTCGTGCTGGCGACAGTTCTGCGCCTGCGGACTGGAGAAGGTGCTGGCCGGCGAGATGGCACTGCACGCGGTGTCGAAAAGGCCGTTGAACACGGTCTTCACCAGCACGTTCCGATCGATGGCGTACTCGAACGCCTGCCGCACGCGCTTGTCCTTCGCGTACGGCGCGTTCCCGACCTTGGGCGCGGTGCCGACCCCGTTCGCGTTACCGACGTTGAAGGTCACGCCCTGGTAGCCGAGGGACGCCGACTCGAGCACCGACAGGTTGGAGTCCGACTTCAGCTGGTCGACGTCCTCCGTGCTCACGGTGTCGGCGACCTCCGCGTCACCCGACTTCAGGTTCGCGGCCCGGATGCTCGCGTCGGTGATGATCCGGTACGTGAGCTTGTCGAGGTGGACGTTCTTCGCGTCGTAGTAGTTGGGGTCCTTGACCAGGCCGATCGAGTTTTGCGGCACCCGCTTGGCGAACTTGAACGGACCGACGCAGACCGGGTCGGAGCCGAAGTCGTCCCCCTTGGCCTTCAGCTGCTTCGGACTCATGATCATGCCGGCCCGGTCCGACAGCGCCGCCACCAGCGGCGCGAACGGCGCCTTCAGCCTGATCGTCACCCTCGTCGGGCTCGTGGCCTCGACCGAGTCGATCGGCCCGAGGTCGCTCACCCGGGCCGACTCCTTCAGCGTCAGGTGGCGCTCCAGCGAGGTCTTGACCGCTGCGGCATCCAGGGGCGTGCCGTCCGCGAACTTCACTCCGGAGCGCACGGGGATGGTGACGGTCCTGCCATCCTCCGACGCCGTGGGCAGCGCGGACGCCAGCTGAGGAACGATCTGGACCTTCGCATTGAGGTCGTAGAGCTTCTCGCACATGGCGTTGAACACGTAACGGCTGTACAGCGACCGGGCCAGAGTGGGGTCCAGCCGGTCCGGCTCCGCCGACAGCGCGACGGTCACGGCCCCGCCCGGCTTCACCGACTGCGCCGTCTGCCCGACGTCGCTCCCGGTCTGCCCGCCGGACGAGCTCGAGCCCACCGAGCTGCAGGCAGCGAGCAGCAGGCCCGTCGTGCAGGCCAGCGCCGTCAGCGCCGGGCGGTGACCAGCTCGCGATCGCGAGCGCGGAGTCGGCCGGTCGGTGCGGGGAGGGGCGCTGCGCATGGCGAACCACCTTTCGGCGTCCGGGCCAGGACGGGGTTGAAAGTATCCTGTATACGAGATGCCGACAAGGCCTCTACGGCGTCGTTCGACAGCCGTTACCGGACCGGGCGATTCGGGACACACCCGGCCCGGACTGCAGGCTCGACGGGCCGGCCCACACCCGAGCAACCGCACAGTCCGATGGGGCCGCTAGCCTCTGGCCGCCTTGCTCGGTGTCGGGCGCCCGGGTCAGCCCATGTGCGGGTAGCGGTGGTCGGTGGCGGGGACCAGGGTCTCCTTGATCGAACGCGTCGACGTCCAGCGCTGCAGGTTCTGCATCGCCCCGGCCTTGTCGTTCGTCCCCGAGGCCCGACCACCGCCGAACGGCTGTTGTCCCACGACAGCACCGGTGGGCTTGTCGTTGACGTAGAAGTTGCCGGCCGCGAACCGCAGCTCGTCGCGGGCCCGAGAGATGATCTGCCGGTCCTGGGCGATCACCGAGCCGGTGAGTGCGTACGCCGACCCGGACTCGACGTGGCGCAGCGCCTCGTCGAACTCGGCATCGGGGAAGACGTGCACCGAGAGCACCGGCCCGAAGTACTCGGTGGAGAAGATCTCGTCGTCGACGTCGCTGCCAACCAGCACGGTCGGCCGCACGAACCAGCCGTCGCTGTCGTCGTACCTGCCACCGGCCACGACCTCGATCGAGTCGGTGGCGTGCGCGCGGTCGATCGCGGCCTTGTGCTTGGCGAAGGCACGGTCGTCGATGACGGCGCCCATGAAGTTGCCGAAGTCGGTGACCGGACCGACCGACAGGCCGTCGGTGATCGACACCAGGTCGTCGCGGATCTGGCGCCACAGGCTCTCCGGGACGAAGGCGCGGGAGGCGGCTGAGCACTTCTGACCCTGGTACTCGAAGGCGCCACGGACGAGCGCGGTGCGCAGCACGTCGGGGTCCGCGCTGGTGTGGGCCAGCACGAAGTCCTTGCCCCCGGTCTCGCCGACCACGCGCGGGTAGCTGCGGTACCGGGAGATGTTCGCGCCGACCTGGCGCCACAGGTGCTGGAACGTGGTGGTCGAGCCGGTGAAGTGGATCCCGGCCAGGTCGGGGTCGGCCAGCGCCACCTCGCTGACATCGAGGCCGTCGCCGGTCACCAGGTTGATCACTCCGGGGGGCAGCCCGGCGGCCTCCAGCAGCCGCATCGTGTAGTGCGCCGCGAGCTGCTGCGTGGGCGACGGCTTCCAGACCACGGTGTTGCCCATCAGCGCCGGCGCCGTGGGGAGGTTGCCCGCGATGGCGGTGAAGTTGAACGGGGTGATGGCATAGACGAACCCCTCGAGCGGCCGGTGGTCCAGCCGGTTCCACACCCCCGGGGAGTTGCGCTCCGGCTGCTCGGCCAGCAGCCGGGCGGCGAAGTGCACGTTGAACCGCCAGAAGTCGATCAGCTCGCAGGCGGAGTCGATCTCGGCCTGGTACACCGTCTTGGACTGGCCCAGCATGGTGGCCGCGTTCAGCGTCTGGCGCCAGGGCCCAGCCAGCAGCTCGGCGGCCTTGAGCAGCAGCGCGGCCCGCTCGTCGAAGGGCACCGCACGCCACGCCGGGGCGGCGTCCTTCGCGGCCTCGACCGCGGCGCGGGCGTCCTCGCGGGTGGCGTTGCCGAGCGTCCCCAGCACCTCGTGCCGCGCGTGCGGCTGCACCACGTCGATGGGGCGGCCGCCGCCCAGCCGCTGCTCACCGCCGATGGTCATCGTGAGCTCGTGCCGCTGCTTGGCCAGCTCGGTAAGGCGCTGCTGCACCTCCGCCCGCTCCCCGCTGCCGGGGGCGTAGTCGAGCACCGGCTCGTTCACCGGGGTGGGGACCGTGGTGCGGGCGTCCATGGGGGAGCTCCTTGCTCGTGCGCCGGCTCGTGACCTCCCGCCAGCATGGCACGCGGACGCCGTGCCGCCTGGGTCCGCACCCCACCGACAGGAGCAACCGGCCGACTGCCCCGCGAGGGCGGCGCGCAGCCCGTTTGGTCCTGTCGGCCGGACGCCGCTCGGCCGGCTCGGGTGGCCGGGCGTCAGCCGTCGGCGAGCGGGTGGTCGAGCAGGTCGTCGAGCTCGGTGACGTCGTACCAGAGCAGCTCGTGCCCATCGGCGTCCTCGACGGTGAGCTGGGCCTGCTCCTCGCCCGCGTCCGCCGCCGGAACGCACCGGGCCGCGGCTGCGACGTCGGCCGCCGCATCGTCGTCGTCCACGTGGATGCTCACCACCCGGTCGGTCGTCAGGTCGACCCGGAGGACGACGGCGGAGCGGGCGCCGCCGGGGGCCGGGCGGACCTGGGCGTCCGGCAGCTCCGCGGCCACCACGACCCGCCGCGGGGGCGCGCCGGGGTCGGCTGCCAGCAGCCGCAACGAGGCCGCGGCCGCCTCGCTGGACGCCGCGTACTCGAGCTCCTCGCCGTCGCCCTCGACATACCACTCGCGGAGGGCTCCGGTGACGGCGTGCGCCGCCAGCGGCGCCGGCAGGCCGGCCTCCCTCAGCCTGCGCAGGAGGGGCAGCGTGCCCGGGACGAAGACGCGCATCAGGAGGGCTCCCGGGTGGAACGGGCGACGGCTGGGGACCGGGGCTCGGAGTCCGGAGGGGCCTGGCTGGACGGCCGTTCCTCGTCGGCGTCGGGGAGCACCCCGGTGCTGCGGGGAACGACCCGGGCCGGGAGCGCCTCCAACGGCTCCGGGTCCATGAGGGCCAGTGCCGACGTCCGGATCGAGGTCTCCAGGACGAGTCGGCGGCGTCCGACGTCCATCAGGTTGGCGCCCACGGCCTCGAGGTCCTCGGGACCGGGTCCGAGAACCACCACCTCGGCGCCGGCGGCGTGCACCTTCGCCACCTCGCGCAGGCACCGCCGGGTGACCCGGACGCGCCACTGCCGCTCCAGCCGGGTGAGGAAGGCGGCCGGGTGGTCGGTGGCGAAGCTCACCGAGGGTGCGAGGACGTAGACCTCGTCCAGGCCGCGGTCGGCCAGCAGGTCCACGCTGGTGGACGAGCAGGCCCCGCCGTCGACGTACCGGTGCTCGCCGATCCGCACCGGGGAGTACCAGCCGGGGATGGCGCAGGAGGCCATGACCGCCTCGGCCAGGTCCGCGGCAGGAGCGCCGGGGCGGCCGAACGCGACCCGGCGGCCGGACTCGAAGTCCATGGAGACCACCTGCAGGCCGTCCCGGGCGACCCAGCCGGACGGCACCACGTGCCGCACAAGCGCGCCCACGCTGCCCAGCGACCCGCGGCCCTCCGGCAGCAGCGCGGACAGGACGGCGGTGGGCGGCAGGCGGCGAAGGTGGCCGACGTTGCGGGCGATCAGGCCGGCCGACCCCGGGCCGGCGCGCGGGCGGGGCGGGCGGCTGCCCCCGGTCGCGGTCTCGTAGTCCCAGGAGAAGCCGTCGAGCGGCCCGGTCGTGGGCAGCCCGAGCTGGTGTGCGCGCAGGTCGTCCACCCCGACGCCGGCCGCGAGCAGCGCGGCGAGGACCGAGCCCGCCGACGTCCCGACCAGCTCGTCGACCTCCCGCAGGTCGACGCCCAGGTGGTCCTGCAGCGCGGACAGCGCGCCGACGATCCACGCCCCGCCGAGGACGCCGCCGCCGCCGAGCACGAGCCCGCGACGGGTCACCGCGCGGTCTCCAGCAGCTCCGACAGCGCCTCGACCACGCAGGACGCCAGCACGTCGACGTCGGCCATGGCGTCCCGGTCGCCGTTGAGGCCGTAGTAGACGCAGCCGTCGTACGAGGTCATCCCGATGCTCAGCGCCTGACCCCGCGCCAGCGGCATGACCGGGTAGGACTCCAGCATGCGCGCCGTCCCCGCGTACAAGGGGTGCTGCGGGCCGGGGACGTTCGTGACGATCAGGTTGAACAGCCGCCGCGACGCCGCGCTGGCCACGCGCGCGCCCAGCGAGTGCAGCGTCGGCGGGGCGAAGCCGGCGATCCCGACCAGCGCTCGAGCGCCGACCGCCTGGCGGGTGGTCTCCTGGGCCCGCATCCCGTAGGCCACCTGGTGCAGCCGGACGGCGGGATTGCGTTCCCCCACCGGCAGGTCGACGACGACGCCCGCGACTCGGTTGCCGACGCGGTTGCCGTCGCGGTGGCTCCCTTGCTCGTCGACGCGCACGCTCAGCGGCACCAGGGCACGAACCACTGTGGCCGGCCCGACCGGCTCGCCGCGGGTCAGCAGCCATGACCGCAGCGCGCCGGCGACCGTTGACAGCACGACGTCGTTGACGTCCAGCTCGGCGGAGCCGGGCCGGCTGTGCCGCGCACGCACCCGGCGGTGGTCCTCGAGGGACGTGGCCACCACCGCGTACCGGCGCTGCTCGCCGATGTCGACGTTGAGCGGGCTGGTCGGTGCCGGACGGGCCGCCGTCCGGGCCGCCGTGGAGGCCAGGTGACCGACCTGCCCCAGCACCTTGCCGGCGGTCGCCCGGACGTCCGCCACGCCGCCACGCACCAGGTTCACGGCCTCGCCGGGGCTGCGGACCGCGTCCGCCACCGCGCTCACGACGAGCTCAAGGTCGGTGGGCTCAGGTGCCGGCTTCCAGGTGTCGGTGGGGACGTCCGGAAAGGCCGCGTCGTCGTCCAGCAGCACCTGACCGATATCGACCGCGTTCACGCCGTCGACCAGCGCCTGGTGGGTCTTGGTGACCAGCGCGAAGCGGTCGTCCTGGAGTCCCTCGACGAGGTAGACCTCCCACAGCGGCCGGTCTCGGTCGAGCTGGCGCGACTGCACGCGCGCCACCAGCTCGGTCAGCTGCGCCGTCGTGCCGGGCCGCGGCAGCGCCGAGCGCCGCACGTGGTACTCGATGTCGAAGTCCTCGTCGTCCACCCACACCGGGTTGGCCAACCGGCCTGGCACCACGCGAACGCGCTGCCGGTACCGGGGGACGTAGGCGATCCGCGCCTGCACCAGCGCCAGCAGCCGCTCGTAGTCGAACCCGTCCGGCGGGGTCTCGAAGATCGCCACCGAGCCCACGTGCATCGCGGTCGTCGGCTCTTCCAGATACAGGAAGGACGCATCAAGGGGGCTCAGGCGGTCGGGCACCGGGCCATCGTGCCACCGGCCCGGTTCCTACACTCACCGCATGACGCCTGAGCCTGCACGGCCCACCCTTGCTCCGTCCGGGCCGGTCCCGCGGCGGCGGCCGGCGGCCCGGGTGGAGCATCGCGGACGGCGTGGAGCCGGCCTGGTGCGGACGGCGGCGCTGCTAGGCGCCGTGGCCGTCCTCGCCGCCGGGTGCGGCGGCGCCGCGCCGGCCGGGAGCGCGTCGTCCAGCAGCACCTCGTCGAGCTCCTCGTCGTCGTCCAGCTCCTCCTCGTCGAGCTCGTCCTCGTCCGGCTCGTCCGCGAGCGGCTCGTCGTCCAGCAGCTCTGCCACTCCAGCGGTCCGGACCCTGCGGATCTCGGTGACCGGCAAGCGGGTCAGCCCGCCGCCCGGCCGGGTCGAGCTGGACCAGGGCGAGCGGCTGCGGCTGGTCATCACGGTCGACCACGACGACGAGATCCACGTGCACGGCTTCGAGGTCGAGAAGAAGGTCACGGCGGGGCAGCCGGTCACGATCGACCTCACCGGCGCGGAGGCCGGCCTGTACGAGGTGGAGACGCACCATCCGGAGCTGCGCCTGCTCCAGCTGCTCGTGCGGTGAGGGCCGCGGACACGACCGGCGTCGTCGTCGCCCACGGGGTCGGCAGCCGGCAGGACCTCCCGCTGCCCTTCGGGCTGGCCGTGGCCGGCGCTGCCATTGCGCTCGTCGTGTCGTTCGTGGCCCTGGGCCTGCTGTGGCGCGAGCCCCGGCTGAACGGCCCGCAGGCCGGCCGGCCGCTGCCGCCGTCCGTCGCGGCGGTGCTGGACTCCCGGACCACGCGCGCCGTCCTCGCCGCGCTCGGCGTCGTGGTGACGGCGTACGCCGGGATCGCCCTGGTCCTGGGTCAGGACGACGCCGACAACCCGACCCCCTTCGTGATCTACGTCCTGCTGTGGGTCGGCCTGGTGCCGCTGTCGGTGCTGTTCGGTCCGGTGTGGCGGCGGCTGAACCCGCTGCGGACCCTGCACGCCGTCGTGCTGCGGTTGGCGGGGCTCGACCCGCGTGAGGGCGCGCTGCCCCTGCCACCGGGTCTGGGCTACTGGCCCGCGGCGCTCGGGCTGCTCGCATTCACCTGGCTGGAGCTCGTGGCTCCGGACAACGCCACCCTGCCGGTGCTGCGCCTCGCGGTCCTGATCCACGTCACCGTGCAGCTGGTGGGCGGCTTCCTGATGGGCAGTCACTGGTTCGACCGCTGCGCCCCGTTCGAGGTGTGGTCCGCGCTGTTCGGCCGGCTCAGCGCGCTGGGACGGCGTGCCGACGGCCGGCTGGTGATCCGGTCACCGCTGGCCGGCCTCGACGCGTTACCCGCCGCCCCGGGCCTGGCCGCAACCGTGGCCGTGATGCTGGGGACGACCGCCTACGACGGGGCCTCCAACGCGCCGGGCTGGTTCACCTTCGTGCAGTCCTCGCCGCTGCCCCAGACGCTCGTCGAGACGGCCGGCCTGGTCGCGGTAGTCCTGGTCGTCGGCCTGCTGTACGCCGCGTGCACGCGCTGGGCCGGCCGGGTCGGCGGGCTGGGGGGCCGAGGCATGCCGGCAGCGTTCGCCCACTCGCTGGTGCCGATCGCGCTCGGCTACGTCGTCGCCCACTACTGGTCGCTGCTCGTCCTGGAGGGCCAGAACGCGTTCGTGCACCTGTCCGATCCGCTCGGCAACGGGTCCGACTGGCTGGGGCTGGCCGACCACCGGCCGAGCAGTGCGCTGCTGCAGCCGGGCCTGGTCGCGACCGTGCAGGTGGTCTCGGTGGTGACCGGCCACGTCCTGGGCGTGGTGCTCGCGCACGACCGGGCGGTGCGGCTCTTCCCGCACCGGCGAGCCGTCCTGGGGCAGCTCCCGCTGCTGCTGATGATGGTGACCTACACGGTCGGCGGGCTGACCCTGCTGTTCAGCGCCTGACCTGTGGGTTGGCCGCTGCGGTAGCGGTTCAGCGCGCTGGGGGTTCTGCACTGACGTGGCGGCTCAACGCAGGGCCCGGCCGGTGAGCGCCTCGAGCTCGGCCACCGTCTCGTCGTAGCTGCGGTGGTGGACGCCGACCATGCCGATCGCCGCGGCGGCCCGGACGTTGGCGCCAAGGTCATCCACAAAGGCGCACCGCGACGCCGGCACCCCGAGCAGGTCGAGCACGTGGTGGTAGATCTGCGGCTCGGGCTTGCGCATGCCGACGTGCCCAGAGATGACCACCGCGTCGAACAGCTCGTCCCAGCCCTCGTCCGGATAGGTGTTGGCCCACGAGTTCGACAGCACCGCCGTCCGCAGGCCCTGCTCCTTGAGCCGGGCCGCCAGGCCCAACATGGAGTCCGAGGGCGACAGGTTGGCGAACATGCGGCTCAGCAGCCCACGGGCGGGAACGTGCGAGCCGCGCGCGGCGAGCTGGCGGGCGAGCAGCGTCTCGAACTCCTCGCCGGTGAGGTCCCCACGCTCGAGGGCGTGGACGGCGTTCGGGTGCTCCGGGCTGTCCGCGGCGAACGCCTCCCGGAGCACGGCGGCCAGGTGGTCCGGCTCGACGCCGTCGCTCGTGGCCCACTGCGTGAAGGCCGCGTCGATACCCGTCGTCAGCACGCCGCCCCAGTCGAACACCACCGCCAGCACGCCCTGGTCCGGCTCGGCCTCGCTCACCGGGTCGCGCTCCGTCACTGGCTCACCCCTGCGTCGTTGGTCAACCTAAGCGCAACCGCCGCAGGCCCCGGCTGGCAGCGCGCTCGCTCTGGCCTCCTACCACTCCGAGCCTCGCGGCCAGCCGGGCGTGGGCGACCCGGACCGGTGAGGACGGCGCGGCCTCGGGAAGCGTGCGGCCCTGCAGCACGGCGGCGTCCAGGACGGGGCCGTCGTCAGGCACCAGCACGGGGTCGTCCACGCCGGCGTATCGGGCCAACGCCCTGCGCACGGCCCGCTCCGGCGCCGGGCCGACCGCCGTGGCTCGGACCCGGTTGACCACGACGACCGGCGAGGACGTCACGATGCCGGCGAGCTCCTGCAGGCCCCGCACCAGTCGCTGCAGCCCCACGGGGTCTGCGGATCCGACGGCGACGACGACGTCGGCGTCCTGCAGGGCCTGCAGGGTCACCCCGTTGCGGCGCGGTGCTGCCGTGTCGTACGAGAGCTCCTCGTCCTGCTCCACGCTTGCGGACGTGTCGACCACCGTGCAGGCGCTCAGCCCGCGCGCGGCCCGCAGCACGGCAGCGAAGGAGGCCGGGCGCACCTCGGGCCAGCGGGAGGCGGACGCCAGCCCGGTCAGTACCCGCAGCCCCGGGCTCGCTTGCGGCGCCAGCGCGGCGAGCGCGCCGACGTCAAGGGTGCCGTGGTCGGCGGCCCGCGCGGCGGTGGCCAGGCCGGGGACCTCGTCGAGCAGCCCGAGCAGCTGCGCGACGCTGCCCGCGTACGTGTCCGCGTCGATGAGCAGGCAGGCGCCGCCCGCCTCCGCCACCTCGGCGGCCAGGCCGACCGCCGTCGTGGTTCGGCCGGGAGCTCCCGCGGGGCCCCAGACGGCGATCACCTGGCCGGTGGCCTCCGACGCAGTCGCCGGCTCGGTGGCGGGCCCCCGCGGCGCCAGGGATCGGCGCGGGTCGGCGTACGAGGTCGGAGGAACAGCCGCCGGGCCGAGCCCAGTGGACGCCGGCTCAGCGGTGCCGCCGCCTACGTGGGCGGCGTGTTCGAGGTGCTCCACCGCGGCGGTCACCGCGTCGGCAACCTGCTCGGGTGCGGCGTCCGCTGGAAGGACCTGCCGAACACCGAGCTGGTGCAGGCGCCGTTGCGCGGCGTCGTCGCCAGGGTCGACCAGCGCCACGACGGCGACCCCGGCCAGGGCCAGCCGCGACAGCGCCTCGCCGCCGAGCGAGCGCAGGTCCGCCGACAGCACGGCGGCCCGGCCCTGGCCAGTGGCCGCGGCCGCCAGCAGGTCGGCGAGGTCCGCGCACCGGCGGACCACGACCACCGATCCCCCGATGCGCTCCAGACCGGCGACGAGTGGGGCCTCCCAGCGCCCGGTCACCGCGGTCAGGAGCGGAACCGCCGCGTTCACGACCCGGACCGGGGCACCGTGGCGGGCACCGGCACCAGGGTGATCCGCGCCTCGTTGTCCACCGCCTCGATCACCCGGGGAAGCAGGTCGGGACCAAGCAGCAGCTGGGCGGCGGTCGACGTCGAGCTGCCGAGCGCTCCCTGCCGGGTGGACCGCCCGGCCACCTGGACCGCGGCCGCAACCCGCCGCGGTGCGCTGTAGGCGCCGACCCCACGCGCGCGGTCGCGGGCGGCGACCCAGACGTCCACCAGCGCGCCGGTCTTGATCTGCTCCGAGCCCTCCGCCGGCAGCGGGACCGAGACCGGACGCAGCTCGACCTGCTCGCGAGAGCCCACCGCGCTGAGCGGCACCAGCTCGCCGGCGGCCACCGTGCGCACCAGTACCCGTCCCCGCGGGGGTCCCGAGGCAGCGACGAGGTAGCGAGGCTGCGCGGCGTCGAGCCGGGCGTGGACGACGGTCAGGTCGGCGGGGTCGAGCGCGTCGCCCGGCATGAGCGGTCGGGTGGCGACGTACACGGGCACGGTGTCGTCGGCCGCGGCCACCACGAGTCCGCCCGCCGTGATCGACCCCAGGACGAGCAGCAGCCCGACGAGCAGCCGGGGGTCGCGCCAGGACGGGGCCCGGAGCCGGCGGGCGAGGGCACCGCCGAGCCCTGACGTCGGCGCCCCGGTGCCCGGCCCGGTCGGCGCGCTCGGGGGCGGGCTCGTCGGTGGACTGATGGAGACGGTGTGGTCCGGCACGGCTCCCCCCTTGGCGTCGGCTGTACCACTTTGGCGCATTCAGGGGCTCTTGCCCTAGTCCCTGTCCACAGGCCGAGGCGTTCTTCGCCCCAGCGACCCGGCCCCCCGGTGCGATACTGCGCGGGCCGACTGCCGCGGGCGCCCCGCCCCGTGCTGAGCCCGGAGGAGACCTGTGCCGCCGCGGTTCCTGACCCTCGCGGACGTCGCCGAGCTGCTGAACATCTCGGCGGCGCAGACCTACGCGCTGGTGCGCTCCGGCGACCTTCCCGCCATCAAGGTGGGCGGCCGGGGGCAGTGGCGGGTGGAGGCCAGTGAGCTGGAGGCGTACATCCAGCGGATGTACGCCCAGACGCGCGACTTCGTGGAGTCGCATCCCTTCGGTGGGCCGGACGACGCCGCACTCGGCGACTCGGGGCTCGGGCCCGGGATGGAGGCTGACCCGGCGCTGGACAAGCCGGAGGGCTGAACCGCGGCCCAGCCCGGCGGGATCAGCCCGGCGGAACTAGCCCGGCGGGATCAGCCCGCCAGGATCAGCCCACCGGGATCAACCCACCGGGATCAACCCACCGGGATCAACCCGCCAGGGTGCTGGAGCCGGGAACCGGGTGCACCACCGCGACCGCTGCGAGCGCGACGGCTCGCACCTGACGGACGGCGCTCGGACGCCGGAGCTCGTCCAGCGGGTGCTCCGCCAGGTCGAGGTGGTCGCTGCCCACGGCGTCGACCGTGCCGGTGAGCACCCGGCCGTCCACCAGCTCGATCCGGACCGGGCTGCGGTCGCGAGCCACCGCGCGCAAGGCGGCCGGAAAGCTGAGCCGACGCAGGACCGCAGTCCGATCGCCGGCCGACGCCGCCCGGCCCAGCCCGCCGACCGTGACCACTGCGGTCATCGGCACGAGCGCCGGCAGGGGCCCGTGCATAACGACGACCCACTGCTGCGCCGCCTGCTCCAGCCGGCCCGCCACCACGGCGCCGCCAAGCAGGTCCAGCGTCACCATCTCGCCGACCCAGGCCACCAGGCGGTCGGCCAGCGTGACGTGGGCACGCTCGTGACGGGTGCGCTCGGCGACCTCCCCGGCCAGCTCGGCCTCGACTGCCGCGTCCAGCTGCGCCTCCAGGTCCTCGAACAGCCGCTCCCAGCGCACCGACGTCCCCCTCCGGCTGCGGGCCGTGCCGGCCCGGGTCCACACCGTAGGACGTCGGGTGGCCGCGCAACCGTCCGTCCACAGGGGCTGTGGCGACCGTTGACGTGCAATGGGCGGAGGTGAACAGTCGGCAATGCAGGCAAATCGCCGCAAACGCAAGGATCAGCGCTCATGGACTCGTCCCCGGCTCGTGCGGCAGCGACCACGGCCACTGGTCACGCGCAGGGTGCCGCACCGACTGCCGCACCGACTGCCGCAGCGACCGACGCACCGAGTCACGCGCGCAGCGCCGCGCCGACTGCCGTCCCGCGAGCGGCGTTCGGCGGCGCAGCGCCCGGTGGCGCGGCGCCGGGCGTCGCTCCTGCGGTCCTGCGCTCCGCCGCCGCTAGCGTGGCCGCCGGCAGCGGCGCGCTGGGCGCCCTCGTGCTCACGGCCCTGCTGACCCGGCTCGCGCTCACGGTCGCGGACACGCTGGCCGGCGAGGGTCTCGCCGGGCTGCTCACCACGGTGAGCACCGCAGGCTGCGCGCTCGTCGCCGGCCGGCTGGCGCTGGCGCTCGTCGCGACGGCCGTGGCCAC